>CAJPUN010000003.1 GCA_905373835.1 Candidatus Saccharimonadota bacterium
TGGCGCTACCAAGCGCAGTGTCTGGGTTTGGCCATAGGAGGGTAGGGTGAGGGTGCGTGTATACATACTTGTCATTATAGTTTAGCTCTATACTTTGTTATAATAAAGCATATGCATAAACCATTACGCGGTGTTAACTTGGGTGGGTGGCTGGTGCTTGAGCGCTGGATGACGCCATCGGTCTTTGCGGGCACCGATGCGAGCAACGAGCATCAGCTGATGATGCAACCAGACGGCCCGGAGCGCATTGCCAAGCACCGGCAGGAATTTATGATCGAAGCGGACTTTGCCTGGCTGCATGCGCACGGTATCGAAGCGCTGCGCGTGCCGGTTGGTTACTGGGTGCTAGAAAGCCAGGACGGCTACCTCGAGGCTACCAAGCAGTTGGATTGGTGCTTTGCGATGGCTCAAAAATACCATATGCGTGTCTTGCTTGATTTACATGCGGCGCCGGGTGCGCAGAACTTGGGCGACCACAGTGGGAGTGGCAACCGCATGCCGCAGACGGGGTGGTACCAGGCCAAAAACCGCCGGGCAACCCGCCGTATCCTCATGCAGCTCGCTGAGCGCTATAGTGCAAGCCCGCAACTCTGGGGGATTGAGCTCCTGAACGAGCCCTTTACGAAGGATTGGCTGCAGCACTGGCTGCTGCGGCTGTGGTCGCGCCGCACAACCCGCCGGTTGCGCCACATTGTACTGGGCACAACGCGCATTATTATTAGCGATGCCTACCAGTTGCCACGGTGGCGCCGGGCGCAGCCCCGTGATTGGCTGGATATTCACCACTACCAGTGCTTTGGGGCGGCCAACTTGGCGCTGGTGGATTATGATCAGCACGCGAGTATTGTGGATGAGTTTACCCAGACGCACCAGTCGTTGCAGCGCCCAACCATCATTGGTGAGTGGAGCGCGATTTTGCCGCCCGCTATTGCCATGACTCCACCGACCATCACCGCCTACATACTGGCGCAGCAAACGGCTTTTGCCAGCGCCGACGCCCACTTTTTCTGGAGCTATAAAACCGAATCGAACGATGGCTGGAATTACCGTTGGCTGGTAGAGCAGGGTATTCTGTCGTAGAAGCTCGGCTTGTGTGCATGCTGAGTTGTGTGTAGTGTCTGGACGAGTAATCGATTCGAGACGGATATCATGGTGCGCTTGTTGCTCTGGGTATAGTCGAAGCATGTGTGTTGGACTGTGAGGCGTGTCATACTCATTACGCTCGAAGCGTGCGTGGTGGTTGATGATTTCTCATTTGGTGACAATCCCCCAATAATGGGCATAAGAGGCGCTGAGCGATCGAGTATCCCTTCCAGCCATCCACCAAATCATGTATAATAAATCGAGTACGACAGCCAAGAAACGGAGGAAATGAAGAAATATGGCAATGGGCGACAAAATGAAATTGGTTAATAGCGCGATCAAGGTGCAAAAAATACAGAAATCACTAGAGAAAGAGATTATAGAGGTTGATGCTGGTGATGGTGCAGTGATTGTGCAGATTGCAGCTGATATGAAGATCAAGGATATAAAGATAGACCCAAGTAAGGTGGATCTGGATAATATCCATCAGTTGGAGCATTGGCTCAAGATTGCGATTCGCGATGGTTTGGCTAAAGCAAAAGAGATTGCTGCTAAGAAGATGCAGCCACTGGAGAGAGAGCTACAATCACTGATGGGTGGGCTTGGCAACCTCGGGTTCTAGCTAGTATGGCAGATATTCTGCCTCATGCTCTACAGCGGGCGATAGATGAGCTAGGGCGCTTGCCAGGGGTAGGCGCACGCACGGCGGAGCGCTATGCGTACTTTTTGCTGCGGGCTGATGGACGGACAAGCCAGGGGATTGCCCAGGCGATCACGCAGCTTCACACTGCTGTTGCAACCTGCCCCGTTACCTTTGCTCTGATGGATCCTGACCAAGATATTTCGCCGCTCTATAGCAGCCCAGAGCGCAATCGTAAGCAGATTGCTGTTGTGGAGGAGCCACTCGACATCGTGGCGCTGGAGCGCACTGGCCACTACAAGGGGACGTACCATGTGCTGGGTGGCGTCATCTCACCGATTGATGGGGTAGGGCCAGAGCAATTGCATATCCCCGAACTGCTGGAACGTATTACTAATGACGCAGTAGAAGAGGTGATCATTGCTACCAATGCAAGTGTGGAGGGCGAGTCGACTGCGCTCTTCTTGCAGCGGCACATTGCCGAGGCAGGCCTAACGGTACGGATGACACGCTTGGCCCGTGGCATCCCCGTTGGCGTTGACCTTGAATATGCCGACCAAATAACCCTCGGCCACGCGCTCGAGGGGCGGCGCGCGGTGTAGTGAAGAGACTATTGTGCTGATTCTGCGTGGAGACGTCGCTGCTCTTCGGCGGCTTCTTGCTTCTCGACGAAGTCGTAAAGACAGTCGCTGACAGTGCTCCTGAGTGTATTAAGATTCTCAACATGCTGGACAAGCGCTTCCATGGGCGATGCTGCTTCGCGCGTGGTGGCCTCTTGCAAAAAGCGAAATACGTCATGATCATAACCGATACATTCAAAATAAAGCGTAGCGAGTTCGGCGCTTGGGTTGTCGCGCAGCTGTTGCGCGATCCACTGCTTGACTTTCTCACCTTCTCCTAGCTCGTCTTTGAGCAAAAGCACATAGAAATGGATTTCCTCTATCTCATCTGTTTGGTAGAAATAATAGTTCACCATATCCCAGGCAGCCTTCCGAGCGACCGCTTGCTCGCCATGCTTGGCACAGAGCTTTACAAGATAGTAGTCGTCAAATAACCGTGAAGAAGATCGCTCTGATGGGTGCTTGGTAATGATGGCAATGTAAGCATCACGAATCCGCTGATCGAATATAAAGCGCCGGTCGTTCAATGAATTAACAACAGCGTGGAGTGTATACCCTTCATCCTCGGGTGTAATAACATAAGCGGAGGCGCGGGCTTGGCGCGTGCCGTCTGGATCTTTGCCATGTATGACATACTCGGCATCGATTTCTGCCTTGATGTAGGGGCTGATGGCATACTGCTCGAGTTGCTGCGCCTTCGCTACGCCATCATCATCGAATTCGAGAAGGAGTTCGATGATCATGCCCAGTTCTTGCTGAGCTGATGAAATATATTGACTAACTTCTCGATCTTGCGAGAGTGTTGTTGTCGCAGGGTTATATTCAAAGTGTCGATAGGCCATTTCTTGGCAAAGGCTCGCAATCGTGCAAATGCGAGTAAAATCATGAGTATCTTGAGTATGTAAGTGGAGCGTATTGGCATCATTGAGGAGGTGATAAAAAGGCCAATCGATATCATCGCGCTGCATATCCCTGGCAGTAGCAATACGAGTATCGAGCGATTCGCGTAGCTCCTGCAAGCGGGCTGCTCCATCTGGTGTATCACCCATTTTGATATACTCACGGTATCGCTGGTGAAAGAGCTCCTGTGGCTCAAGATCGGCAGGGATGGTTTGGAGCGAGACAGTGCCAGACTCATCGCGCTGGAGCTCGAGAGTGCTCGACCGCATTGCTTGTGTCGGCTGCGAATCTGGCAAAATGACATCTAGAAACTCCCAGACATCCTGCTTAATCTTGGGGAGCTCTGCGGCAAGATCGGGGATACCCTTGCTGATCTTCTGTAGGTCGCGCAGGAGATCGGTTGCGAAGCGTCTACACTCGGCAATGGCCTGTCTATCAAAATAATTATCAGCGTAGGGATCGCAATCAGAGAATCGCATAACGTGAATCAGGCTAGTAATTATCCGCCATACACTGCTACGCCAGAATAATTCATCATCTGCTATCGCCTGCTCGAGCAAATCCCGATCAAGCAGCTGCTCGCGATACTCTGCGATGTAATAGTCAATCATTGCTTTTATTTTGACTGGGTCGATTGGGAGCTGGCTTGCCTGTAGCCTTTGTTGCTGGGTAGCAGTGGTATCATCTGGAGAATTTGTCATGATATACACCATAGTGGAGGAAGAGGGAGTTGTCAATCAAAAGAAACCTCATCCTTCCAGAATCTAGCTTTGTCACATTCTCGGAGTGGACGCGATAACTACAGAGGTTTAAAGAGAAAACAAAAGATGGCCTCATCAAGAGAAGAAACAACACGCGTTTATTTGCTATACTAAAACAATGGCAAAATCAAAGAAATGGACGAAAAAGCTAACGCGTTGGGCGCAGAACAATCGCTGGGGCCTTATGAGTGCAGCGCTGGTACTTGTGCTCGTGGGTGGAGCGTATCTCGCGTGGCAGCGTGGCATGTTGGCGTGGTTTGTCAAAACGCCACAGGACACTGCAAATGTAGCGCTCACGAGTCAAGATAATACCTTGCCTGCCTGGATGCCAGATACCGTTAAGCGCTGGCAGGGCGAGATTACCAAGCAGGCCCGACAGTATAACGTTTCGCCGCAGCTGGTGGCGATTATCATGACGCTGGAATCTGGTGGGTACCCCAAGGCGCATAGTGGTGTGGCGAGCGGTTTGATGCAGGTGACGGATAGTACAGGCAGGGAGATTGCCGCTAAGTTTGTTCGGCCAGCTCGTACTCAGTACGATCTGTATGACCCGGCAACGAGCATTGCCTTTGGCGCGGCCTACCTAGCGCACCTGCGCGATCAGCTGTGCGTGCCGCTCGGTAATCTATCCGAGAATGAGTGCGTTGAGCTCGTTGCTGCTGGCTACAATGGTGGCCCAGGTGCAGCGGGTAACCTATACCGCGGCCGCGGGCTGGAAGCAATCGAGACCCTCAGTTACAGCCGCGATGCCATGAACCTGTGGCGCGAGCGAGTTAGTGGCAGCAGCCCCACCTATACACGCTGGTTTGAGCGTGGCGGCAAGAAGCTGGTAGAGAAGGCGCAGGTAGGCAACTAAAGACCGTTAGTACTGATATAGACTCTGGTATTTTGCTTGGTTATTTCTCTGAATTTATTCCCTCAAGAGGCAGTGAAGGTGAACATTTTTTGATGCTATTCATACCTTGCACGAGGGTGTGAAAAATACCAAGAAGCTACTCACTCGTTAATCTTCGGGTGATACAATGGTGCTTTGCTGATTAGTCTCAAGTTTTTGGCGCAGCATACGCGCATATAATTGAGGAAACGTCTGTGTTTCGATGAGCTCTCCATCGTAGTAAATATGGGTTTTTGGTGAAGGTGCGTCATCCTGTGTATCGCTCTTGTGAAGTGTTTGTTTAGTGCGCTCGAGAGATTTCGCACCGAGTCCCCATAAGGTTGTGATTAGCCCATTCTCATGTGATTGAGGGGTCTCGCCTGTGCTTGGCCGGTGTTGAGTATTCTCGTGGTTTGTCATAAAGCCTCCTTTACTGGTACAACTAAAATTACTACATCATGTTCCTGTTATATTGTGCAAACAAAAGCACCCCACTTGATTAGCTATGACGCAGATCGCCAAACGTGGTAGTACCACACCTCGCTAATCACTCGGCGGAACTATCTTACCACCGGAAAGTTTTCCGAAGCAAATCCCATTCGCTCATAGTGCTTCCTTGTAATCCATAACTGTTAATTATTAAGTGTATGACCTGCCGCGGCTTATATACCAAGCCATAAATCACCGTACCACACCTCGCGCCTGCTGGCAAATTCTGCTACACTAAAGAGGATGTTTGACGAAGTGATACGCGCGGTCCAACGCGCAGACAAAATTATTATTATCCAAGCTGAAAATCCCGATGGTGACAGTGTCGGCAGTAGCCTCGCGCTGGAGGAAATCCTGGGCGATATGGGCAAGCAGGTGACGCTCTATTGTCCGGTGGCAGTGCCCAAATATTTGCGGTATATTCGCGGCTGGGATCGCATTACTGATGAGTTTGACAGCAGTGCTGAGTTGGCGATTATTGTTGATACCAGCGCAGATGTCTTGCTCAGCAAAGTGCTCGACGTACCGAGTGCTCGCGCCTTCCTCATGACGCACCCAGTGCTCGTGCTGGATCACCACGCGACGGAGAGTACCTTGAGCTTCGACCATACGCTCATCAATCAAGATGTGGTGGCGACTGGCGAGCTCATCTACAATCTTGCGCAGCATGCTCAGTGGGCGGTCAACCCACAAGCGGCAGAGAATCTCCTTATCGCAATCATGAGTGACAGCCTGGGCCTCACAACGCAAAACACCACGGCCGACTCCATTCAGACCGTTGCAGAGCTGACTCGGCTGGGCGCAAGCAATGCTACCATTGAGCTGCGCCGCCGCGATTTTATGAAAAAAGCGCCAGAGATCCTTCGCTATAAAGGGCGCTTGATCGAGCGGATCGAGTATATGCTAGATGGCCGCTTGGCGCTCATCCACATCCCGTGGGAGGAGATCCAGGAATATAGCGACCAATATAACCCCAGTATGCTTGTGCTAGACGAGATGCGCTTGGTAGAGGGGGTAGATGTGGCGATTGCGATCAAGACCTACCCCGATGGCAAGCTGACTGGCAAGATCCGCAGCAATGCGCCAGTAGCGGCAATGATCGCTGGTTACTTTGGCGGCGGCGGCCATGCCTACGCAGCGGGTTGGCGAATGTATGAGGACTACCAACTGGCGATGCGTGAGATCGTCGAGGCAGCCAGCCGGGCCTTCGTTGAGTATGATGAGAACGAGGCAGCCCATGGCGATTAAGTTTGCTAATACACTGACCCGTCACCTCGATACATTTGTGCCGCTCCAGCCTGGCAAGGTGTCGCTCTACACCTGTGGGCCAACGGTGTATAGCTATTTACATGTTGGCAACTGGGCAGCGTATATCTACTGGGATATCCTGGTGCGCATGCTTCAGGCGGAGGGCTATGAGGTGGAGCGTGTGATGAATATCACCGATGTCGGCCACCTAACGAGCGATGCCGATGAAGGCGAAGACAAGCTCGAGAAGGGTGCGCGCCGCGAGGGTAAGACCGCCTGGCAGATTGCCAAGTTCTACACCGACGACTTCGTCCGCGGGATGAATGCACTGCGTTTAACACCGCCAATCCAGCTGGCCCGTGCCACCGACTACATCGATGAACAAATCCAGCTTGCCATTACGCTCAAGCGCAAGGGGCACACCTACCAGACGAGTGATGGAATTTATTTTGATACCAGTACCTTCCCGGCCTATGCAGACTTTGCCCGGCTCGATCTGCGAGCCTTGCGGGCGGGGGCACGGATTGGCCCCAATAGCGAGAAGCGCCACGCGAGCGACTTTGCTCTATGGAAGTTCTCGCCAACTGGTGTTAAGCGCGACATGGAGTGGCCCACGCCACCGGAGCTGCTTGACCAGATACCAACAGACGGCGCGCCAGTGATGGGCTTCCCGGGGTGGCACTTGGAATGCTCGGCGATTGCAATGCACTTCCTTGGCGCAACACTCGACATCCACACTGGTGGGATTGATCATATTCCTGTACACCACAGCAACGAGATTGCTCAGAGCGAGGCTGCGACGGGCCAACCCTTTGCCCACTACTGGCTGCACTGCAACCACCTCAAGGTCAATGGTACGAAGATTAGCAAGAGTCTGGGCAATGGCTATACCTTGGTCGATCTCGCCGAGCGGGGCTATACCCCCATGGAGTATAAGCTGTTCGTCTTGCAGAGCCACTACTCGCACGAGGGGAACTTTAGCTGGGAAAACCTCAGTGCGGCGCGCAACCGCCTACGCAAGTGGTATGAGGTAGCGTGCCTGCGCCACCAGACGTATGAGAGCCTGGATGATGACCAGCACAAGAGTGACGAGCAATCGGGCCATGTGTCGCTCCTGGCAGCGAGCGGGGCAGTGCGCGAAGCGCTCGCAGATGACCTGAATACCCCCGAAGCGCTGCGACTCATCGACGAAGCATTTGATCGGGTGCTCGCGCGGCCGCTGGCAGCAGTGTACCATCGTGGATTGGAGGAGTTGCTAGCGGCGATTGATCAGCTACTTGGCCTTGACCTCTGTGAGTCGACGCCAGACATTACAGATGAGGCAAAGCAGCTCATCCTCAAGCGTCAGCGTGCTCGCGAAGCCCGCGACTGGCCCACAGCCGACCGCCTGCGCACCGAGCTCGCCACGCAGCACATTGCCGTGCGCGACACGCCGCAAGGGCCAGTGTGGTGGTGGGCAGAGAAATAACGTGAACTACGAGACCGCACCACGCGCTCCATTAGTGGAACAAAAACTACGTACAGATTACAAGATATACGCGCTACGTACAGTTTTTGATGCAGTAAACCGTTGGGGGTGGGAGCATGATGATACCTATAGCAATAATATTGCTCGGCATGAAGCCATTATTACCCTGAGCAACCTTATTGCCTGCGAGTCATCCCTGAGCAGCGGGGAGCTGCCCAGAGATTTGCCGCTGACTGAGCGGACGGGCTATGACATAGGCAAAACTCTACCCAAGAATATCGATCTTGCCATCGCGGCGTACCTGCCAGACTATGCTGAGAAACTGCCAGGCCTTGGCTATAACGGTGGTGGCTTGGCTGTGAGCTATGATAGATATAACGCATCCGAGGAGACTGAGGAGATACCCGACGCAGTATGGCAAACACTGGAGTCTGGTGTGGCTGATGACTCGGCAGCGCCACTTGTCGATCCGCTACGTGCGCTGGTGCTGATGCGGCATTATTACAATCTAATTGTTGCGCCGATAGAATATGGCAGCGAGGGGAGATCACGCTACGACTGGTCATTGCCCGATACACTCGAGACAACAGGGGTTATTACGCCAGTTGTGCAGCTGTGTATGCGAGACCAAACAGTGGTGTACCGCTGCGTGCCGAGGGAGTGTTATGACGCAACGAACCATGCACATGATGACAGTGTAATAGTATAAAATGGCGATGGTGTATATAAGATGATAGTGGTATACTATCATCATGACATGGAACAGCATTACCCCACAAAGATTTGTCGAACTTGTAAACTATTGGGTCAACCAGGATTGGCCGCTCACAGAAGACAAGCTGGCAGCGGCTATGGAGAAACTGGGCTGGGATGAAAGTGATCCAAGTACTATCGCTAAAGATATTCCAGTTAACCAGCCGAGACTGAGCGCGACCACATCCGATCCGGTTAGAGGGCTTGACATAATCTCGTGGAGTTTAACAGATATTGATACAACAAAATCAGTTGAACAAGACAGATTTATGAACGACGCTTTTGTCGGTTATGTGGAAGCTGGCACTGCCGTTTGGGGTAGGCCCCGAATCAAGCGTGATGCTGAGCGTGAAATTGCATACTGGAAGACAGAAAATGGCTGTGAGTTTCAAATATCCAATCGGCGTTCAGCTATCGCCATACACATCTTTTCTCCGCAGTATGCGAAAGTATACAATAGTATCTAAGCATGACGGTTTCAACGATGCGCCAAATCTCCTGGACACAGTTTGAGAATAGACTTGCTCGCGCACTCATGCGCGCTGGTGATCGCGTACACATTGTACTGATCCCCGAAGTGTCTACAGAATATATGACACAGTACCTTCACTACGTTGTTAGCGACACGGCGATTGTCTGTGAACTACATCTGCCTCCACAGACGCGGAATGCATCAAGTGTGCACAAATCCAGTGCTATCAGCGCTATGGTCAATCAAAGGTGGCAGCAGAGTAATGAAAATGAAGTTTACTCGCGCCATCTCCTGCTGCCGACGTATAGTTCGGCGTATGTCTCACTCGCAGCACAATCAATCCACATCCTGCGTGACGTAATACAGGTCAGTGAACCATCTTCATTGACTTACTACGCATGGCGTGCTCCTGAAGAACTAGAAGATGGTCGTTACTACTCCGCAGAAGAGGTAGATGAACTAGACGAAGGTGAGGATCCGCTTGAGGTTGATTTGGGGATTGAGATGGCGTCGAGGCGACCAGAGTTATAATAGATTATTACATAGCAGGAAAATAATATGCCAACGAATCCAGACAATAATACCCAATCAGATAGTCAACGCGAGCTTGCAGCATACACACAGAAGCATGCACAGTATTTCATCGACTATATGTCAAAAGCACTGGGGCATGACCTTCATGGTATGCTTGATTATTCAGTAAAGAGTCTTGCAGTGGTGGATGATGTGCTTGATGTACTCTATCGAGAAGCTGCCGATACTACAGCAAAGAACCATATGTTTATTCTTGAGACAAAAGATGCGGTAGCGATGGATGCAGGTTGTTATATCCTTGAGGTTGCCAAGCGAAACTTCGGTGGACGCTACGCGTGGATTACTGAGTGGAATGAGCCGACAATCGTGACAGGAGAGCCAGAGTATAGTGTTTCTCTTGGTGCGTGCAGTAAGGCTAAGGGGCGGATTGATAATGGTGATGAGGACAATATCCCCTTTTTCTTTGATGGGTATGTCGAGAGGGTTACACGTCCACGGCCTGGACAGGAAATATTTATTAGTTAGAAGTGTTTAAATCTCTATTCTTCTCTAACTTATATGTAGATGTATCTATCGTAAGATTCTTACTGGCGTGGCTCTCGCTGTGAGGTTTCTATCCCTCGCCCTTAATCTTCTCCACCAGCTTGGCTAGTGGCTTGGTGGATTCTTCGCGGGCGCGGGCGTTGTGCTCGAGGTAGTCGTCTAGCAGAACTTTGCAGCAGCCAGCGATCGGGATGGAGATGAGGCCACCGATGATGCCAAAGATGTAAAGGCCAATGGTGATGGCAACAAGGACAACTAGTGGCGTGAGATCAATTTTGCGCGACTGAATGGTGGGCGAGATGAAGTTATTTTCGATCTGCTGGTAGATGATGAAAAATGCCGCAAAGATGAGGCCACCTGGCAAGGCATTAAAGGCAAGCAAGAGGGAGATCATTACCCCAGCAATCGTCGCGCCAAACATAGGGATGAGCGCTAGGACGAAGGTAACGGCAATGGTAACGAGCGCAAGGTTACTCGGAATAGCCGAGAAAAAGAGGCTCAGCACAAAGACTGCTGCCCCAGCAAAGAGGGCGCCAATGCCTGAGATGGTGAGCTGGCCCGTCACATAGCCTGCTACCACAGCATGCATGCGATGGGCGACCTTCTTGTGGCGTTCCATTGTAGATTGGTCGCGGTAGAGCCCCCAAAAGCGCTCTGCCCAGGCTGGCCCTTCCGTCAGCATCAAGAAGGTGAGGACGAGCACCAAGAACCCTGAGCCGACTGCAGAAAAGACGGAGCTGATGCCGGCAAGGAGGTTGCCGCTAAGGCCACGCGTCCAGGATTCAACACTGCTGCGAGCACTCTCTACTACTTGATCCACCTGCGCTTGGATATGATACTGCTCGGCAAAAGCACCAAAGCTATGCCACTGCTCGCCCGCTGTATGGACCATCCCCGGCAGGGCGTCGACAAACTTGCTCGTCTGCTGGACGATAGGTGGTACCACAAGCACAAGAACCACTCCAAGTAGCGCCACAATGCTAATGAAGGCGAGTGCAGTGCTGAGTGTGCGGCTCCGATTTGGCAAGCGCTCGACGATGGCATTGACTGGCCCATTGAGTGCCAGCGCGAGGAACCCCGCCGTACCAATCATAATCAAGGCAGTCTGCGCCAGATAAATCGCGAGGATTGCAAAAGCAAAACCAATCACCACCAGCCAAAACCGCACAAAGGTCTTTGTGTCTATCTCTATTCGTACTCTCATGATCTTTAGTATACCACAATTTGCTGGTGGCCGACGCTATCATTACTCGAATGGAGCGGGAGTAGATGACTCAGTCGGTGCTGAGGGTTGAGTAGCCTGCGGCTGCTGTGGCGGTAGTGGATCAGTTGGTGATGAAGACTGTGTTGCTGGCTGCACCATAGGCGCCTGCGCTGGTGTAACTTGCTGAGCTGGTGGATATGGCTGAGGTTGAGACTGGGGCGGATAATATGGTTGCTGGACGGGTGGTTGTGGCTGACTTGTGTAGCCAACGGGTGGTTGCCCAGGCTGCGCTGTTGGCCCTAATGGATAGGGATAACGCGGCTGAGTAGAGTTCTTCTTGCGGGTACCAGCCCAGATAGCGAAGCCAATTACTGCAATCGCAATCACGACAATCACCATGAAGCAGATGATAAGTATGACAATTGTGCTGTGTTCGCTTGATGTGAGCGGAGTGTAGGAGTAATCGATGCTGGTATCAGGGTTTGTACTTGGGTCTGTATTGCGAGCATCTGGGCTAGGTGTTGTAGTCTGGTCGGTTTCATCTCGTGGTTGATTCTGAGCGGTTGATAGGAATTTTGTTACAAGATAATTACCTGGGTATTTGCTATTGAGGCTACTAAATGACCGTGCTGCAGTGCTGTAGCGCCCAGCAACAAATTCATCGATACCCGTCTGCCATAGTTTGGTGAGTTCACCATTAGTGGCAATGGAGACACGCTGCTTGGCTGCCATAGTTTGTGCGTCTTGTGCATCTCGGGCAATACCGCTACCAAAGCACGATTCTTCTTTCGTGCATGATTCTCGCGCATATGTTGTGATACCAACTTGCTCACCCTTCGCATTAAAAGCAGGGCCGCCACTACTGCCAGAAGAGATCTCGGTAGTAGTCAAAATAAGCGAGTGCCCGCCGCCATCACGCATTGTCCTGCTTGTTGTACCAGTAGAAACGGTGGGTATGGTGCGAGACTGCTTAGTGCTAATGCCACCATCAACAAGCGCTGGGTACCCTACTGCAGTAATGCGGTCGCCGTTTTGGACTGAGCTGAGCGACGACAGCTGTTGGATCGTTGGGAATGTACCGCTCATCTTGAGGAGTGCAACGTCGGTATATCGAGACGAGAGATCGACATCACCTGTATCAACTTCTTTGTCAATGAGTGTCGCAGTTTTGTTGGTGGCAGATTTTTGCCAGGTGTTTTCTTCTGTAAGGCGGATTGGATCATCAGATGTCTGGATAACGTAGTCGGTGCGACTGTTACTTACTGTAATGTTAGATTTTGGCACAAGCTGCAGATAGGCTATAAGCTTTTGGGCGGCAGCCATATCATCGTTTTCGACTTGGCTGATAAGCTCGCGTATCTGCGTCTCAGTTGCATAACCCGCTCCAGTGACAAATTGGACATAGTTATCCCACTCTTGTTGGGAGGTTGGGAAGGCGTTGGCAAGGAGATCAGTATCGGTTGTTTCGACAACGTGACCATTAGTGACAACAACGCCATCCGATGACACAATCGACCCACTCCCAATGCCACCATTACAAGCCTTTGCTAGTGTGAGCGTATTACTCTGGACACGAAAGGTGAGGCGAGCACAGCGCATTGCACCAACTCTAACTGTTGCTAACTGATTTTTTGCTACCACTCTGAGCATAATGTCGTCGCCGACTGTGCCGTGGATGTTAGCTGTGTCGGTTGGTGTATTGGCTGCAGCTAGGCGTGCGATCACGGGCTGGCTAGAAGATAGCGCACCGTCCTGTGGCTGCGTGTAGGAGACGCGAGAGATTACATTTTGCCAGGTAGTGAGCGCATCGCGGTCATTGGCAGGTAGGTTGGTTACGGCAAGCCAGTATGGTCGGTCGTGCTGGACGGTTAGGTAGTAGTAGGATTGTCGCCAGATAGTGAGCTGACCATTAAGAGCTTTGAGGCGATGTTTGACGTGGAGCTCACGATATTTCTTGCCTGCAATAGTAATAGCGCGTTCGCGGATCTCATCATCACGGCCAGCCTGAGCGAGGCTTTTGCGTTTTTCTTGTGTGATGATGTCGAGATTTGATTTGCCCTTATACTCGGGGATCTCGTCTTTATTGCCAAAGTAATTTTTGTTGCGGTTTGCAGTGATAGTCAGTTGTGACTGCTGTGCAGTGCCTGGCTGGGGTGTACCAGAAGTCTTACTAGTAAGGTGGAGGGTAATGATGCCGTAGTTGCGCGCCTCTTGGAGTTGGTCACCGCTGTATGTCTGCCCCTGGAATGTCCCTGGTACACTGTTGGGGTTTTGGACGATCCCCTCTGCTGTCATAGTAGATGGATCATACTGCAGGCTAAAGCCAAGCTGTGAGGTAATGCTACGCTGCTGCGTTTGGGCGTTTGTCTTGGTAAGGAGATTGATTGTTTTTTTGCGGCCGTTGGGCGACTGAGCACTCGGCTGCAATACAAAATAGAGCGCAACAGCACTCCCCACAAGCAGGGCAATACTGACGCCAAGTGCAATAAAAAGCACGGTGCGGCGCTCCTTAAAAATAGAAAAACGATGTGTCATAATGATACACTATAGCACATTGTGGTATAACTAATACTTTTTGCTGTATTGGCCTAATGTGCTGTCTTGTGTGCAAATAGTATGCTTATTGACACTTACAAAAACTATGTGGCCACAGGAGAGTGTGGCGTGTTTACTCTACAATCACTGTCATCCGCACCATCAAACACAGCAAGACGAGTCCTGTGCCAGCTAGCACCGAGACAGCGATAGTCATGCGGTTGGGGTAGTAGTCAACGGTCTTGGGTTGCTCGGCTTGGTGTAATGAGGGGTGAGCGACTGATATGCCGGTGCGCTTCGATGATTTTTTGGCTGCTGCCCTAGTTTTGGTTACAGTGGTGTGTGGAGCTTTTGTCATGGCTCTAGTATACGCCGATGCGTGGTAATTTGTCCAGAACGCTTATGCTTGGTGTGCTATAATAGATCTATTATGACATACCATGCCAAGACTCCTCAGCAGACGATGGCCGACCTATCGTCTAGCGTCCGTGGCCTCGATGACACTGTTGTGGCTGAGCGGCTGGAACACTACGGCCCTAATATTATCCGCGTTGTGCACGAACCACTGTGGCGGCGGCTCATCAAGCCATTTTGCTCGGTGTTTATGCTGGTGCTGTTTGCGGCAGCGGCGATTAGTTTCTTCCACCAGGCGATGGTGGATGGGTTAATTATCTTGGCGATTATTGTGGTAAGTGCACTGATCGATTACACGCAGCAGCTCTCTACCGAGCGCATCATTCGCTCGTTGCAAAAGAAAGCTCCGCTGCAGGTGCGCGTCCGTCGGCACGAAGGGGAGCAATCGCTCGATGCCGAGCAGCTCGTGCCGGGTGATGTGATCATCGTGGAAGAGGGTGATAAGATTCCGGCCGATGCGCGGGTGCTCGAGGCACGCTCGCTCCGGGTGGACGAATCACAGCTGACGGGTGAGTCGCTCCCGATCGAGAAAAACAGTGCGACTCTACCGATGGCAACGGCGCTCTATGAGCGGCGAAATTGTTTGTATCAGGGGTCATTTGTAATTGGTGGCAGTGCGCTTGCTATTGTGACGGCAACCGGGAATGCAACTGAGTATGGCAAACTAGCTGCTCTCTCGGGCCAGCCACGCGAGACGAGCCCAGTGGAGCGGACGATCGATAAGTTGGTGAGCCAAATCATCATTGTTGTGCTAGTGGCATCTGTGGTGACGCTGGGGTTGGCGTTGTGGCGTGGTATGGAGCTTACCGCAGCGCTGCAGTTTGTGATTGCGCTTGCCGTTAGTGCAGTGCCGGAGGGGTTACCAGTGGCAATATCGGTGATTTTGGCTATTGGTATGCAGCGGATGGCGCGGCGCAAGGCACTAGTGCGGACGATGGCAGCGATTGAGACAATTGGCGTCGTGACGACGATCGCCACAGACAAGACGGGTACCCTCACGCGCAACAAACTCACCGTCCAAGCCGTCTGGGCACCAGGTAACCGTACTGAGCCACTACTCCAGACACTGGCTGGCAGCACCTTGCCCAATAGCCGAAGCAAGATGTATGATCCACTCGATCGAGCCTTTGCCGCCTATTGCAACGAGCAGCGCGTCTCGCGGCCGCAGCGCCGAACAGGTTTGACACTCTTTCCCTTTGAACACAAGCTGGCGATGAGTGGTACACTCCAGGCAGTTGGTACTGGGCAATATCGCTTGTGTGTGAAGGGTGCACCAGAGGCGATTATTCGCCATGCCCGGCTTTCCAGCACAGATAAGCGCGCGACACTCCAGGCTTTGCAGCAGCTCACGGAGCAGGGGCATCGAGTGATTGCCTTGGCGTATACGGCACTTCGCGCGCCGATTGATTCGCTAGAGCAGCTGCCAGCGCGCCAAGGGTTGCAGTTTGTCGGGCTGGTTGGTGTGGCAGATAGTGTGCGGCCAGAGGCTCGGCCGTCGATTGCTCAGGCACGCCAAGCGGGCATCACAGTGCGGATGATTACCGGCGATCATTTCGAGACGGCGTATCAGATTGGGCGACAACTTGGCCTTGTACGGGGGCGTGATGAGGTGTATGATTGCCGGCGGCTTGACCAACTAAGCGACGGCGAGCTGGCTACTGTGGTGGCCCGAGCGCGCGTTTTCTCGCGGGTCATACCAGAGCACAAGCACCGCATCCTCACAGCGCTCAATGCGACGGACATTACTGCCATGACGGGCGATGGCGTCAATGATATCCCCGCGCTGACCAATGCCAATGTCGGCATTGCGATGGGCTCGGGAGCGCAGATAGCACGCGATGCTGGTGATATTATCCTACTCGATAACAACTTCCGTTCCATCATCAGCGCTGTGCATGAGGGGCGGACGATCTACGCCAACATTAAGCGCATGGTGGTGTATTTACTTGCGACGAACCTTGGTGAGGTGCTGGTGTCGATTGGCTCACTGTTGGTGGGCTTGCCTATCCCGCTTTTGCCGGTGCAGATCTTGTGGGTCAATTTGGTGACGGATACAACGATGGTTATTCCATTGGGTGTTGAGCCAGGCTCACCCCAAGCAATGCGTCGACCACCATACCATCCCAAAGCACCACTGCTCAGTCGTTTTATGCTGAGCCGGGTTGGGCTCATCGCGGTGGTGATGGCGGTTATCACATTAGGGCTCTACAGTATGTATTATCACTCGCACGGCGAAGGATATGCGCGCACTATTGCCTTCTGTGCACTGGTGGTGATGCAGTGGGCGAGCGCTCTCGCTGCCCGCAGTGATTACGAGCCCGTCTGGCGGCGCGCTCGGCGGTGGAGCACAGCATTTTATGGTGGCTTGGCAGTGTCGATTGTACTTCAGCTGGTCGCATTGTTTGGGCCACTCGAGCAGTGGCTTCATGTGGTGTCTATCTCGTGGAGCGATGGTGTCTTTGTCTGGATCGTAGCATTCTTCGTTCCACTTGCGATTATCGAAGGGCACAAGTGGCTTGGCCGCACCTACTTTGGCAAAGGGCACGCTGTGGTGCGTCCGCGTCGACGGCGTTAAGGCGCCATTTTGCACCCTTGCTATTGCTTTATGACGAGTGGTGTGGTTTCATACACATATGACAACACACTATGAAACTACCCCCCTCGATTGCTGACACCCATGACCAGCAGCCGACACCTACACCAATGACGCACCTGGAGGCGATCGAGTATATAGTAAGTAGAACAGATTTCGATTATCCTGAAACACCATTTCGATGGAGAGATCCATATACCGTAACATTAAAAGGCCAGAGTTATAGATACCAGAATTTGACGAAATATTCGCAAGAGAACTGGGCCTATGTGGCATATCTCTCGCTATATCTCGCTCTAAGGATGAAAGCTCCTCAATAGAGTAATCGCATCCTCGAGTTTCTGTCTACTGTCCTCATGCGTCAAGTGCTTTCTGGCGTCCTCGATCGAAAGCCACAAATTTTCTATACCCTCATCATTTTCGTGCTCTTCTCGGTTGGGCTCTGGGGCTTCGTTTTCGTCCACCAATTCCAGCAGATAATGATAAACCGTCTTTCGGTATCGCTTGCCGTCGTCCTCGTCAAATTCATAGGACACCTCACCAAGCGGAGCTCTAACCTTAACATGATAGCCAGTCTCTTCTAAAACCTCGCGAACTGCTGCCTCTTCTGGGCTTTCACCAGGCTCAATGGCCCCCTTTGGAAATACGATTTCACCGTATTTGGTTACATTTAGTGTGAGGATCTTGCCTTTTGAGCAGCAAACTATTCCGCCGGCTGATTTTTTGTGGATGATGTTTTCTTCTAGCATAATTACTATTGTACTATGATTGTATGCTATCCTCCGGCACCTTTCCAGCCGGGCCAGGATAGATACGTTCTCGCGTACTATGGACCACGTGATCCATTATGGTACAGGAAGGGGTAGTCATTCAATTAAATTGGAAAGATCCCAGATGCAACAATACAAAGCTGTCGTGCTGCGATCTATCAGGCGCTTCGCCGACAATGATAAGTTGCCGTCGCCTAGTCAAGGTGGCTCGTCTATACGACTGTACGCAAGATGGGCCGAGCTTTCCAGTAGAGAGGAAACTGGTCAATATCTAGGGAGGAAGATACGGTCAGCAGATGACGCGATAAGCTTTGTACTGCAATTTGCAGGAGTCTGGCACACTATAGGAAAAAGTAACCATACATATAGAGATTTAACACTAGACGCAATACTCAGTATAGATGCTATTATTAGCATTGATACTATACACCAAATTATCACGTCTGATCCGCGATATGGCAACCTAATAAATACGAAGGAGTCAGATCTTGTCCTGTTCGAGCGTCCGAGGGTACGTGATATTCATACTATCGCAAAGGTAGGAAATGAGAAATCACCCGAATTTAAGGAAGCTATGGTAAAACAATTTATCTATTTATTTAACAAAAGACGAGAAGCGAAAGAATAGAGGCCCCAGAAGCTCATAAGTCACGGCTGTGCAACACGAACGCTACGGCTCCTTAATATCTTTTCAGCCAGTTCAAGCTTGCGGTTTGATTGGCTATAGTGATCAAAAAATATATCTATATCATCGTCACTTCTCCATGTTGCACAATTATTATAAAGCCAGATTAATATTCTAATAGCAGCTTCAGCGTACTGCTTGGACCAGTTTAGGTAGTAGTCAGGGGCGCCTCCCGTGCTAGAGACACCCTGATGGACATAGATATTACGAGTCTCCTTTATCAGGAATCCTTGCTGCTCCCAATATCTCTCTCCAGGGATATAATTTTTAAATATATCCAATACCTCAGCCTCTCTGCGAGTTTGGCCATTTGCTTTTCTGGTGGTAATTTCTAGACACCTCTAAAACCCCAACAAGCCAAGATTTACATCTTCCGCGTCCAGTGCAGATGCAAATTCCATAACAACACACCTCAACCGCTCAGCAGCGGCAAAATTATTATCCTGAAATGCCCTCAGCAAGACCCTAAGAAAGCCCTTTTTGCCAGTATCTAGAGCATTAAGCTTTTCTGAAGGCAGGGCATGTCTCCTTGTTGTAGACCAAAATATTTCAGCCCTGCCGTCTCTCTCGGCTATAAATATGCCGACACTACTTATAGCCGTCTTATTGCTGCTCGGACCATACAACAGATTGCGCTCCTGATAATTAAATACTTGTACAACATTAATACAGTCCATGAATCCCTGAAAGGTTCTGGCGGCTTTATTAACAGCCGCTTCCATATTGCGATTGGCGACCTTAGCCTTAACAGTATAGGTATTAGACTCGTTATCAAGCTTCGGAAATACTTCACTCCGACGCCATCGATACTCTCTTATATCACCAGTCTTCTTTACTGTCCTCCAAAAATCGCGCTCACTACACCAGGTAAACTTAATGCCGGAAAGCGTAAGCCGTGTTTTAAATAAATCTGTTTTTGTGCTTTTTGATAGAAAATATATCTGAAAGTAAATTGTAAAGGTCTTGTTCTGTTGGTGCTGCGGCTTTACCGCTAGCGCCCGTCTATCATATTCATCATTGTTGTAGACCATATTAAGAAGCTTACTGTCAAATTCGGCACGCATCGCGATTCTGTCGTTGACTTTTTTGTGCAGTGTTCGAAACAGCAACTCTGCGGGAATATTGTAGGGGCCATAAAACCATCCAGGAGATCTCACGCCCACAAGGCGATCATCTGTTTTTTGATCTGCAAGCCATTCACGATATGCGTCACGGCACTGCATGTATAGCTCTTTATCGCTGCTCTTACTCATTGATACTTATTATATGTCAAATAGCGGATACTAGCAGAAAGTCACAGAACCAAATCACAAAACAAACCGTCCAGCCGCTCCGGACTGGACGATAATTCCTATTTGACCAAGCTTTACAACAGAGGTAGTTATTCATGGTAGCTAAAGATCACGGAACCTTGTCACTCACTCTGTTATACAGCTTGGCTGGGGTGGAGGGATTCGAACCCCCGCATGACGGGACCAGAACCCGTTGCCTTACCACTTGGCGACACCCCATCGCTGTAGATACTGTAGCACAGGCAGAGGTGGTTTTCAAGCTGTTTGCACCGGAACCGATCGGCTTTATAGTATTGCCCACTAACCTTCTTTCTTGTCGTTCATTTGAAGAAATGGTAGCCTGTCACCAGGCAAATAAGTTCTCTAGCTTCGCATGCGAAATGAATAACTCAATAGAGACATTCATTCTCTCATTGCACGAGCGGGAAGTGTGAGGTAAGTAGAGGGAGTGAAGCCCTCAAGTGCTAGTAGCCAAGGTATCAGGTGTGTAATCTACGAGCGCTGAAATTCATCCTTCACTTCGTGCGCAACATACAGCGCCGCCAGTGCAAACAGCAGCGACACGAGCGACACCAGCACGGCCAGTGGCATCATAAATATATTGAGAATAAGGCCAATAATCGCAAAGAGACCAGTCACTAGCATACTACACACCGCAAGCACCCACCCCTGTTTGCGCCGTTCGCGCAAGGGGAGCACCGCAACACCCGCAATGATCGCCTGAGTAATAACGCACAGCAATGCCACCACGAGATACACCCGCCGCGCAGTCAGCGACGAAGATGTGTGTGGCGCAACCATCACCAGCCAAGCACTCACCTTTGCCGTCAAGGCCTGATACAGTTGGATAAGCAAGGATATTCCGTACCCAGCATTAACAACCGCAACCAGCAGCATCATAATCCAAAGGTTGTCACGAAACCACTGCTTCATGGCAGCGCTCATGCGGGGGAGAGGTTGGCAGAGTTTGGTGAGGGTATTCGTGAGTGTATCAATCATAATGCTAGTATAGCATCGCAGGACAAATCGTCAATTTTACTGCTTGGGGGTGTGGAATATCTCCTCACACAGCAATCTCCCGGAGCCAGCGCAAAATGCTTGTTGATACCAGTGAGCTTTTGCACTTTGTCCAAATGAAGTAATAGAGGAAGAACTACTGCTAAAGGTGGTTCTGAAGTGTGCGTTTGGTGGCCATCTTCGCCATTATTCCAGCACCCCCATAGTGGAGTGTAAAGGCGGGTGTTATTCGTGCGACCAGAGATAATCGAATAGATAATATAGCAAAAGTACAATGCTATTCCACCACGATTCTCCCCAGAAACGGCTGCAAATATGATAAAATATCTCCATGAAAGCAGAGCAGCTGCAAACAATGACGTTTAAAATCACCGGTGGGAGCGCAGTATGCCTCAATAGCCGGATTGTTGTGCAGCAAGCATTGCGCGAGATTGCCTGGCGAGCGGGGCTCTCGGCGGTGCGCTCGGTGAGCCACGACTATGTACCGTATGGCATTGGTGTGGCCCTTCTCTTGCCCGAAGCACATATCGCAGCGCGTACCTGGCCCGAGACCGGCTTGGCATACGTGACGATGACGACCTGCCAACCAGTTGAAAACGAGATGATCTCCAGTCTTGAGCGCGTCCTAGGCGCTGCCTTTGTCGCCGAGCAGGTCGAGACGGGTGTAGTGAATTTGTAACAATAGGGCAATTGGCAATTGCTAAATTCCAAAATATCAAAGCGTCGTTGCTCTCTTTGCTTATCCAATAGCTCAGTTATCTGATGAGGTATGAGATATAGTTGCTGCTCTGTATACTAAAGCAGCTATGAGGCGTCATGAGTCCAGTGGCCGTGTAGCTAAAGAGTTGTTTCTCGCCGCTCTCGCAAATCTATTGAACAAATTGCGTACATACCTTGTCAAAACACATGTCCCATGCTATAATCAAAGCGCGTCATTATGGCATTTTTTACGACGTTTTTCACGATTATTCTGCAGTGGTATGTGTGGGTGCCAGTGGTGATCCTCCTCGGTTATTTGACGTGGCGCAACAATCGGCAGGTTGATGTGCTGCGCGAGGTGGAGAGTGAGCTGCTTATCCTCGAGATTCCCCGTGCCAACGACAAGTCTGAGCTCGCAGCTGAGCAAATGTTTGCCAGCCTCCATGGTATCTTGCGTGATGCGCGCGAGCTCAAGATTAATGATGGCTACCAAGAGCATCTCAGCTTTGAGATTGCGTCAGTCGGTGGGCAGATTCAGTTTTATGTCTGGACGCCGCGTGCACTACGCAACTTCGTTGAGAGTCAGATTTATTCGCAGTATCCCACGGTGCAAATTCGCACCGCCACAGCCGACTATACGGCGCACGAGCAGCAGCACAATGTCGTCTATACAGCGGAGGTTGTGCTGGCAGAGAGTGAGTTTTTGCCGATCAAGACTTTTCAGAGCTTTGAGGTTGATCCGCTAGCCGGTATTACGGGCACGTTAGCCAAACTGGAGGATACGGATGATGAGATTTGGATCCAAATTTTGGTGCGCCCCGTGGCAGATGACTGGCACAAAGCATCCGATGCGTGGGTGAGGCGCGTGCGCGGCGGTGGGTTCTTTGGCGAAGCATTTCACCCAAAGGCGCGGTGGTTTAGCCAGTTCCTCATGGCGCTGTGGCAACCACCTGAAGGCAACATGACGACAGTAACGGAGCTCTCTGATCGTGACAAAACCCGCATCGCCGAGGCCGAAAAAAAGGCTGCTAAGTTGGGTTACCAGGTTAAGATTCGCGTTGCATATCTTGGCGATAGTACCACTGATGCGCGGCTGCGCATGCAGGCAATCATTGGCACCTTCAAACAGTATAACAGCACCAACCTCAATGGTTTCACCATGAGCCACGATAGCTTCCGTAAGGAAGATCTCAACCGCTATAAGCTGCGCCTCTTTGCCGACCGCGGCTTTTTGCTCAATATTGAGGAGATGGCGAGTGTCTTCCATCTGCCGCACACCAATGTTGAGACACCCAATATCGTTTGGGCAAGCAACAAAACCGCCGAACCGCCCAACCGTCTGCCTGTCCTCACTGGCCATGCGGCTGACGATGAGAACATCTCGGCCTTTGGCCTGACCAACTTTCGGGGGATCAACCACCAGTTTGGTATGCTGCGGGGCGACCGCTCACGCCACGTCTACATCATTGGCCAGACGGGGGCAGGGAAGAGTGGCTTGCTCGAGCTCTTTGCCTTGAGTGATATTTATCATAATCAAGGCTATGCTATTATCGACCCGCATGGCGATTTTGCCATCGAGAATATGAAGTTCATCCCCGAGGCACGGCTAGATGACGTTGTGTACTTTAACCCTGCAGACGTCGAGCACCCGATTGGCTTTAACCCACTGGAGGTTACCAACCCAGCGCAGAAATCGACGATCTCATCAGAGGTGATTGGTGTGCTCAAGCGGATGTTTGGCGATAGCTGGGGGCCGCGGCTGGAATATATTTTGCGCTATACCATTCTTGCGCTGCTCGATCGACCTGAGCCTACCATGCTCGACATCACCCGCATGCTGACGGATAAAAAATTCCGCAAAGAGACGATCGGCTACTGCAACGATGTGGTGGTGCGGCAGTTCTGGAATGTAGAGTTTGCCAGCTGGTCGGAGAAGTTCCAGACGGAGGCTATCGCGCCAGTGCTCAACAAGGTGGGGGCCTTTACGGCCAACCCCATTATCCGTAATATCATTGGTCAGACGCACTCGTCGTTCAACATTCGCCAGATTATGGACGAGGGCAAGATCTTGGTAGTGAATCTGTCGAAGGGGTTGATTGGCGAGGATAATGCGGGGATTCTTGGTTCATTTTTGGTGACGAAGATCCAGCTGGCGGCGATGAGTCGCAGCGACATTCTCGATATCCACGACCGGCGGCCATTTTATCTCTATGTGGATGAATTCCAAAACTTCGCAACTGATAGCTTTGCCACTATCCTGAGTGAGGCACGCAAGTATGGACTCAACCTCACCGTAGCTAATCAATATATCTCGCAGATGGAGCCAACGGTGCGCGATGCGGTCTTTGGCAACGTCGGGACAATGATTAGCTTTCGCGTCTCGCCAGACGACAGCCCGATTCTTGCCAAACAATTTGAACCGCAGTTTGAGGAGAACGATCTCACCCAGATGCATAACCGCAACTTCATCATCAACATGGTGATTAATGGCGAGAAGGCGCCAGCTTTTAGTGCTACTACGCTTAATTTGCCTGAGGCCAAGCGGAGCCATTTGTCGCGCATTATCGAGCATAGCCGCGAGCTGTATAGCCAGTCGCGCCAAACAGTAGAGGATACCATTAATGAGCGGATTCACCCGGGCAGTACAGGGGTGAGTGTAACATTGGCAGGTCAAGCGGGGACTTCGGCAACATCAGCCGCCACTACAGGTGAAGGTACAGCCAAGCGCCGCCGACGTCGCCGACGCAAGCCAGCTGGTGGCGAAGCACGCGATGAGCAGGCAGCCGCGGAGCCATCAAGCGCTAAGCCAGACAAGCAGGCGAAAAAGCCTACTACTCCCAGCAAAGCCGCCAAATCAACCGCTCCTTCACCAAACAAAAAACCAGCGAGTACCGTGTCTAAGCCAGCTGCACCACAAGACCCATCGCTTCTCTCTATCCAGCACGCCAAGCCGCGTACCGCAATCCCGGCCCAGCTCTTACACCACCAGCCGCATACTACGCAGGCCCAGTCAGATGGCCCGGTGCCACTGGCTAAGCAGCCTGATAGTACAGCCTCAGCGCATGCGCACGATGAGCTTGATGACCCAACCTTCTTTGCTTTGCGCTAGAATATGTAACGCTAATTTCTCTTAGGTCACTATTGCATTACCTTACCCTAGAGGAGTGTGAGGGGTGTAGCGAATTTTCTTCTCAACACGAAGGTATAATATGATCAGACTTAAGAAAACCCTCGAGTGGGTAGCATAGTGAAGTAGCGCGAGGTAGGCCTTGGGTAGCCAATGTAAACACCACAGAGGTAATCACGCGAAAAAGCCTTCTTATCCTGTGCATAACTCTGCTACCTCGCCTCACTAACCAATGTGGGTTATGCTATAATGGAGAGGATAAACGGAAATACGGGACATGACGGCAGTAATTTGTGTAACAAATCAAAAAGGTGGTGTTGGCAAAACGACAACAGCGATTAATGTTGCCTATTATTTGGCAAAGGCTGGCAAAAAAACCCTCGTCGTTGACTTTGACCCGCAGGGCAATGCCACGAGCGGCCTTGGCATAGATAAGCAGCTGCTTGATGCTACCATGACAGAGGTCGTCAAGAGCGAGAAGAAACTTGCTGACATCATCCAGCCTACTGAGCACAAGAATCTCTTCATCGCGCCCGCTCTGCCGCAGCTGGCCAATGCTGAGGTAGAACTGGCCAAGGCGCAGCACCGTTTTAGCCGTCTCAAAGGGGCGATTGATGAGCTGACTGGCTACGACTATATCATTATCGACAGCCCACCAAGCCTCAGTCTCCTCACTGTCAATGGGCTCATTGCAGCACGCTATGTGCTATTGCCAGTCCAGGCGGAATTCTATGCGTTGGAAGGGCTCGGGCAGCTACTCGAGACAATGAAGCTGGTGCGCAAGAATATGAATCCAACACTTGATCTTATTGGGGTACTGCCCACTATGGTAGATGGTCGCACATCGCTCTCGAGCCAGGTCTTGGCTGAGATTGCGAAGCATTTTCCGGCGAAGGTGTTTGCGGAGTCTATCCCGCGCAATGTTCGCCTGGCTGAGGCTCCGAGCCATGGTGCGCCGATTGGGGCATATGATCGCTTTAGTCGAGGCGCACGGGCGTACAAAGCCGTGACGAAAGAAATAATCGAACGAACGGGGGTATAAATGGCAAAACGAGGTTTAGGGCGGGGGTTTGATTCGCTGATTCCGGCGGAGCTGCTGGACGAATCGTTCGACCCAACCGCCGACCAAGACGACCGAATTAGTGACCTGCGTCAGATCAAGCTTGCAGAAATTATGCCTGACCCTACTCAGCCGCGTCGGGTGTTTGATGAAGCGTTGCTTGATGAACTCGCTGAGTCCATCCGTGTCCATGGTGTGCTGCAACCCATTGTTGTCACCCCTGATAACAAAGGCAAATATGTCATTGTGGCTGGTGAGCGGCGCTACCGAGCTGCTACCAAGGCGGGGCTGGAGAAGATCCCAGCACTGGTGCGCACGTTGTCTGACCAGCACAAGCTCGAGCTCTCTCTTATCGAAAATATCCAACGCCAAAACCTCAATGCTATCGAGACCGCCACAGCGTATCTCAAGCTGCGCGATCAATTCAACCTCACGCTCGAGCAAATCGGCCAGCGCGTTGGCGGTAAGTCACCCAGTGCGGTGAGCAACACGCTGCGTCTCTTGCGCTTGCCTGAGGTAGTGCGCCAAGCAGTAGTTGATGGCAAGCTGAGCGAGGGGCAAGTCCGGCCATTGATTAGCCTAGACGAAGCACAGATTGCCGATATTTTGCCCAAGATTATTCAGGAAGAGTGGAGCGCGCGGCGGATCGAGCAGTACCTCGCTATTCTCAAGCGCACCGAGGCAAGTGACTCTGCTCAAAAGACCGCCAAGGCGCAGCGCCCAGCACCGCCACCGCAGTATACGGCTGCCAGCCAGCGCTTTGAGCAACAGCTCAGTGCACCAGTCCAGATCCGTGGCAACCGCCGCGGGGCAGGGCAGATCGTTATCCGCTTCACCAGCGACGACGACTTCGAGCGGATTATTGGTTTGCTAGAGCATACACAGGACGAGAAGTAGCGAAATAAAGTGTAACTTACAATAAGCCTTCTTAGAGTAGGAGGTTTATTTATTTTTGGTAAAGACCTGATGGTATACGTGATAATAATTACTCTGTAATAATGAATATATTTCTACAAAATTCAGATTCTGGATGGAGAGGTCACTAGAGCGATATCAGGTGCTATACCTGAAACCCTTGAACTTTCGTCAGTGGCCAGAGGCGCAGGCTGACGGGACCAATCACATCATAGAGTGGCACGGTGCCGAGGCCATTGCGTGAGTCGAGCGAGTAGCTGCCTTGACGGTGATCACCCGCCACAAAAATCGATCCTTCGGGCACTGTCACCTCTGTATCGCCGCTGGTGGGAGAGCCAGGACCATCCCAGCTGTCGTCGGGGTGAAAGCCTTGCGGATGTTCTTTATTATAGACAGTCAGCATCCCATCCTTGACTGTGACGCGCTCACCCGCAAAGGCAATGACGCGCTTAACGAGGTTCATATCCTCGCTACCTGGGCTATAGAGCGGGTTCTTAAAGACGATAATCTGCCCCCGCTTGGGTGTGTATGAGTTATTTTGCAAATGTGCCATCGTGACGGGCAGGCGATTGACAATCAGCCGATCGCCAGTGTAGAGCGTCTGCTCCATACTCGGGCCAGTCACGCTAAAGCTACGAAATACAAAGGTGTTGATAAGGAGCGTGCCAACAATGACGCACACCACAAAAATTACGAAGCCACCGATATCCTTGAGCCTGGGGTGGCGGGTCAAAAAACTTGCTTCCATCATGAAGTATTATATCACTAAATGCGGGCGGAGGGGAGGAATTGAGAAAAGTTATCTTTCGTCTAAAAATATTTACTGATACTCAATACGATCAACAAGCTGTGTATATATGTCTGCAGGAACTCGTCTAACTTTTAAGTCTTGATCCGGATTGCCACGTGCCGCAAGACGTGCTGATTGGTCTAGCCACCGTTCTATATCATGTCCAGGCTGAGGTCGTCCGCGATTTAACAAGAGAGGATACTGCATTGCTACATATGCACGACAAAGCTCATAGACTGCTCGATCACCATAAGGGGTAGCGGCAATCTGATCCAACGGATATCCAATTTTTTCGCGTATATCGGACGACATGAATGAGAACACCTCATTGAATGCGACATGATCTTCTTTCCCTGTTTCTTCTCCAATGGTATCAGCATAAAAAACAGCTATTGCCCGGCGAGGAAACTCTCGCACATCTGGGTTTTGCTCGTGTATCTCTTTCTGATCTTTGGCGAGGTCGTTGTTTGTTGGTTCTTGGTTAGTTGCCTCAAAGTTTCCGGGTGAAATTGTCATAAAAACACTCCTGTTTATAAAACATAGAACAATTATTTTAAAGCTAGCGCGATGCAAGATTTTTATGAACTCTGCAAGCGAAAGCTAATATATATATCAATATATGGAGGTGGAGTCAAGCAGACAGCTATAGAAATTTTATAAAGAGAGTAGCCGCTCAGTAATGAGTAGCTGCTCTCTCGGGCTATGCTGTTTGCTGCTATCGATCTACTACGATCTTAAAGTAGTCGTGATTAAATGCACCCTTCTCATCTTCTTCTACAATGGCAACCAAATTCTCGAGTGTTTTAATCTCTGTTTCTGTCAAGCGTTTGTTTTGCTTAGATAAGTTAGAAGCAACGCAGAGACAAATGTATTCTAACGAAATAGCCCACTCGCCGACCCTTGCGTATTCCCTTGCTTTTTCGGCTTGCGATTGAGACAAGTAAGGAGATTCGTCAATATAATTGTAAAGTGCTATCGTTTGTTTAACTTGTTCGCTCATGGATATAATTATAACATAAATCGTTAGTCTGTAGTGCATCGGTTATCTCCTCGGGTTATAAAGATAAGTGTAATTATTTCAGCAACATTCCAGCAGCTCTTATGGGATATGTTGTGGTATGAAAATTATGAAAATATTGTTGAGACTCGTGTTGTATCGTGATGTCCGTATGCAAAATAGTGCTGCATTGTGCAAATATGTGCTTATACTCCATACGACCACAGTCTCTCGCGGCATTTTTGGCTTGCAAAGTGCAAGTTTGGGTGCGGTTTCGTATTTATTTTTTGGGGCAGATCCAGTATAGTAGAGAGAGTTTATGGCGGGTCGCAATTCGATAGATGGTTTTCGGTCGCAGAGTAGCGGGACGGTGGATAGACGCCCCCGCTCGCTTCGGCGTGCCGACGGATCGATGCCGCGGATGGGCCGCTCGATGACGGGCACGGCTGGCTCTAGTCGCAGCTCGGCCACAGCAGAGCAGCCAAGGAATTATACACCACGCCGCAGTGCGTCTATCAGCACCAACAACCCCAGTAGTAGCCTAACCGATTTCGACATCAATCCAAGCGACAATATATTTGCTGACCTCGAGCAGGGCAGTGGCAAGCGAGGCCGCAAAGGCCGCAAGAAGCCGCAATCGACGCGGCGCAAATGGATCAAGCGTGTTATTATCGCTCTCGTCATCATTGGTGTGGGCTTTGGTGCGATGCTGCTGTGGCGGGCTTTTATGGCGAGCTCGCATATCTTTAAGGGTGATATCTTTGGCTTGATCCAGCAGAAGGAGCTCAAGGCAGATAGCAATGGCCGGAGTAATATCCTCTTGCTTGGTACATCGGAGGATGACCCAGGCCACGAGGGGTCGTACCTAACTGACTCCATTATGATTCTGAGTATTAGCCAGAATAAGAAGGATGCCTATATGATTAGCATCCCGCGCGACCTCTATGTCAAATATCGCCGGTCGTGTAACTCTGGTAATGCAGGCAAGATCAATGAGTACTTCAACTGCGTCAATAGCGATTGGTCGAGCACCGAGGCAGAGGATGAGCGCCAAGCAGCTTCGCGCAAGTTCTTTGGCAATATCGTGGGGCTAGACTTGCAATACAGTGTGCACGTCAACTACACCGTGCTGCGCGACCTCGTCTCAGCCTTGGGCGGTATCAAAGTGACGATCGAGAGTCGTGATCCTCGTGGCCAGATGGATGGCAACTTCGACTGGAAGTGTAAGGGTGGTAATGCACGTGCGAGCCATGCCACGATGGTTAAGAATTGCCCGCCGAATGGTCACTTTATCGACTACCCCAATGGGCCAGTTGATCTCGATGCCGAGCATGCACTCTATCTAGCGCAGGCACGCGGTGCCTCAGGTATATCGTATGGCTTCGAGCAGTCTAACTTCGACCGCGAGAAGAACCAGCAGAAGGTACTCGTGGCTATCAAAGAAAAGGCGACAAGTGCTGGCACCCTGACGAACTTTGGTGCGGTGACGGGGATCATTGATGCACTAGGCAAGAACCTCCGTACCAACTTTGAGACAAGTGAGATCCGTACACTTATGTCGTTGGGGCAAAATATCAAGAGTGATGCTATCAAGAGTGTGAGCTTGCTCGATACGCCCGTTGGTGACTTAGTGGTAGCACAGACAGTTAACGGTATTAGCTCGGTCGTACCCGCAGCTGGCACATACGATTATAGCCAGATCCAAGCGTACATCAACAAGACGCTCAATGCCACAGAGGTGTCTAAAGAGTCGGCCCATGTTGTCGTCCTCAATGCATCAGGTGCATCAGGGGTAGCCAAGCGCGAGGCAGACAAGCTAGAGAAGCTTGGCATGGTCATTGACAGCATTGATAACGCTCCAAGCAGCGGCAGCGCAGGGAGTAACAAGATCTACCAAGTGGCTGGGAGAGCTAGTGCACCGAACACGAAGGCCAAGCTAGAGTCGATCTATCATGCTCAGGCTACTACTGGCACACCACCAGTGACTACTGGCAGCCACACGCAATTCGTTGTCGTGGTTGGCCAGTCCACGACGGGTACTTCGTCGGTAATTAGCGATTAGTAAGTGTAGTTTAATAAGCCGATAAGCTTCTGTGTTTGGTGTATAGTTACAAGGTTGTGCGGAGTATTAGCTCTTAACCTTTGAACTAAAGTAGATCATTATAATAACCCTTTCCTCCGTCGAGTAAGATAGCGAGAAGGGGGTTATTGCCATCTGTGAAGTATAAAAACGGTGATTTACCGATTGCATAGCATCACTGCTATTGCCAAAATATGGCAGTGTTTGCGCGGTTTTACATTACTCAGCCCTAGTTTTACCGACGACGAACTGTGTAGCTAAGCTGCGAGATACGAAATATCTCTATCAAGTACCTATCGCCCATGCCAAAACTGTTGCGTCTTTGTCCACTCAGGATCCTGGGTGGAGAGCTTTGCATTATTGAGTTCATTCCAGCATCGTTCAATGCTGGTACGAAAAAGTGATTCCTGGACCTGGATAGATGAGTTCTTTATGATGCGATGTGGCAACCCGCGGCCAGCAAAGCATTGAGCAGCTGCATCGAATAGCTTGCGATCGGTCACTTGCCGTACATTCAGCACCTCTTTGTACGAACCTGATGGGAAGTGTAGTGGTATCTGACTGCCAATATAGCCAGCCAATATAAAGGCAGTCACCGGTACAGTAATAACAAGGAGAGGTGCGAGGACGGCGGCAGCCACCCAGTGTTGCTTGGTGTTGCGAAAATGGAATTTGCTTGTCATATATAATAAGTATAGAACGTATAGTATGGCTATTGTCAAACAAAGCAAATACTGTCTGAATCTTATAATTCCTCTTCCTCAGTATTTGTTTCACCTTCCTTCTGATAAATTGCAACAAGAGCTAGCGCTCCTCGGGTATCAACTCTCTTACACTTATCTAAAAAAGCACATTTATTACAATCAATTTCACGCTCCACCGGAGGAAATGCGAGAGAAGCGGCGTGCGATCTTATGGTGAGACTCTGCAAACTGAGGCGTAGCAAGACAAACTACGGAATTAGCACAGCCAGTACAGTAGAGAGTAGAATGTTCTCGCCCTAGGCTCTTATTTTTTCGCCCAAAATGGTATAATAAAGAGCAATGGATTTTTTGCATGGTACACATCGTCAGTCTCGGGTCAGTGAGGTCATTTATGTGGCGCTCAATCTTGGCCTCGCGACGCTGCTGTTTTTGATCGTCCTAGAGGTGCAGTCGCCTTGGCTCGCGTTGGCACTGGTGATTGCGAGTAAGTGGCGCGCGCTCGCAGTGCGGCCACGCTTTTGGCTTGCCAATATTGTGGCAAATATGATCGACCTCACCGTGGGCATTAGCGTCGTGATGCTGATGTATGCTGCCAGTGGAGTGATCTGGCTACAGGTTGTCTTGGCGGTGCTGCATGCGTTGTGGCTCGTAGTGCTCAAGCCACGATCAGATCGCCGTTCGGTGGCTATCCAGGCGGGAGTTGGTGTTTTTCTTGGGGCAACGGCTCTTGCTATGAGCTCCTACCGGTGGGATGCTGCCCTGGTAGTGCTACCCCTGTGGGTGCTGGGGTACTGTGCTGCACGGCATGTTCTCGGTAGCTATGAAGAGCCACTCACGCGTACCTACGCGCTCATTACTGCGACGATCTTTGCGGAGCTTGGCTGGGTGAGCTACCACTGGATGTTTGCCTATACCATCTCTGGCCTGGGGGCGATCAAGCTTGCACAGTTGCCGCTCTTTTTGGTGCTCTTTGGCTTTGTGTGTGAGCGTGCCTATAATAGCTACTATCAGCATGGTGTAGTGCGTGGGGCCGATATTGTCTTGCCGTCGACACTGGCGGTTGGGCTTGTGCTGACGCTTTTGCTGTTGTTTAACAGCCTAAGCGCCACTGGCCTTGCGTAGCCGAGGCAAGTGAGAAAAAGGGTAAGGGGAAAAGAGGTTATGAATCAACAACCGCAGATGACAGCGCAAGACCAGCGAGCGGCGCGTGCCATGCGTCAATCAAAAATCATGTCTATTATTGCGGCGGGTGCGCTTGCCCTTGTCTTTGTCGTGGCGATGACGATGTGGGTTTATTTGCGAACAATTGACCGCAATGCGACCGTCACTGAGCGCGACCAGGTTAGCACCGATGGTAACCTCGCTCCCACCGCTGACGAATCTGCAGTAGCTAATGTAGCCGACAAAGCATCAAAGAGCGTCGTGTCTATCATCACCAATATCGAAGAATCATCATCGCTTCGCACGACCACTCGCCAATCAGCTGCAGCAGGCACTGGCATTATTGTCAGCAAAGACGGTTACATCGTCACAAACAAACATGTTGTGTCTAAGGCGAGCTCTATCCGTGTTATTGCTTCGGACGGCACGCGGTATGATGACGTTCGAGTGGTGGGTGAGGACCCGCTCAATGACATTGCCTACCTCAAACTTGAGGTGGGCAATACGGTGCTCACGCCACTGTCGCTCGGTGACTCAGCAACGGTGCGGGTAGGGCAGTCGGTTGTGGCAATCGGCAACGCACTGGGCCGCTACCAAAACACCGTCACCAGCGGTATTATTTCTGGTAAAGGGCGGCCTGTGACAGCCTCTACATCGGGCAATAGTACCCAGCGAACGGAAAGCCTAACTGATCTTATCCAAACCGATGCTGCCGTGAATTCTGGTAATTCTGGTGGGCCGTTGCTCAACCGCTCGGGGCAGGTGATTGGCATCAATGTAGCAGTGGCGACTAACGCTCAGGGCATTAGCTTTGCTATCCCCGTCAATGCGATGAAGGGGACGCTCAAGTCGGTTCTGGCGGGCAAAGGCGTGCGCCGAGCCTACCTTGGGGCGCGCTATGTAATGCTCACGCCGGATGTTGCCAAGCAGGTCGGTGCTTCGGCGAAGGAAGGCGCGTATGTGATGACAAGTGGCGACAAGAGCGCGATTGTAGCAGGCAGCCCAGCTGATAAAGCTGGCCTCCGTGAGAAGGATGTAATTACCAAGATCAATAGCCTCGTCGTGGGTAAGCAAGGCGACGTCTCGAGCCTGATTGGCGAATACCAGCCTGGCGATGTCGTAGCCCTCACCATCCTCCGTGACGGCAAAGAGCGCGTTGTGCGCGCGACACTGAGTGAGTATCAGGGTGGAGAGAGTGGGGAGTAGAGCGAGGCGCTATACTCCCCACTTGTTACCTCTAATCCAACACTTCGTACTCAAGTCCAAGACGGTAGGGTATCAACCGATCAGTACCAGGATCCAACTGATCATCAGGTGTGTAGGGGTTTGGGTCTTCTGGGTTTACCCACCCCCAGTAACGCAGTTGGCTTGGCGCTTTGACTGCCCCTATGTCCCGTAGCCGTATAACGCAAGCATGTGCTATGTCAGTGATCGCTTTGCTGTGGAGCGGCCATCGGCAATAGCGTTCCCAATTTGGTATTGCTGGATCGTTGTAAGCAAATCCGAGGCCATTGAGCGTGTGGCGCTGTTCGCTGGTGAATGATGCTTTGCGTATTCCGATATCTTCTCCAGTAAACTCGGCAGTTACAGCATAGTCGAGCGATAGATCGTCGTGGATGCAGAATTGGACGAAAGGAAGATGGTCTGGACTCTGCGAATCAGCAATGATTAGGAAAGAACGCCGGGGGAGCCTTGAGAATGTGAGGGCTAGCTGTTCTTCGAACGCGTCCCATGTTAGATCGTCACCTCGACGCAAGATATAGTCTTTGCCATCCTTCTGAAACGCTTTGCTTGGGATAGCAGTCTTGATGACGCCAAGATCGCGCAGTGGAAATACGCGGCTGAAGATATAGTCTCCTATGAACTCGTTGAGCGTTATTCCGCCCTGCTCAAGTCGCGCGCGTCGTGGACTCACAATAAGCAGAGGAGGCCAACCATGAGGGTGGACTATTTCGACGAAGCAATTGTGCGGACCTTGCCATAGTGCATATGAACGGTCTCCGGTTTCCTGGTGGAGCGGTGATTTTGGCCACGTACTTCGTAACTTTTGAACGTATTCTGCAAATAAGTCAGTGGCCATTTCTTGGTCTTGGCCGGTTTCGGTGCAGTATGCGACGACTGCTAGAGTCGAACTGAGACGATTGACGTCTATCCTGTCGTGACACAGAAACGGATCTATGCTGTCCGAAATAATCGTTTCAAGTCTGAATGGGTAGTTGTCTTGAACCTCTTTGACGGCGTGACCGATGACTTGAGGATCGCCTGCGGCATCCCACGGAAGTTTTGCGATGAGGTTTATCCAATGTAAGAGTTCTGGAAAAGTTAGTTTAGTTGGTGTTGAGTTTGTCATTGATGATCCTTACGTTTTGAATTATATCAAGACTATTGTTCTATAGCGCTATTATATCATTATAATTGAGTCAAAGCGTTGCTGAATTTTCCACAACAATTTATGGTATAACCTCTGTTCTATAAATGTATGATCGTCATATGTTGCAAGATATGCTTGGAGCTCGGCAAAATGTATGCTATAGTCGAACATAGGTGGGACAAACAATATGAGAACATAACACACAGGGGGTATTGTGGAAACAATCAACTTTTACCAACTAACACGATATTATGCACGGAAGTGGCCGGTGATGATTGTTGCCATTCTCGTTGGTGTCGGGCTGGGCGCAGCCTATGTACTATCTGTCCAGCAGCCGCAGTACAAAAGCTCGGCAACGTTGCTCCTAACAGGGGTAGAGCAGGGTCAAAACACCATTACGCTTACTAACTATACGACGCTCTTTACCTCACGGCGGGTGCTCGATCCGGTAATCGACCGCGCCCAATACAAGGGGAGCTACGAGACACTGCTGGCTAACACAACTGCCAAGCACGTAAAGAACACCGATATTATCACTGTCTCGATGAATGCTGGTGAGCCCAAGATGAGCGAAACCTTACTCAAACAGGCAATTACCGAGTTTGAAAAGCAAACGAAAGCATTGTATGGCAAAACCAAAATTAGCATCAAAACTGTCGACACTGTCAATACACCAAGTGCGCCAGCAAATATAGGGCTGTGGCAGGCAATGGCACTTGGTGGCGGTGGCGCACTGCTGCTTGCCATTGTAGGATTGTTCTTTGCCTACGACTATGCGCAATCGCAGCGCGTGGCCGAAGCAGCTGCCGCAGCTACATCCACAGCGACCAAGACTAAGCGCTAGCACTACCTACACAGAACTTATTTTGCTGAAGTATACAGCCGCATGGGTACGCGGCACGATAACAACACAGGGTAACAAGGGGGTATACCATGTATCGGGAATACGGAAAACGCATCGAAGATGTGAGCATTGCGCTGGCTGCGCTGGTGATTCTAGGGCTGCCAATGCTGCTGGTTGCAGCAGCGATTCGCCTCACATCGAAAGGGCCGGCCTTGTTCCGCCAGAAGCGCTTCGGCAAAGATAAGCAGCTATTTACAGTTTATAAATTTCGCACTATGTCTACGAAAGCACCAAAGAATATGCCAACCAATAGTTTTACCAACGCAGATAGCTATATCACACCACTCGGTGGGGTGCTGCGCAAGCTATCCATCGACGAACTGCCACAGCTACTCAATGTCATCAAAGGCGAGATGAGTATCGTTGGGCCGCGGCCTGTCATCAAGACAGAGAAAAAGCTTATTAGTCTGCGCCAAAAATACCATGCTAATTCCGTCAAGCCCGGCATCACTGGCTGGGCGCAGGTAAATGGCCGCGACGACCTAGACGACCAGCGCAAAGCCGAGATGGACGGTGAGTATGTGCAGCGGCTAAGCTTCCTGACCGACGTCAAGATCATGATAAAGACGATTGGAGCGGTATTGATGATGAGTGGCCATACAGAGGGGAATGAGCGGGCAGTAACAGGAGTCGATAATGCCCTCGAATAAGAAAAAAGTCCTCTTCACCTCACACACTGCCAACTTCCAGAAGTTTAACCGGCCCTTCATGCGGATGCTGCGCGAACAGGGGTACGAGGTGCATTATGCCTCGATGGGTGAGGAGCATATTGAGGATTGTGACAAGCAGTTCGTTGTGCCATTTACGCGCAGCCCCTTCACGCTGAGCAATATCCGGGCCTATCGCCAGCTCAAGGAGATTATCGACCACGAGCAGTACGACCTCATCCATACCCACACACCGGTGGGGAGTGTGGTGACGCGTCTTGCCGCTCGGCAGGCTCGGCAGCGCGGCACGCGGGTGATCTACACTGCTCATGGCTTTCACTTCTTTACGGGTGCGCCGCTGCTTAATTGGCTGGTATACTATCCCATCGAGCGCCTGATGGCGCACTACACTGACGTCCTCATCACGATCAATGCTGAGGACTACGCCCGAGCCAACCGTCACTTTGCCACCAGCGTGGTGTATGTGCCAGGGGTGGGGGTGGATCCAAAGCGGTTTGATATTACAATCAACAAGGACTCGCGGCAGGCAATACGTGCGAAGCTGGGCATTAAGCCAAGTGATTTCGTCATAACCTACGTCGCTGAGCTGTCGAAAAGAAAGAACCAGTCTTGGCTCCTCAGTGCGCTCAAGACAACCTTGCAGCAAGACGCATCGATGCATCTTTTGCTGGTTGGTGCAGATAGTCTGCAGGGTAAGATCCACAAGCAGTCTGCTCGCTATGGTATACAGAGTCAAGTTCATTTTCTAGGGTATAGAAAGGATATACCAGAGTTGCTCCAGGCGTCGGATCTATATGTTTCTACGTCAAAGCAAGAGGGGTTGCCCGTTAATATTCTTGAGGCGATGATGGGCCGCATGCCAATTGTCGCCCTGGAATGCCGAGGGGTTGCTGAGCTCCTCTCGTTGGTGGGTGCTACGCCAGCGCGTGATAGGCAGACATTTCGCGCGACTGTCCAGTACTACAAAAAGCACCGCTCCTTGCACCGCGAGAAAGATACAATCCAATCCGCATTATCGCGATACACAACACCAAATATTATGAAGAATATGCGCCAACTGTATGAATACGAGGGAGAGGCTGCTCGATGAACCAAGAAGGAACTATAGCGATCATAACGACTGGCCTCTTGCCGGTACCTTCGGTGATGGGGGGTGCGGTAGAGAACCTGGTGCAGAACTTTATCGATGAGAACGAGCGGCAAGGCGGCCCTCGCCTCACGGTATATAGCACCGCAACGCCAGATGCTATAGAAAAGGCTCAGGCGTACACACATACAGACTTTGTCTTTATACACACCCCATGGGTCATCAGAGTAGCGGACTCTATACTCTACAGTATATTCCGGCGCCTTGTCGATACAAATAAGAGTGCGTCTTTGCGGGCGATCCTGCAGCGGCTGTATTTTTTGAGGAAGGTATCAAAGCATATTGCTCGCAAAAACCATCGCAAAATACTGTTTGAGAATGCGATCATCCAGACGCACATCCTACGGTGGCACAAAAACCAGGAACGATACAAAGGTAGAGTTTATGTGCATATCCATAATGAGATAACTAACTTTTATAAGACGTATAAGTATCTAGCGGGTGCAAAAATTATCGTTGTGAGCAAGTTCATCAAAGATAGCTTGATCGCTAAATCGGCGCAAGGTAATGAAGGCAGCGGCCCACTACAAAACGTATCGGTGCTCAAGAACGCAGTTGACAATACCCGGTTTACTGCAATGACAAGGAAGCGCGCGTCGAAGCTATTGCATCAACAATATACCATCGATGCTTCAAGAAAGATCGTATTATTCAGTGGTAGGCTGACGCCGGAGAAGGGGATTGATGTGTTGCTACGAGCGCTTGATCGGGTGAAAGAACAAAAATACCAGCTGCTTGTGGTTGGCAGCTCGTTCTTTGGGACTGATATCAAAAACCCATTTTTGAAGGAGCTTCGCGACCTCACCGAGGCACATCGGGAGCACGTGACATTTACCGGATATATCGACTATGACAACATGCCGCTACTCTACCGCGGGTGTGACTTTGCAGTGTTGCCCTCGGTATGTAATGATGCTGCGCCGCTAACGGTCATAGAATCTATTACAGCAGGCCTGCCGATGATCACAACAAACAGAGGTGGCATACCAGAATATGCGTCAGACAGAGCAGCTATTCTCCTTGATACAGACGAGACCCTTGAGCAGTCTATAGCAAAAAATATAGAAAAACTTCTCAGAGAGGATGACACATTGCAAGCCATGAGCAAAGCAGGCCAAAAAGCCGCCAAAGATATGACATTATATAATTATTATAGAGGGCTCCTCGAGAAGCTGGGAGAAGAATAAAAAACTTATGAGCACACTACAAAAGCTAAATATAAATCTAAAAAAGATACTCGCGACCACGCTCGTGTTTGTGATGATCACGTACTATTACCTCTACGTGGTATCACCACAGTTGACGGCGTGGCTGCCTCTAGTGCTGATAATTGGCATTGTTCTATCGGGGATTATTCTGGTAGATTTTGCCATAACAAACAAGCTTACTAGGTGGCATTGCAAATATCTGCTCTTTTATATTGCGGTGCTTGGGATCTCAGTTATTTTTCAGTGGCCAAATGTTGCATGGCTCGCACTAACTTCGAGCACGCTTTTGATCCTCAATAGGGATGAGTTTATCAAGATATTTTTCTATACCTCCGTGGGGTTTTATATGCTGGTGGTTGCTTTGGCGCTCTTGGGGGTACTGCCCATGGTGTATGTTGGGTTTGATGGTAATGAATCGCAGCGGTATGGATTTGCAAAATACTCGCTTGGGTTTGATGGGCCAAACCAAGCGTCGTTGTCGTTCTTCCCAATACTGCTTAGCGGTATGTATCTCTATGGTACTCGCCGGGTGTTTACGGGTATTGCGCTGATTGCCTGTATTGCTGTTGGTATTCTGACTGGTAGTCGCATGGGCCTTTTGCTGAGCCTTGCCTTTATTCCCGCCTATAGACTGCTACTCCACAAGCATGGTGAGCGCAAGAGAAGCACCGTAGCACCGTATTTGTTTGTGATCGGCCTTCTTGTATCGTGCATTGGTGCGGCAGTGCTCGTCGATAATGATCTAGCAAATAGGGTTATGTCTGGCAGGCCTAAGTTGATTGACCAATATCTGCAATCAGAATACACTCCGTCGGTATTTGGATCGGACGAGGTGTACAATAAAGCCCAGTACGGAACAGCTCCAGTCGATAATTTCCCTGTGTATATATATGCTCGCTATGGAATTGTTGGCTTTATCATATTTGCCTTCGTCTTTTGGCAGGGGATGCGGCGAGAACGCTCAACGAAGCTGTACATCCTATTCTTATTCATCATCCTGTATGGATTTGCAGAAGCCTTCTTCGATATTGCAGCAAAGAACTTCATCTTGCCGATTCTCATGGTTTCACTATTTCAGAAAGGAGCTTTGTATGAGCAGCAAAACGCTCGTTAGCATTGTCGTACCTGTCTACAACATGGAGCACTACCTCAGCCAATGCATTGAGAGTATTATTGCCCAAACGCATCGGGCGCTCGAGATTATCATCGTCAATGATGGCTCGTCGGATAGGTCGCTTGAGATTGCTCATGATCTTGCCCAAAAAGACCAGAGGATTGTCGTTATTGATAAGCCAAATGGCGGTGTGAGCTCGGCTCGCAACGAAGGCATTGAGCGAATGCAGGGGGGGTACGTCACCTTCGTTGATGCAGATGATTCAATCCACCCAACGTATATTGAGAATCTCTTGGCTGATGCACAGGCGACGGATGCTGACATAGTGAGCACGCCAAAGCACCTGCTTGGCGATGCAGCGCGGCAGGGCTTCTTGGATGCGACTATTCCAGTTGCTGCGTCGGCGTCGGTCTTTACTCGCACCGAAGCATTAACCGCGCTATATAATGGACAGCTCGAGAAGGGTAATAATGGCTGCCAATTGTACAAAACAGAGATCATCAAGCACAATGATATCCGGTTTGATTCGCAGATGGCGATAGGGGAGGACTTCGACTTCTTGGCCCGCGCGATTATATCGGCACGCTGTATTGCGGTTGACAATCGCAGACTCTATTACTATCGAGCTAACCCGACGAGTGCCGTGCATCAGGAATTTAACATTCGACACTATCAAGCGATTGAGAATATGCAAAAGACAGGCAGAGCGCTCCGCAATCCACCAAAGAAACTCGTCCAGGCGATGGACAACAACCTATTTGTCGCCTCGGCATCATACGGTGCATTGATGTATGCAAGCCGCAAAAAATTCCCAAGAGAGTTTGACGAAATCAAACGTACCGTCCGGAGGCTCAAGTGGGGTACACTACTGAGCAGAGACGTCAAGTACAGTGGTCGAATACGTGCGGCACTGATTATTTGTCTTGGTACCAATCTTGGGTTTATTGTAATTAGAAAATTGATAAAAATCTAAAAGACGAGGATATTCTTATGAAAAAAGTCGGCATCATCACCTTTCATCGCTCGCATAATTGTGGGTCTATTATGCAGGCGTATGCACTGCAAAAAGTCTTGCAAACGCGATATGGAATTGCGCCCGAATTCATCGACTTCTCGAGCCCTGGCCAGCAAAAACTATACTCAGTTTTCAGTGGAGACAAGAGCGTAAAGGGTACACTGCGTAATGTTGGGCGGGCATTTATCTACAATAGGCTCAAGAAGAACCAGGCGAGCTACGATAGGTACATCAAGAAACACCTGAGGCTATCTAGCCGCGTATTTACCACCAACAAAGAATTGCAAGAAGCTCACTTTGCGTATGATGCGTACATTGCGGGGAGCGACCAGGTGTGGAATATAATGATCGATGATTATGACCCTGCCTACTTCTTGAATTTTGTTGAAAAAAAGAAGCCAAAGATATCATACGCGGCCTCATTTGGTGCACGGCGAGTAAGTAGCAATACTAATCACCCCGAAGCCATTCGCGACATGATACGAGATTTTGATCATATCTCGGTCAGAGAGCCAAATGGCCAAAAATGGCTAGCCGAAGATTTTGCAATCAAGAGTACTGTGGTACTCGACCCAACGCTACTCATTGATGGGGGCGATTATTGCGATGGAGAAGAGTCGCCCACAGAGCATATCAAGAAGGATTATATCTTTATTTATGCAGTGAGTGTGTCGCGTAAGTTTGAACAACGGATACAGCAGCTCGCTCGAGAAGAGGGGCTCAAGATCGTTATATGGCAACCTGATACCTGGCTCAAAATGAAAGGGGCAGCAAAGGGTTATATCCTACCAAAAGATGAGAACCCAGGGAAATACTTATGGTATATACGTCATGCCAAATATGTATTTACGGCGTCTTTCCATGGCGTGATATTTTGTGCCCAGTATAGAAAGAATTTCTGGATCTTGTACAATAAAGGAATGAATTATGACAAAGACGATCGGATTCTTTCGCTCGTGGATAGCCTTGCATTGTCGGATCGGCTTCTGCCAGAAGATGATACGGAAAAAGATTTACGATCTGCCGTTGATTATACAGCCTACGAAAAAAACCTTGCCAAGAGGCGTCAGCAATCATTTGCATTTCTTGACAAGGCGGTAAAAAATATATGAGCAGATCTACCGAGCTCATAAAAAACACCGCCCTCCTCACTATTAGCAAGATCACGACGCAGGCCGTAGCGTTCTTGCTTGTTCCTCTGTATACATTTTATTTGTCCGCAAGTGACTATGGGCAGGTTGACCTTATCTTGACGTATATTGCTTTGTTTGCGCCAATCTTGTCGGTTCAGCTGGAATTTGCGGCATTTCGGTTTGCAATCGATTCGCGCGACGATGCGGACAGACTTAGTAGCATCCTATCAACGATATTCAAAATAGTGTTACCTATCACAGGGGTGGCCATCGCTCTGTTGGTGATTGGGTCGCTGTTTGTTACTATTCCATACTTAGCTCTTGTGTGCCTCAATATTGTTCTCTCTGTCGTATCTGCGGTGCTACTGCAATTTACGCGAGGAGTTGGTGATGCAAAGCATTTTTCTATCGCGAGCATACTCATTGGTGTCGTGAGTACACTATGCTCCTTTGTCTTTGTTGCGGTTATGCGACTACCTGCCTTTAGCTTGATGATATCGTTGGTGCTCGCGAATTTAATAGGCACATGCTACCTATTGGTGATTATTCGTCAAAAGAAACGCATTCGCTTGCTACACGGCGAGACGCACCAATCGTTGCGTTCGGATATGCTGCGATACGCTATTCCACTTTTGCCAAATAATATCGCATGGTGGGTACTCAATGTTTCGGACAGGACTATTATTTCGATGTTTATTGGTGCAGCCGCAAATGGCATGTATGCGATTGCGAATAAATTTGCATTTGTCCCAAGTATACTATTTGGCATATTTAATATGAGCTGGAGCGAATCTGCCTCTCTTCATATTACTTCGCGAGATAGGGACGTATTTTTTTCGAAGGTGTCCGACATGTGCTTGCGGCTATACTCATTTGCAACAGTGGTGTATGTGTTGGTGATAGATATATTTTATTCACGAATCGTTGGTGCAGAGTATGCGGATGCACATGGCTTAATACCCATTTTGGCGATAGGGGCTTTTTTCCAGGCGATCCTTGGCAATTACTCTGCGATATACATCGCTAAGAAAAAAACAAAAGAGGTTGCCAATAGCTCCCTTGCGGCGGCAGTAATTAACATCATCGTCAACCTTGCTTTGGTAGGTGTTATTGGTGTTTATGCTTCGGCACTCTCGACTGCTATAGCCTTTGCCTGCATGGCAGTGATACGGCATATTCATGTCCAACGGTATGTTAAGGTGCGCTATCGTGCACAAAGCATTATATGCTCTGGAGCTGTATTAATAGCCGGGGGTATCATCTACTACACTCATATGTCAAAGATCGTATCTATAGTAGCCTGTGTGGTTGCGATGCTCGTCGGTATTGTTTGCACAAAGGATCTCTTCGCAAAGATGCCCGTCAAAAAATACTTTCGCAAAAACCTAGACAAGATGCTCCATCATAAATAATATATGCTATATGATAAGGAGAAAGCAGAAAACAGTCACTATACTTAATTACGTGATTGTTTGTGGCTGGGCTTTAGTTATCTTCATCCTCTCCAATCAGCCTGCCGCTGTCTCTAGCGGGCAGAGCGGGGTGATTGTTGGGCATTTGCAGCAGGCTATGCCAGGGGTAAGTACGGCTATCTTGACGTTTCTTGTGCGCAAGAGTGCTCATATTATTGCTTATTTTATCCTTGGTATATTGATGTATCGTGCCTTGCGCATCAGCATCCGCCGCTGGCGAGCGCGCACCGTAGCGAGCCTTGCCTTGCTGAGTTGCAGTCTCTATGCAGTGACAGACGAGATACATCAGCTCTTCGTGCCAGGGCGCAGCGGCGAACTGCGCGATGTGATGATTGACAGCATAGCGGCACTGGTGGGGGTGGGGCTTTGCGCGTGGATGATGCGCTGGCGATCATTACGCAAGAGCACTGCCAGGAACGATTGATGACGACATAATGGGTATACCTACTCGTAGTTTTTGCGAGAAACCCGGGCGTATTTAATGTCATATTCTGCTGCAAGTCAGGCAGTAGATGAGATGATGGCTATGGTTGTAAGCAATGAGTAGTGCGATACACAGTTTGGTTACAAATATATAACATTCGGCAACAATCTCGAACAAAATTCTCAAAAAATGAAACAAACGTTTGCTAATTGTTCGATATAGTGCTACACTGTCGTAGGGGGTACTGATAAGGTACTTCGAACACATGTTAGCACAGAGGTAGCTATGGGTTAGGCTACTAGTGCAGCGATCAGCCGTGGCGCTATCGCCAGTTGGCAATGGGTTTGCCAGAGGTCTCCACCAAGGTGGATAGGCGCGATGGGTGATCATTCCTCCTCTTTTGCTCATGAGCGAGCCATTATGTTTGCGTTTCTCTCGGAGAGAAAGCGCCTTATTCTAAGCCAAGCTTAGCGTTATTTCCTTTTTCGCTAGCAAGATACCGCAGCCGATGACGCTGCGGTATTGCTCTATCTACGCTAGTGGCCTTACCTCTGAGAAGTTCTTTTGCAAGAGATGTAGATGTTTTTACTTGCCCTGGTAGCGCCGAACAATTGGTGCTACAGCATACAATGCCATAGGCAGGACGAGGAGCTCACCATCTTGCCTCAGCCAGTACAATATGCCAGCCGCCACAAGATGAAGCGCGATGATCCCTGCCGTCAGCCACGGCAAGAAAGCTCGTGGTATGCGCGGTGCAAACAAGAGATAGAGAATACCGCCAAAGCAGTCGAGTGCCAACGCGAGATGTAAGAGGGATGGTGCCATAGTGTTAGACTCCTTATAGTAAAGTGATGTTATATCTTAGCATACTGTGATTATACAGTACTGTCAAATGTTCGACACGTATATACTGTATCCCCTCCTATGTCTACCTCAATCTATCCACCTACCTCTCACCATTTCATACAGGTAGTATATGATGGCAGATTGCCATAATCTATGCTTAGTTCTGGTATAAGGGTATATGACAGAGAATGACCCTTATCGTGCTAGAGGACGAGGAATAGCGAGCGACAAGGTGTGAGAAATGAATGAAACTCCGAATTTATTGCTCAATACACCTCGGCAAGCAATATTGCTTGTGTTTCACTATTTGGCATTATGCTGCTATAATATGTACGCAATGAATAATTCTACAAAACGTACAAAGATACTGGCTACTCTGGGGCCAGCCACCAACACACCAGAGAAAATAGAAGCGTTGATCCGGGCGGGCGCCAACGGTTTTCGCCTCAACTTTAGCCACGGCTCGTATGAAGAGCGACTTGACCAAATTGCGTGGATTCGCAAGGCAAGCGCTACTGTTGGTCGGACTGTTGCGATTTTGCAAGACTTGCAGGGGCCAAAGATTCGCCTCGGTGTACTCAAGGATAACCACTTCGACATTGCGGCAGGTGATGAAATCATCCTCGACCATGCGGTGGAAGAACACGATGGTAGCAACCGTTTGCCTATTCAGTATAACCTTGCTGATAAGGTCAAGGTGGGTGAGCCTGTCTACCTCTTCGACGGCAAACTTCGCGGTGAGATGACCGAGCGCGTCAGTGATACTGCCATTAAGGTGCGTCTGAGCAACGATGGTTTCTTGATGAGCCGCAAGGGGCTCAACCTGCCCGACACCGACTTTGGCGGTGACATTCTGACGCCAAAGGACTTGGCCGATGTCGAATTTGGGGCAGACAAAGATATTGACTTTGTAGCGCTGAGCTTTATCCAGAGCGCGGAAGATATCAACAACCTACGCCAGATTTTGCTGAGCCATGGTTCGACCGCGCAGATTATTGCCAAGGTCGAGACCAAGGCGGCTATCGAGCCAGAGACACTCAAGGCAATCGTCAAGGCCGCCGATGGTGTGATGGTTGCTCGTGGTGACCTTGCGGTCGAGACGAGCCCAGAGATTGTGCCAATCGTCGAGCGTGAAATCATCCGCCTCTGCCGCAAGTATGGCAAGCTCTCGATTGTTGCCACGCAGATGCTAGCCAGTATGGTGGATAACCCCGAGCCAACCCGGGCTGAAGTGAGCGACGTTGCAACTGCTGCTATCCTTGGGACAGATGTCGTGATGCTTTCTGACGAGACAGCCAATGGTGACTACCCAGTTGAGGCCGTTAAAATGATGGCCGACACCGTGCGCTACACTCAGTCGCGCTGGCCGATGAATGACATGCCCATCGAGGAGGGCCGCACCAACCGCCGACTCAATGCAATTGCTCATGCTGCCGTTGACGTGGCACACAAGGTTGACGCAACAGTGATCGTTGCCGAGACGCATTCTGGTGCGACAGCAGCACGTATCGCTGCGTGTCGACCGGAGTTGCCAATTATTGCGGTGGCACCAGACCCCCGTGTGGCGCAACAGCTTGCCTTGTCGTATGCAACGCGTAGCTTCGTCCGGCCCGACAGCCAGCAGCTTGGCAGCGACCTAACGCGCGAGTTGCTTAGCCAAGGTGCCTTTGGTGATATATCATCGGTTACGGCCGTCATTATCAGTGGTCGCCAGCCTGGCGCAACTGGTGGGACAGACACGCTGAGCGTCCGCACCTTCGAGCGCTAAGCTTACCAAAGCAACTGATAGGAACACCCACCTACCATATGGTGGGTGTTTTTGTCAGTGAAACAGAAGCAATCTGTGTATGCATTACCTGCCGATTGCAAGAGGGTATAGGTAGAGTACGAAGTATGTCGAGCTGCTTGTCACGAAAATTTGGTGTATTCTATAGGGATATAGAGTAGCAGCAGGTCGTTTGCAGTAACTTCGCATGCTGTGTCGTTGTATATAATACATCGTATATGAAAAAAGTAGTGTAAAAATAACATCACACAGCATGAGCACTCCTTGTGAAGTCATCGACTAATCGACCAGAGGTAGGCTATTGCCGAGAGTGCAACACGATGGTATGAGTATGCGAATCAGCGCATTGATACTTCGCACCAAATGAGCAAGGTGAGTTGCACCACAATGTCAAATAAGCTACACTAGAGAAAACAACATAAGCGATACATTGTGGGCATACGATTGATAAACAACCGAGGTAGTATCCAAAACTCGATACGAGGCTCCGGTTCGTTGTATCAGGGTGTGGACTGGTGTGCACCGCACAAAAACTGTAGCGCTTGTATAAAAACAAACAAAGGAAACCGTTCATGCCAGATATAGACTTCGACGAACTTGACCGCGCGGTGCACGACCTCATGCGCCAGTCTGGTCAGCTGCCAACAACGCCAGACAAACCGTCTGAAGCACCTGCCACCACACCAAGCAAAGATTTGGCCTCGTCAAGCACCCAAACTGCAGCGCCCCAGCAAACAATAGCAGCAGATTCGGCTCGTCCTGAGGAAAGCGACGACACACAAGATGCAAGTACACCGCGTGCTCAGGATGACAACACCTCAACAGACTCAGCGCAGCAGGTGGACTCATCAGATGATGTAGCGCCAGCCAAACAATCACCTGCGTCAGTACCTCAGGATAATACTAATAGCACCGATGAAACAGTGCAGACTGATGATAGCACTACCGTCACTGATGCTACCTCTGATACTAATACTGACAGTATGCCTGTGCGCCGCCGCGGGGTGACAATTATGCCACTGTCGCAGCAGCCAGATGGGGCGGAGCTGGCAGGGGAATCGTATGAATCGGCTGAGCCTGAGCCGGTTATTGACCGAGCTCGAGCGTTAGCAGAGTCGGTCGTTGCATCGGAGCGCGAACCAGCTTCGATGCCTGCTACGCCAGAGCAACCTGATACAGATGATACAGACTCAGCCCGAATGACTCCGTTAGATACAGCAACACCAGCAGTGTCGACGACAGAAAGTGTGTCTTCTCGGCCCCAGCCTGCAGCAGTTGTGACGGTTGACTCTGACGATATTATTACCCCAGCCAGCGATGACGACGATGAGGATGATGACGTATATGCCGATCGAGCGCAGTTCTTCGGCCGGTCGGCAGCGCGGCCGTTTGTTGCACCGCCAGCCCGCGAGGCGACGCCGGTGGATGGTGTAGCATCTACAACAGATTCGGGTACACCAGCTTCTGCAGCAGAAACAGATAATGTAGCATCATCAATATCGAGCAACAACGTAGCGAGCGAGGAAACATCTGCTGCGGCTACAGAGGAAGAGACGCCAGCGACAATTGAGCAAGTTGAGTCGGAGACGCCAACGATGCCGTACCAATTTGCGGGCGAAGACACCGAGGGTGATGACGAGGATGAAGCACTCGTTCGCCATCTCAATGAAGTGAATCAAGCACAAGATGATGAGACTGAGCCAGTACAAACATCCGTCGTTGATGATCTTGATGATGCTTTTGCTCCGCAACCACTTGTTATCCCGCCACCAACAAAGGAGGAGAGTGATACTTCGCTACCCCCTGCCGAGGTAGTAGTGGAGCCAGTGGATGATGCGTATACGGCTAATAATGTACCTGTTGTCGCACCACAGGATGAGCCAGATAATACGACCAGTGTGAGCGATACCGATGAAGCCAATGACGACCAGTTGCTCTATGCACCAGAAACATCTGCAAGCACAGATATGCCAGTAGCGCTGAGTGGTGATGATACCTCTGATAGTGAGGTAGTACAGCCGCTTGACCAGTCGCTTGACGAGCCAGCATGGCCTGAGCTGCAATATGATGAATCGGGCAATATACCAGGTGTGCAAGCCTCTGATATAGACCACGCTACACCTGCGTGGCCAGAGGTAGTAGCAGAAAATACGAGTGCTATGGATGATAGCCACACGGCGGCTCAGGTGGCTGATGCAGATATGCTGAGTGAGCACGTGTCGTTTGGTGATGAGGGCATGCCCTGGCAGGATGAACTCGCCGCTTCATCTACTCAATCGCACGTCGATGATGTCGCTCCAGCAGAACTACTAACGGCCGAGCGCGCCATACCCGATGCAGCAGTGGCTAATGATAACCCATCGCCACAGCCAGAGGAGACGCGCACTGAGGAGGATGCTATGCCAGAAGCTCACATCGATCGCCCATTGCCGCTGCTAAGTACGTATAATGAGCACCGAGCAGCTCCTGAGCCACACTTTGATGCTCTACCGTTGTCTGATTCGCAAGAGGAAGCGAATGCTATTGATGCAGCCGATGTCGCTCAGAATACGAATGACACCGCACAAAGCACGGCAGCAATGCAGGTGTCAGATACTCCTGATAGCCAACCGGAGCAGCTATATGCACCCACTACACCACTGTTTGCCCCAGCCGATGATGTCGTAGCCAAGGCGCAGCAGATTATTGCTGCTCGTCCTGAGACATCCACCAATGATGCACCAACACCTCCGCAAGAAGAAGAGGACACGCCAGAGAATACGCCTGAAGTTGTGCCAATCACGCTTTCTCAGTCAGTCGACCAACAGGCTAAGCCATCAGTTGCTGATGTATCATCCGCGCATACTGCAGATGAGACAGCACCAACCGAGCCAAATGATGATCAAGCAGCTGCTCCATCTATTCAGCGTCCGCGTGGCCGCTTTATGGATATTGTGGGTGGGGCAGCTCCAGTTGCTGCAGCCGCCCAAGCGGCCCGCCCGCGAGTGCGCCGCCAAGGTGCGGTGGTTGAGCCATTGACAAATAGCGCACCAGTGGTGGGTATGGATATTCGCCCAGCACCTGGCCATGAGCCAGCGCAGCATCATGCAGGAGCAGCATCGAGTACCCCTTCGGCAAGTGATGAGGCTAAAGCATCTGATGTAGGAACGCCTGATGGAACACCATCCGCAGATGCGCTTGACCTTCAGCCTGGCGATGAAAAGCCGCTGAGCTACACACCATTCTTACCTGATGCCGAGACCAAGGTCGATAAGCGCCCACTGGGTGGTGCTGATACGCTAGTGGGTGATGTGCCAACTTTGGCCGATACTACTCCGATGGGGATGTATCATGATGAGCCTGGCGCATTCGGCATAGCTCCGGCTGATGCCAACGAGCCATCTATACCGCAGCATCTTTTTGCGCCGCATGATGAGCATGCATCGGCCGAGCAATTCATCGATGCACTGACAGATACGAGCGAGAATGCGCCATCACTTTATCCGACCGATGATCACTACCCACTACCCGAGCAAGATACACCAGAGGCTGCTGCGGCGGATGATGAGCCCATGTACCAGCTAGAGGATCACTATGGCGCCGACCGGTCGCTCTACCCGGATGAACCAGCCGACTCTCATGAGGCATCGGCTGATGGAGTAGGGCCGCAGTTTGCAGAAGATGAGATCGACCTGAGCTTGCCTGTGCCAGGCCCTGGTGAGCCAGATATCGACTATTACGGCGAAGCAGAGCGAGTCGAGGCTGAGCCAATGACAGTGGAGACTGAGTGGGATGATGAGCCAACCGCAAACGACCAAGCACACGTCGGCACTATCGAAGAAGCGGCTGCCACTACCCAAAATGGCGATACTGCGCTCGCCCTCCACCAAGCACTCCAGGAAGAGAACGAAGGCAATGTCGTTGCACCAATCTACAGTGCTGAAGAATTTACTCACGCACCAAAGAAGTCGCGCCGCCGCCCCGAGCAAGCTGCTGGCTGGATTTGGCTGCTGTGGATCGTCATGCTGTTAGCGCTTGGTGCTGGCCTTGGCGCGGTCTATTACACACTCTTTACCTAGCATCAGTGCAGCGGCATCCGGTATAATAGGCTACTATGGATATACTTGATGGATTAAATGATGCTCAGCGCTCGGCAGTGGTCGCATCTGATGGCCCGGTCCTAATTCTTGCGGGGGCGGGCAGTGGCAAGACAAAAACACTCACGCACCGTATTGCCTACCTCCTGACAGAGCAAGGTGTCTGGCCCAATGAAGTCTTGGCTGTTACCTTCACTAACAAGGCAGCCCGTGAGATGCGCCAGCGCCTCTGGCAGATTGCTGGGCATACCCAGGTAAGCTCGCCTCACGCGCCACAAACCGATCAACCACCTCGCTCCTTCATGCCGTGGATGGGGACATTCCATGGTATTTGTGTGCGGATCTTGCGGCGTGATGGTGCGGCTATCAGCATTCCACCGAATTTCGTGATTTATGACGAAGATGACCGTCAAGGGCTCATCAAACAAGCGATGAAGCAGCTCTCCATTGGTACGGACAAGCTCAAACCGCGTGCTGCCAGTGCAGCCATTAGCAAAGCCAAGAATCAGCTCCTCTCGCCCAGCGACTACGCAGCTAGTGCGCGGTTTCCCTTCCAGCAGGCGGTGGCAGAGATCTATCAGCTGTATGAGCAGCTGCTGGCCGATGCTGGTGCGCTCGATTTTGACGACCTCCTGCTCGAGACGGTACGCCTCCTGCGCGATCACCCGACGGTGCGTCAGCGCTACCAAGCGCAGTTTAAACATATTCTCGTTGACGAGTATCAAGACACGAATGCTGCGCAGTATCAGATTATCAAACTACTGGTAAACCCACAGCGCAATATCTGCGTGGTGGGGGATGACTGGCAGTCGATCTATAGCTGGCGTGGCGCAGATTTTACGAATATTCTCAACTTTGAGCGCGACTTCCCGGGGGCACTGGTGGTGAAGCTCGAGCAAAATTATCGCTCGACGGGCGCCATTCTCGAAGCCGCTGGCAATGTGATTAATAAAAACCAGCAGCGGACGGACAAAACCCTCTGGACGGCAGCCGGCCCAGGCGCACCAGTGCAAGTACAAGCTGCTTATGATGAAGCAGAGGAGGCGTATACCATTGCCAGCCAAATTGCTACGCAGGTGGCGACAGGTGAGCGCGACTATAGCGACTTTGCTGTCTTGTATCGCACCAACGCCCAGAGCTATGCCTTCGAGCGGGCCTTCAACCAGCAGCGCGTGCCGTACCAGTTGGTTGGTGGAGTGCGATTTTATGATCGCAAGGAGATTAAGGATATCTTGGCCTATCTCCGCCTTATCTACCAGCCAAATGACCGCGTGAGCTTTAGCCGGATCGCTAATGTACCAACGCGGGGGATTGGAGCAACGAGCCTGGAGAAGTTCCTCATCTGGCAGAGCACTAGTGGGCTCGATATCATTAGTGCGCTGGTTAATGCCAGCCAGGCAGCAGCGCTAACCAAGCGGGCGCGGACTGCTCTGACGCAGCTGGGCCAGTTATTACGCGGCTTCCAGGCGCAGGTCGAGGCTGCGGCTGATCCAAGCCAACTGATTGATGATGTGATTACTAAGACGGGCTATCGCGACTATGTTCTTGATGGCTCGCCTCAGGCTGATGATCGCGAGGCTAACCTCAGCGCATTATTGTCTGATGCGCGGGCCTTTGCCAGTATGCCGGACTTTCTCGAGGAAGTTGCGCTTATGTCTTCGGTCGATCAAGCGACGGGTGCGCACAGCGTGACGCTGATGACGCTCCACGCTGCCAAGGGGTTGGAGTTTCCGGTGGTGTATATGGTGGGGCTTGAGGATGGGCTGTTTCCTAGTGCCAGGGCGCTCGAAGAGGGGCCAGCTGCGCTCGAAGAGGAGCGTCGCCTCTGTTATGTGGGGATGACACGCGCTCGGCAGGAGCTCTATATGAGCTATGCACAGAGCCGCTTGCAATTTGGTAGCCGCAGCTACAACAGCCCATCACGCTTTCTTGACGATATGGGCATGAGCCTGTCGATGGTGCATACCGAACCAGCTACACCAGTGTACGACGACGCATTGGATGAGGTCATGCCGTATGAGGTTGGCGATATGGTACGGTCGCTCCAGTTTGGTGATGGTGAGGTGATCGACATCGATGGCATGGCAGTGAGTGTGCGCTTTACAAATGGCTCTACTAAGAAGCTCAATGTGCAGTATGCCCGCCTTGAGAAAATTACTCCCTAGAACTACCCGCCATTGGCCAAAAAATGCTATACTAAAAAAATGAAAAACACACTTGTAAAGCAGCTGCGCCGCCTCTTGCCCGCAGCGATGATCCACACTCTCGAAGAAGCGTATCGGCGGAGCCGCATTGCCCTAGTAGCAGCACGCTATGGCAACCCGGCGAGGCACCTGCGTGTCATTGCCGTGACGGGCACGAATGGTAAAACGACCACTGTTAATTACATCAATGAAATCCTCAAAGCCGGTGGTCGCCGCACCGCAATGTTCTCCACAGCGCTGATCGAGGTGGCAGGTCAGCGCCAGCTCAACGACCTCAATGCGACAGTCGGCTCTACCGCGCGGATGCAGCAGTTCTTTGCTGAGGCGAAGCGAGCCAACGTGGACTTCGTTGTGTTAGAAATTACCAGCCACGCCCTTGACCAGCATAAGCTCGATGGCGTGCCAATTGACGTTGCAGTCATGACTAACCTCACCCAAGACCACCTCGACTACCATAAGACGATGGAGCGCTATGCCGCCGCCAAAGGTAAACTCTTTGCCCGGAAGCCGCGCTTTATTGTGCTCAACCGTGATGACGAATGGTTTCCATTCTTTGACAAGTACACGGCGCGTGAGCAGAAGATTACCTATGGCCAAGACGCAGCTGCCACAGCCCGCATCACGCAGGCAGCGACCCGCAAAGAGGGTGGCAGTGCAACGGTGCTTCTTGATGGCGCGACAAAGCTACCACTGACAACACATCTTCCAGGAGTGTTTAATATTTACAACATGACAGCTGCAGCTGCAACCTGCCAGCTACTGGGCGTAGTACCAACAGACATTGCCCGAGGCGTGGCTAACCTCACTGGCGTGCCAGGGCGCTTCGAGCGTGTGCCGGTGGATACGCCATACGATGTGGTGGTTGATTATGCCCACACCCCTGACGCACTCGAGAAGCTACTGACCTCAGCGCAGGCCATCACCAAGCAGCGTATTATCTTGGTCTTTGGCGCGACGGGCGATCGCGACAAAGCGAAGCGGCCCATCATGGGTGAGATTGCTGCTCGCCTAGCTGACCAGATCATCGTTACCGACGAAGAGAGCTACAACGAAGAGCCAGCTGGCATCCGCCAGGCAATCCTGCGCGGCATTCACCAGGCTGGCGGGGCAGATCACACCAAGGAGATTGCCGACCGGCGCGAGGCTATTGCCCAGGCGCTCGCTATTGCTCAGGCGGGCGATACCATTCTCATCACTGGTATGGGCCACGAGCAATTTCGCATCATCAACGGCCAGCGCCAACCATGGAATGACGCGGCAGTGGTGCGAAGTTTAGTGAAGGGATAACTGTCTGATGTTAGGAGTGTTTCTGGTTAGTAAAGTCATTAGTTTATCTTGATGAATAAAACTATACTAGAAACTATAGCAACAGTATTGTATAATTGATCTACTTATGGCTCACCACGAAGAATCCGAAGAACGTGATCAACGACACTCAATACGCGACGCAATGGTACTGGAGCGAGTAACGTCGCCACATGCGTTTCAGCAGCTCCTTTCGTTGGCGGAAGAAGTGTGTCTTTCTCGACCACTTCCACCAGTTGAGGTGTTGTCAGACATGGATGAAGCGCAGCAGGTCGTTGCTATGTATGGCGCACGAGGACTAAGGGATGCGATTGAGATCACTTTGCGTGGCGAAATGACAAATCATGCGCCAAACGCCTCGACATTGGCTGATAGCATGACGGTTCGCTACCCAGAAGCAACTGGATACGAACAAGACTCACAGATGCTTGCACAGATAGAAGCATTTGGCGCGGCACTCCTTGATGAATCATATAAAACACTCGGTGATGATGCTGATGAAATGCGCGATAAATTCATGCACGCTCAAACCTACGAAGAGAAAGATGAGGTCTTTGTTTGGCTACAAACAAGGATTGCTAAGATGACCAAAGGCGCTATAGAAGAAACTGAAGATGATGATATTGATTCACTCATTTATCACCCAGCACGGCTCTCGCCAAAGTTTGTTGGCGCATATCCGGACATCAAACTTCCGCCAACCTGTCTTGGAGTGAGTATTATAGCGGCAAGTTTCTTCCGTGCAGCTGGCGCGCCAATTATGCACGCAGGAGTGATGCGCCGAGCATATGATGATGACATGTCAAGCATATCAGCTATGGCTTGGTATGCAGCAGAGGAAACAAAGCGTATTGCAGGTGATACTGCGCTCGGGCGGTCGCTGTTGCAGCGCGCAGAACAGATAAACGAAGGGTTGAAGCAAAATGATATAAGATACCATGCCTCTACTCTTGTGCGTATTGGCGAAGGAGAATGGTGTCAGTTCGATCCAAATTATAAAGAAACAATACTATGGGATGGCTCTCAGGCTCAGGCACGTAATCTTGATAAAATTTATGATATATTACAAGATTTTCAACATGTGGCACCAAACCTCGAAATCGCACTCTATAGTGGAAGCGCTTCACCCTTAAGTGTTTACGGCTATCATGGATATTATCACGACGAGACACAGCTCCACAAAGCACGCAATACAATCGAATCTCTCATGACTAATGCAGATCCTAAAACGGTGCGGCAGCAGCTTTGCAATGAGCTTGCTCATATTTATTTCGAACTATATAATCTCCCAGCTGAGCAACCTATCCATGAGCAAACACTATTTTTTGATCTCAATGAAGCTAACGTCAAGCTTGCCCTAGAAGCTCCTGAAAATGATGAGCCAGAAGAAGAGTTACCGCGGACGCCCTTTGAAGGGATTGTGATGGAGCTGATTGATAAATATATTTTCTATGGCGATCCTATCGAAGAAGTACTAGAACGCTGCAAGCATGACACTGCCTATCGAACGCGACGAGCAGACGACGCTCTCTCGATCTTGTTTGCAGTGCGTGCAACAGGTATTAGCCCCATCAAGGATGTGCATCGCATGATTGAAGTTGGCAATGCAGAAATGCGGATTGGCTTTGCAGTGTTGAGTGATTTTGCATCGTATTTTGGGAGCGATCTCACAACAGGCTTTTGGCATAGCAACTGGCCAAGCCTTATTCCGGTTACTGAACGGCTTGATGATGCTCAAACTGATGGTGAAAAAGTATTAGCTATTCGAGCGCTGGCAACAGCCGCAGGCCGGTCTTTGACATACCTAAGGGAATATGATAAGATGATGACTGATTTTGCTCAGGACGCCTTGAGAGGAGGTGAGATAGATGAGTATAATCAATCCCAAGAAGCTCGAGAGGCTTCTTAATGATATTCCGGATCTCGACCCCGAGATCCGGAAGCAGGTCGAGGAGGCTAACAAATCTCCTCGACCAAAGCGATGGGGATGGGGACATGGGTCCCCTACCCCTAAAATAGTCAAGGTTGATCCTCTCTAAGGATCAACCTTGACACCACCCAGCACTGTGTCTCAATATCCTGCTTTGGCAGTAGAGGTTGATTGATGCAGTGCTGGGCATCACCCTTGATTCCATCGATGACACCTGTTAGGGTGAGTGTTTTACAGGCTATCCACTAGCTTTTTTACCCACATTTTGCTATACTACATCGTAGCGTATATTGCTACGCAGATTATGATACAGTCTATTCCATTTTTGAAATTTCTCTCGCCACGCAATCTTGCTATCGCTGGTATGGTTGCACTGGTTGGTGTTGGTCTATGGCGGATTCCGTCCGTCCATGCAGCGTCACGCCAGCCAGGTAGTGGCGAGCATATCATCACATTGCACGAAGGCACGGCCAAGCGCGGGTTCTACACCAAGGCAACTACCTTGCGTGATGCGTTGCGTGAGGCAAATGTGCGACTTGACGACAAAGACCGTACCGAGCCTGAGCTTGATACACCACTAGAGAGCGCCTCGTACGAAGTAAATATCTATCGAGCGCGGCCAGTGGTGATTCGCGATGGCGGGGCAGATACGAAGCTTATTACCGCTTATCGCACGGGCAAGCAGATTGCTGAGCAAGCGGGCATTCCGCTGCACGACGAAGACCAAGCGGTGCTGGCTCGCTCGCGCGATATCATTGCTGATGGGGCGGCAGAGGTGATGACAATCCGCCGCGCAACGCCCTTTACCCTTGTATTTTATGGCAAAACCATCCAGGCATACACGATGGAGAAGACGGTCGGTGCAATGCTCAAGGCTAAGAAAATTACCTTAGGTGCTGATGACACTCTCTCGGTGCCAGCGAGCGCACCATTGACGGCTGGCATGACGGTAGAACTCTGGCGTAATGGCAAGCAGACGGTGACGGTAGAGGAAGAAGTCGATTTCAAGACGGAGGAGATTAAGGATGCCGACCGCGAGCGTGGCAAAAAAGAAGTCAAGACCGAGGGCAAAAAAGGCAAGAAGGCCGTGACGTACGAGATTATTATGAAGAATGGCCGCGAAGAGTCGCGCAAGCAGCTCAGCAGTGTGGTGACGCAAGAGCCGGTCAACCGGGTGGAGATCGTTGGGACGAAGAAGAAGTCGGTCGATACCACCTTTAGTGGTGATTTTGCAGGGGCACTAGCAAAACTACGTAGCTGCGAAGGGGGTTACACCTCCAACACTGGTAATGGTTACTACGGTGCGTACCAATTTGACATCAAGACCTGGGGTGGCTTTGGTGGCTATGCCAATGCAGCAGAAGCACCACCAGAGGTCCAAGACCAAAAAGCCTGGGAAACGTACCAGCGTCGTGGCTGGCAACCCTGGCCAACCTGTAAGAATAAGATGGGGCTGCAAGACATCTACCGCTAGCAGCCTAGCTAAGAGAGTGAGATGATTACGAAGAGCCTCTATCGTCTGTGGCAGCATCGTCAACCAATGATGGCCTGCCTGCTGGGGCTAAGTGTGGTGAGTGGCCTTGTCGTGGCAAGCTATGCCTCGGCTCAGAGCCCAGCAGCAGTGCCAGCTCGACTGGTTACTGTAGTAGAGAATGGTCGAGAGCGTGCTGTGTACTCGACTGCTTCGTCTGTGCGGGAGCTCATCGCTACCTCAGGTATGAAGATTGATGCCTCGCATGATTCCGTCTCGCCCCACCTTGATGCGTCGCTTGCGCAAGCAGCGCCAACAGTGACAATCCTGCGGGCTCGATTAGTCACTGTGATAGATGGCAAGAAGCGTTCGCGTGTGCTTACCGCAGCACGGGTCCCGCAGGATATTGCTAAGGCGGCTGGTGTGGTACTCTACCGCGAGGATAGAGTCAGCTTCCAGACACCTGGCAACATTGCACTGGATGGGCCAAGTGAGATGATGACTATTCACCGCGCACCGATGCATATGGTGACGGCGGAGGAACCGATTGCATTTGCGACCGAGACGATTAAAGATAAGCAGCAGTTCATCGGTAGCAAAACAATCAAGCGAGCTGGCCAGCCAGGTATACGCCGCATGACCTATACGGTTGAGATGAAGGATGGCGCTGAAGTGCAACGCCGCTTGACAGCGCAAACAGTGGTAAAGCAGCCGATTACGCAAGTAGAAGTAGTTGGAACGAAGCCCAAGAATCCATTGACGAAGAGCAAGGGCGCGCATCACTTTACTGACAGCAAAGGGGTAAGCCATCGCGAGACATACTACGATTTGCCGATGAACGTCGCCATGCGTAACTGTGGTGGCGGTACCTATACCATTCGCGATGATGGTGCTAAGGTCGATAAAGACGGCTATATCCTCGTGGCAGCGAATTATAGCAACTACCCACGCTGCTCGGTGGTTGAGACGAGCATGGGCCCAGGCAAAGTGTATGACACTGGCAGCTTTGCCACCAAGCATCCGCATGGCTTCGACCTCGCGACGGATTGGACGAAGGCGGACGGGAAGTAGATACTGTAATTTCTAGCAAACAGTTCGCTATTGTTGAGGAAATTTTGATATTATTTCTTTTTCTAATTCATGCGTGAGTAGGGTAACATCACGTATATACCTCAACATCTTGTGTAGTCTATCCCCAATTAGATCCGGAGAGTATTGATGTGCGCCGTATACCTGAAAATTCTCAAGAGATATTCTAATGATTTCTATAATCTGCTGATCTGTTAGCCTGTCCAAATATTGTATTAGTTCAGCCAGAATCTCTCTTGACCGGTCGAAGTTGTGACTTTCTCTTAACTCATTAATGAGCAGATCTTGACGATAGTTTGGTTCATCTAATTTAATTTCCGGGAATTCTTTCTTAAAAAATGAAGATAGATTTTTATAGAGTGTAATGGTCGACTTTTTTCTTTTCTCCCACTCCATAAGAAGGAACTGACTCATTTTAGAGCTATCGAAAAAAGAAATCCAGTCTCCATCGTTTGTGATAAATATCAAATTTTCTCCGTCCGGTATAGCCTTGAGTAAATGTTCCCAATGTAGTGCATCACCTAAACTGCCTTGTTTACCAGGAGGATCTCCGCGTGCAAATCTTTTTTGTGCGTTAGTATAAACCTCGTCAGATAAAGTAACTGGCTGACAAAAGAGTGCGCCTACAAGACTATCTGCTTGTAATTTGTATCCTTTTGCATCATTAATTATTTTATCCCTAAGTGCTTCATAATCTTTCTTAAAGTCATTAAATAATTGTTGCAATTGGTTTACCTCTTGAGAGTATTGAGAAGCAAGCCGTGGAATTGTAAAGTTAGGCAAATTAAACTGTGGGCTACCCAAAGTTTGTTTTATTTTTTTCTCTCGATTGCGATAGAACTCATTTCGTGTTTGGGTGTTTATGTACAGACTTAGTTTGCTTGATTTCTGCAAATCTACCAGAGCTTGTAGTCTCTTAATGTCGTCCTTACTGTAATCGTACAAATTTAAATAGATGTTGGTATCGATAAATATGTGTTTCACAGAATGCCCTTATAATCTTGATTCAACATTAATCTTAACACAGATTGTTAATACGGTTTATATAGTTAATCCCTGGTATAATACAATCATGGCATTACAAAACAAAAAATCCCTGGGGCAGCATTGGCTCAAAGACCCGGATATGCTAGCGGCGATTGCCGATACGGCAGCACTAACCCCTGACGATACAGTATTGGAGATTGGTCCTGGGCTTGGCACATTGACAAGCCGGCTCCTGGCCCGAGCGGGCAGAGTAATCGCGGTAGAGTACGATGCCGACCTCGCGCGCAAGCTGCCAGGGCAATTCCCTGGCAAGCAGCTAACGGTGGTGCATGAGGATATTCTGCAGTTTGACCTTAGTCAGCTTCCTACTGGCTATGTCGTGGTAGCAAATGTGCCGTATTATATTACGAGCAAGATTGTCCAAAAGCTGCTGACAGCGGAGAATAAGCCGCGCCGTACAGTGCTGCTGGTGCAGAAGGAAGTAGCTGAGCGAATTGCTGCTGAGCCCGGTGCGATGAGCCTGCTGGGAGTGAGCGCTCAGCTCTATGCTGAGGCGACGCTTGGCCCAGTGGTACCACGCCAATTCTTTGTGCCACCGCCCAAGGTAGATTCGCAGGTAGTGGTGCTTGAGACGCGCACTCAGCCTCTCGTGTCGTCAGCGGACGAAAAGGACTTCTTCCGCGTGGTGCGGGCGGGCTTTGTAGCGAAGCGCAAGAAGCTGCGCAGTGCACTTGCGGCGGGCCTTGCACTAGATAAGACAGAAATCGAGACGATGCTGCAACACGCTGGTATATCGCCAGACTGGCGGGCAGAGGACGTGTCGATTGCCCAGTGGCTACAAATTATGAATGCTTGGCGACAGCACGGCAAGCTGTAATGAGTGTATGCTTGATAGAGTCAGTACGGGCAAAAATATAGCCTGGTGAATCTATTGTCCATGGTGAACCATCTAATGCGCACACAGCACAGCCGAGCTGTTGTGCAAGAAAAGAGCTTGCACAGACGTCCCAGGGGTTTGTTTGAATATTGATAATGCCATCGAGCCTTCCCAGAGCAACAAACAGGCTTGCAAGCGAACTATTGAGTGATAAAAGCATATAGTCTGTATGTTGCTGCAGGTATGAAATAATCTGAATATGCTTTTGTTTCATGGCTAGTGGCAATTTGGCGGTCGTGCCAAGATCGACATCGATGGTTGTTCCAGGTAGCGCCGGAGTAGGAACGAATGGTTGGTTACCTTCAAACACACCAGCACCAACTGACCAGTAATAGTTGCTGTCCATAAAGTTAATCACACAGCTTGCAACCAAGTGACCGTCGATTGCAAGTGCAATATTAGTGCAGTACAGATAGATATGACGGCTAAGATTGTTCGTTCCGCATAATGGATCAATAATCCAGACACGTCCATTGCCTCTTGTAGTGTCTGCATGTTCTTCTTCACTGAGGATTTTATCGCTCGGAAAATATTGATGAATCGTTTTGACTATCTGCCGCTCAATGGCGATATCTAAGTCGGTCGTTGTATCATTGGGGTGTGCTTTGATGGTGTAGATATGATTGGCTTGATGAGTGGATTGATGTATTGCTAAAATCTCTGGTGCAATAACTGAAAAAAATGTTGCTTCACGATGAAATGACATGATATATAGTATATATGATTAGACAAGATCAGCCTACCTGCTTCCCACCAGAACTCCTCGTTAGCGTGTCGTCGCGTAGTGATGGCACAATGCTCAACCGCACGCTAGGTGAAACACATCACCCGCAGGTGGTGGCGCACCGACAGGTCTTTTGCCAGGCGAGTGGGGCTGCGTATGCAGACGTGGTGTATCAGCGGGTTGTCTATGGCGCAGGCCGCAGCTATGACCAGCTCTGCGAGGTCGATAGCGGCGCGACGACTCGCCACACTGCGGAGATGGTAGCGGACAGCCTCGTGACGCGCTCGCCTGGAGTGGGGTTGCTGTTGCCAGTAGCCGATTGCGTGGCGACGGTGCTGTATGATCCGGTGCAGCGGGTGCTCGCGCTATTGCACCTGGGGCGGCATTCGACACTCTCACCACTGCTTGTCCGGACAATTGATCGCCTCATCCACGAAGGCTCCCGGGCAGAGGATATCATTGTTTGGATGAGCCCGAGCGCGCAGCGGCAGAGCTATGTGATGCAGTATTTCGACCAAATGGCTGACTCAGCTTGGCGGCCCTTTTGCTCGCACGAAGCTGATGGTATCCATCTTGACTTGCAGAGCTTTAATGCTGCTGCGTGCCAGCGCGCGGGCATTGCGCCGCGCAATATCCACATCTCGCCTGTCGATACAGTAACAAGCCCCGACTACTTCTCGCACGCAGCGGGTGACACTGGTGGGCGGTTTGTGGTGCTAGCAATGATGCGAGAAGATTAACGGCAATCTGCAGATAGCCGAATGTCAAGCTCCTCCGTGGTATGGCTGCGTCGGCTCCTCCCGCCTGCCTTGCAATATATAATTACATCAGCTATTCTGTGATAAGAAAAGGTTTGCCCATCAATCGACCGTGGGTGGATACAAGAGAAGGAGTATGATCATGGGATGGTTTAAGAATTCGTTTGGCATTGGAGCTGGCGTAACGCTGGGGGATATGGCAGCTCAGACCGGTGTTACTATGGTAGTTGATATTATTGATGGATCGACCAAGAAGCTGCAGGACGACTATCGCATAGAGCATTTTGACCCAACTGTCCGCGACGATATTTCGCACATTATTGCACGTGGCGCGCTGAGTGAGATGTCATATCCTTTTCCTACCGAGCTCGATTCCAATGCGAAGGCCGCGCAGCAGCCAGGGGAGAAGAGTAGTTTTGTGCGGCGGCACAAGATCGCCGTTGGTATAACTGGTGCGCTTGTGCTGGTGGTGATCTGCAACCCCAAGCAGAGTGCCATCGTATTGCTTATTGGGCTGTGGCTGCTGGTTGTTGCCGTCGGCATCGCTATATTCAAAAAAGCAAGCCGCACTGCCACAGGCATGATGGTTGGTGCGCTCAGTGCACCAAGGGAGCAGCTTATCAAGGATGGCCAGCAGTATTGGCATATTCGCGAATATGTGCGCCAAGCTCTGGCTGCATCTGAGCTCAGCCCACAAGATGCTGTACTAAAGCTTAGTCGCACCCAACTTGGGCAGCAATTCCCAGACACAGTGGAAGAGATCGAGGCAAACGCCTTTTACTATAAGCAAAAACTGCAGCAATAAGGAAGCGAAAGGAGCAACCTATGCGCATTATCAAACGTCCAGCAACCACCATCCCCAAAGAATCTGCCCACGGCGGCAGTGGGGCACGCAAAGTCTATGTGTCGGCTGAGCACGCCACAAGCCCATATTGCGAGGCGATCACCCATGGTTGGCTGCCTGCAGGCGCGACCTTTGACTGGCATGATCACCCTGGTGTCGAAGAGACAATGATCGTCCTCAAAGGTAGTGGTGAGGTGTCTGACGCAGATGGTACATATACCTACAATCCAGGCGACGTCTTTATCTTTCCACCCGATACGCAGCACAAAATCCACAACCCAGGGCCAGACGAACACGAGATGATATTTGTGCGTATCACGGGGAAGTAGTTATTTCCATACGATACAGGCAAGACCGAGTGTCGCTAGCGTCGTCGCGAGGGCTTTTTGCTGTGGATGGTCGGCCGCACCTAGTCCTTGCTGCTACGCATGCTTCATGCTTAGCGAGCCACTACACCAAGCGATCGCCCTAGGTAAGCTGCCACTTGCTCAGCTTGCCTAGGCGAGAGGTGGTAGCCTCGCTTGTGAGATGGCTGGCCATTCTCGAGTTGTGTACGATATTGTTTGGGTGTTATATTAAGGGCTTTTATAGCTTTGTTGATGGTGAGCCGCGTTGCATGGAGGCTCTTAGCGACGTCCTTGCACGGCAGGTATCCCTCTGGCGCAACGCCAAAGAGCCCTGCTTTACGCGCCTGGTTCTCGATCTTCCGCTGATCGGTGGGTGAGTAGTAGCAATATGATAGCCCGGTGGCTTTTTGATATTCCTCCCCTTGGATGTTAGCGCCAGCACCATTAAGCTCATCAATAATACGCCGCACTGTATTGCCACCAATGCCAAGCTTCTTGGCAACGCCATTGAGCGTGCGATATCCCTCTGGTGGTGGGGTAGACTGGAGGTGCTCGGCGAGAGTCGCTACTTGGCGCGGTGTGAGGAGATGCTGCAGTTCTGTGCCGCGCTGGGTGGTAGCGATTTTGCCAAGTTTTTCATGAATTGCAGGGTCATCCAGTGCCTTCTCAATGGTTTGTGGGGCAATACCAAGCTCTCCAGCGGCGCGGTGGATGGTTACTTTGCCAAGTGAGCGCCGCGTTCGATCTGTATGTTGTTGCCGCTCCAGCTTCATAGCCTCAGTGATGCGCGCCCGGGCATCGGCAATCGGATGAGTGAGTGCATCCACCATGCTCGCCGTAAAGCGCTTGCCATGAGGGAGCTCTAGGCCGCAGGCTGGGTCTTGTTTGATAAGGGCGAGCAGCTCCTCCTTTGTGCAGCTCTCAAGCGATATAGGCTGTTCAGAGCTGCACTGCTGCACTGCTTGCGTATCGAGCACAAGCGTGATGTCGAGGTAGATAGCGACCGTCCGGCCTGGTTGTTGGCGTTTTTTGTGTGGTGGTATTGTGACAAGGTAGCGAGAGGAGTTCATTGCTGCTTCTGTGCTACTATCCTCAGGCTCAGTATTGCCAGAGATAGCTACATCATGGGTGTCGTAGTTAAGGTCATTCGCAAGCAAAAACAACAGATACTGGCGGTCTTTCTCCAGCTGCGCTGCCCGCTCATTGTCTGGCGAGTACTCGGGAAGGTGGGGTGATGGGCGATGTTCCATAACAGAGTAGTGTATTATATAGTATAGATTGCAATATTGTCAACAATATGACTGAACGCTAGTACGTCATACCAAAACGTGGTACGATACAAACATGTTAACTCTAAAGAGAAATCTATAAAGAAAATATGAGGTACTATGAACGCAGACCAATCATCGGCTCAGCCAGCAGAAGCGCCGAAGCCTATTAATGGTGCACAACTCGTCTCACTTATTAATGCCCTACGCAAACTCCCCTGGCCAATGACGTATGAGGTGTATGATAGCCTTATCCAAGAATTTGGCTGGCAACTCATCAGGCAGCCCGATGCAGCGCAGTCACAGAATGATAGCCAGCAATATATGCATTACGATGGCGGCGTGCCGCTGCTTGCGACAGTGGAGAATGGCTTCGTTGAGTCGGTTGGTGGCAGTGTGGTAGTTGACATGATTCATGAGTTATCTACCAAGGAATGCCGTGAACTATACGACGAATACTGCGCAGCCGGCACGGCGGCCTGGGGCTGGCCAACCGATGTGCGACACAAAGACAACCTCGCCGGTACGATATGGAAAGGCTTTGCTCCACAAACACTAGCTTCGCGGGAGCATGTTAGTATTAACATCAACGAGATGGATAAGACGATCATGTTTGTTGTTGCTAGTAGGCAAACTGGTGCGCCGCACGATAACGCACGTCGGCCGCGTACAATTCAGCCCTATCCGGGCCCCGACCCGCTGCCCCGCCTAGAGAGCGAACTAAACAAGGAGACATATTTCTCTCCAGAGCAATTCACTAGCTGGATCGATCGCATTCTCAGCCAACCATCACTGCGCTCTATGCAGCAGTTTGATACTACAATGCAGAGCCACGGTTGGCAGCTTATGAAGCAAGAGGAAAATACCTGGTGGTATTATGATGGGCCGTTGCGCATTATGGTGTCGAGCGAAGGTGGTGCTGTATCGATGGTCGTCGTATGGTTTGCTAATGGTTCACCCACAGCAGAGTGCCTCGACCTCTACCGCCAATATGTGCAGGCTGGGCAAACAGCCTGGGGTGATCCAAGCGATGAAGTGGACGAAGCTGAGCATGCTGCAGAAGGTTTGGCTATCTCGACCATCTGGACAACCAACCAAGACAGCACCATCACTCTTATGCAGAGTACAGATAAGCTCTATACACTCATCGATGTTGCCGCTCAGTCGTAGGGTGTCTCATGATGCTCGTGCGATAGAATCAAAAGTGATATAGTACAAGGTACCTCATAAGATATAGACAACAGTACAAGGATGATATATGAAGAAAAAACAATCATCGCAAATACGGAAAAAGCCTCCAGTAGCGTCATTGGAGAGTCCCACAGCGCTTATTGAATGGATTGATGCGATCAAAGCTATGCCATGGTCATCAGCTTGGTCTGAGATAGCGACACTGGTCTCTTCGTATGGATGGAAGGCAAAGCTGGGTGATGAGAGAAATGAAGAACATTCGCTTGTTTTTGAAGATACTACTGGGCACACAGTCATCGTTCAACGTGATGACGACGAAAGCCGCTATAGTATCACGCGTACTGTCGCTCAAGCAAAGAACAAACGGTTGCAGCGCAAATCCTACGACGAATACCTCCAAGCGGCCCATGCCGCGTGGGGCAAGCCAAAGGAATATACCGATTACGGCAAATGGGGCCAATATGCACCACGTGAGCCAGTTACGTATCAGTGGCGATTTTTCCCTATTAAAGATGAGATTTCTTGTGCCAGAGATATTGATATCATACAGCAAACATGCACGATTGATTTTAGCCCAGTAGACACAAAAGCAAAGCAGTGGGACATCAAGGTATCGTTGCATGTTGAGAAGAATCTTTCCACGCAGCAGTCACCACCGCACATGACAGGGCGTGGCTGGGTGGCAGCACTGACCTGGCTCGCGTCATTGCCATGGCCATTGTTTGAATATGAGCTTGATGCTATTCAATCATCATTGGGATGGCATTGGTATAGAGATACAACGTATGATGATTGGCATGGTAATGTCCTTGTTAAAGACACGGTAGGGAATGAGGATGAAGTCGGCGGAAAAAGGCCGGTACGTGATCTGATTCTTGAGTATCGCTTACCTGGTGACGCAAGAAAAAATGAGATACGAGGTCTGCTCATCGAATATTATCAAGCAGCAACTAATGTATGGGGCGTCGCGATACCTCAACAATCAACATTTGACTCATCACTATGCTGGCAGTGGAAAGTGTCAACAGGTGTCGTCATTACGCTCGGTATGCGGCCTGCAACCCCTGATGATTATGACCAGGGGCTACCGTCGAGTTATGTTTTGTACACAATCATCGCCACAGATACGAAGCAGCATAATCGAACAAACAATCCATATGGTGTTATGTCGCCTCCGGCAATATCTCCAGCGCTAGCCACGGCTCACCAAGCATGGGATATCTTTGAAGATGAGTTATATAAAACATTACGTCAGTTAAGTGCGCAGCCGCGTCACTACGCGTTGCTATTTGATAGCGATGAAACAGAGCTCCAGTGGAAGAATAATATCATTACACTTGCCAGCCAGGGGATTAACAACGCGACGGCGATGGTAATTAGTATAAGTGGCCTTCCGTATGAGACAGAAAAAAGCCAGCTACAAGCGTGCGGTTTTGTTGAGGATGTTGAGAGGTACTGCTTGGAATGTCGATTGCCGCAAGCTGCCACCAAAGAGCAGCTGCGTGCGGCCGCCCATGGGTGTGTTGTCTGGCTCCGCGATACCCGAGGTATAAACTCGCCAAGCCGGTTACTGGTATGGACAGTACAGATTCCAGAGATTGAGATGGATATCTGGTGGCAACAGCGAAAGGATGCAATTGATCCTGGTCAGCTCTCTATTGCCAACGATCATTTACTGCACGCTGGTGTGCGCAGTGTCAATCTGCATCCCGATCATGAAGCGGTTTATCGCCAGTATAGCGAGAAGTTCTCCACACTTGATCTCACGCAAATACCCAGGGATTATGGCCTCTCATCCCGTCTCGAGAGCGATGTGTTAGGGTGGTTTTATGGTATCGGGTCGCTATCGTGGCCCATGACAAAGCATGAGGTATTAGATGCTATTCGACAGGAGCTTGACTGGGAGATAGATACGCAGCCAGGATGTGTCAATAACGTTATTCACCTTGTATCTCCAGCGCAGCACCGTCGAAGTATTATTTGTGAAGACAAGCGGAATGTGATGAACTTTTCCGTTGATGGGCTATCACCTGCTGAGGCGCAGGCGTTCTATGCTTACTGTACTGAGTATGGCGCGACTGTCTGGGGTGGAGTAGATTCATCGTACAGTACACCCCGGCAAAATATGCTCACATGGTGCCATCATTATGTGAAGGATAAGCAGATTATTCGTGAGTCTTGCAGGCTGTGGCATAGTAAAACAGAACAGCAGCAGAGTGTCTCTATAACACTTGACATACAACAGGTTGCACCAGCGCACGACCATGAGTACATGACTCCGCGTAGTTTTGTCAATATAATCAATTGGTTTAACGACCTGACAAAGCCATCAATGAGGCCAAACTTCACAGCGGTGAGCAACGTGTTTGGATGGTATAGTCATCGAATTACCGAGTCAAGCCAGGTTGGTGTGCTTGCTGCGATCGATTGGCCAGATGAAGATAACCCTGATGAATATACCCTTTCGTTCACATTCCAACTGCCAGATGGTATGAGTACTGATGATGTCCATACACTATGGCAGACGTATGTTGAGGCGGGTAATCACGCATGGGGCACGGCGCAGCTGCAACGAGATCGTCATGTTGCGCACTGGATTATGCCATCTCAGGATATGCCATCGTATAAGCGTCTGACGCTTGGCATCAGGCCAGCCACTGAAGCAGATCATAAAAGGCAGCTTTTCTCAGAGTCAATCTTGTATGCAAAGTTTGAGGTTGTGTGGTATGAGTGGCATAATCCAGCGTTAGATACAACGCTTGCAAGCGACACATCACTAACTGCTGACTTTGCCTACCCAACATGGGAGGTGTTTGAGGATGCGTTATATCAGACACTGCAGTCGTTTTGCAGGCAGTCGCGGCAGTATGCCATAATGGTAGATGATGCAATGGAAAGCTGGAAACAACGGACTGCCATACGATTGAAAGGCCTAGGGGTGGTTGATGACGCGCATGTAGTCATCTCATTTGATGGATGTACAAGACGAACTGGCTTTACTCAACTAACAAATGATGAGCAACAACAATTATGCGCACTTGGATTCAGAAAAGGTAAGTATGACTGGGAGTGCCACGTGCCAAAAGCCGCTTCTGACCAAGCACTACGTGCAGCAGCACATGGTTGCGTCGTACGTTTACGCGATATAAGCGGCATTACGTCGCCAGCCGACATGCTTAATTGGACGTGGCAACTGCCACAGCTTGAGTCTGCAAATCATCAACTTGCTACCGCTCAGCTCGATAGCGGCCAACCGTATATGATTAATTTTGATCTTGCCCGTCTTGGGGTACAGCAGCATAACGCACAAGGTGCGCCTGGTTTTCGCACGTACTCGCTCATGAAAAAGCAGTTTGATGCCAAGATGCAGGTATATCCCACCCCAGAGCAATATACTGCTCAAGTCAATCGTATTTTGAGCCAGGTGTGGCCGCTATCCATGGAGCAGTTTGATAACGCGATGCGACAGCAGGGCTGGCGGATAATGAGCATAATGCCCCATATGAAGGCGGTACGGTGGTATCATGATGGGGCGCTGTCGATGCAAGTGTCTAGTCATAAGGATACTGTCACTCAGGTAAAGATATGTTTTGCAAGTCAGTTACCCGTCATGGATTGTCTTGACCTTTATCGTTGCTACGCGCAGGCTGGGCGCGCAGCGTGGGGTGAACCAGTCGATGGTGATAATATAGGTGAGATTGAACATATCACGGAGGATATACGTATCTCAACCACCTGGAGAACTGACATGGGCGATACAATCACCCTCGTGCAGCGTGCGGATCAGCTTGATGCATCAATTGATATTGCCAAGCGGCATAGCCCAAGACATCCTAACTCGCCCCATGCTATAATACCCCTATGACCAAACAACACGCCTACATCACCACTGCTATTCCTTATGTCAACGGTAAGCCGCATATTGGCAATGCGCTCGACTATCTCCTGGCCGATATCTGGGCACGCTATCAGAAGCAAAATGGCCACGAGGTACGCTTCCAAGTTGGCACAGACGAACACGGTAATAAAATCGCTGTCAAGGCTCAGGCGAATGGGCTCGACCCGCAGGGTTATGTGGACAGTATGTATGGCAACTTCAAAGTCTTGATGGAGGCAGTTGGCGCAGAATACACTGACTTTATCCGCACGACCGACCCACACCACGTTGCAGCAGTGCAATACATCTGGCAGCGGCTTGCTCAGGCAGGGCTGATCTACAAGCACACCTATGAGGGCTGGTACTGCATGGGGCATGAGGCATTCTTTACCGACAAGGAAGTCCACGAGACAAATGGCATATGTCCTGATCACCAAACACCGTATGAGCGCGTCTCAGAGGAGAACTACTACCTCAAAGCGAGTGCCTTTACCGAGCAGATTCGCCAAGCTATTACTGAAGGCCGGATGAAAATCGTACCTGAGTTCCGCAAAAATGAGTTCCTCGAGCTTATCAAAAATGGTGTCCAAGATGTCTCAATTAGCCGCCCACGCAAAACACTCAGCTGGGGTGTGCCAGTGCCAGGCGACGACAGCCAGGTGATGTACGTCTGGCTCGATGCCTTAGCCAATTACATTACAGTACTGGGCTATCCAGATAAGGCCGAGTGGCAGGCATATTGGCCAGCCGATGTGCAGGTGATTGGCAAGGATATCTTGCGCTTCCATGCAGGGATCTGGCCCGCTATGTTGCTCGGGCTCGACCTCCCACTACCGAAGACGCTGCTCGTCCACGGCTTTGTCCATGTTGGGGGTAGCAAGATGAGCAAAACAGTCGGCAATGTGGTCGACCCAATGGAGATTATCCAGAGCTATGGGGCTGATGCCTTCCGTTACTTCTTTGCTCGTCATATTCCTACCCAAGACGATGGAGATTTCACCTGGGAGAAATTTGAGAAGGCATACAACGGCGAGCTCGGTAATGACCTCGGCAACCTTGTGCAGCGGGTAGCAGCCATGCTGACGCGCTACCAAGCAGGAGTGATTGGCGATGCGCCGCAAGCCGAGCACGATATGACCATTTACCGCGACATGATGCAGCGGCTGGAGTTCGACAAAGCACTCGATGAAGTATGGAGTTCCGTCCGCAGCCTCAACCAATATCTTGAGCGGGTCAAGCCATGGGAAATCGCCAAGCGCCGCGCGACCGACCACGATGCCGAGTCGCACCTGAGTGAAGTCTTAGCCTATGCGGCCAGTACGTTGCTGCAGATTGCCGATGAGCTTGTGCCATTCATGCCTACTACTGCTCGGGCTGTCCACACTATCTTTGGCACTGGTGTCGTGCCAGCCGACGTCCCACCGCTGTTCCCGAAGCGCTATATTCACACTCCCGACCCACGAGCTCGCGCCGCCTCATAAAACAAAGGAGTAAGCTATGACAAGTAACACGACACATACTCTTGGCAGCACACCACCCATGCCGCGTCTCATCGACTCGCACTGCCACCTACACGATAGCGAGTTCTACGACGATGCAGCGCGCGAGGCAGCCTATCAGCAGGCGGTTCAGGCCGGCATTGCCATGATCTGCGTCGGGACGGATGTGCGCAGCTCGCGTCAGGCAGTGCAGTTTGCCATGGCACACGACCACTGCTATGCAGCGGTGGGTATTCATCCCCATGATGCTGAGGCAGCGGGCGAGGCAGGCATTGCCGCCATCCGCGAGCTTCTCGCTGAGAAGCCACTCCGGCAGGGCCGGCCCGTCATCGTCGGGGTGGGGGAGATTGGCCTGGATTATTTTTATGACAATAGCGCCCGCCCAGCGCAGCAGCAGTGCCTCCAGGCGCAGCTGCAGCTCGCGGCGGAGTTCCAGCTGCCCGTTAGCTTCCACGTACGTGACGAGAAGCAAGCTCATGGCGCGGTATGGCAGGACTTTTGGCCTATCTACGATGCCCAGCCAGTGCGCGGCGTTTTGCACAGCTTTACCGATACCCAAGCTCAGCTTGAGCAGGGCCGTGCTCGCGGCTTATATATTGGCGTCAATGGCATTAGCACCTTCACGAAGGACAGTGCTCAGCAGCAGCTCTACACCGATCTCCCACTCGATGCAATACTGCTTGAGACCGATGCTCCCTTCTTGACTCCGATACCCTTCCGTGGTAGAATCAACCTACCGGCTTATGTGGAGGAGGTAGCCCGTGACCAAGCAGCCAAGAAGGGTTTGCCCATCGCACGCGTCGCCGCCACCACAACGGCAAATGTACAGAGGTTATTTGATATATGAATGAACTCCAAATAAATCACACGAAGAAAAACGTAATCCCCGCTCCTGAGGGTAATTTTGGTGGCGAGACAGCGACAAAAGATTCATACGGTCAGCCAGGAATGCTTACGCTCAAGCAACTTCGCGAGCAAGAGCGGCTTGCTCGTGTGAAAGAGGAACTCATGCGGGTTGCGAAGGTGTATGATGGTGACCCAGATGACCTAACAGGTGAGAAAAAAGTTTCTCCCAAGGAAGCTTATTATCAGAATATCGAGTATGCAAAAGGTGTTACGAGCCTTGTGTTGAAGATGCGAGAGTATCTGCTTAAGAAGTATGGTAGCCAAGATGCGAGCAAGCTACTTGAAGAGAATAGTGGAATGACTGGTGTGGACAGCGTTCTCAAGAAATCTTCTTTCGCTGTTGGCGATGAGATTAATCTCAATCCTGATTTTTGGAACAAAAATCCTGACGACAAGAAAACTGACCAAGAAAATAGGAACAACGATGGCAATAACCCAGTAGTAGATATGTCGTCATATGCAGCCAGACGAGCACGTCGTGAAGCACCTGCACCTACTAACAGTTCTAGTAGCTATTACTACCCTGAGGAGCACGCTGCCTAGTGAGAAAGCCAAGCTCACTCCTTGGTAAAGCCTATGCGCTGCTGGCGGGCGATACCAGTGTTGGTAAGTCGAAGAAGCGGCCGTTTAAGCGCTATACTGAGCGCGAGCTTATCACGCTGGAGAGCGAGATTGGAGCAGAGCTATTTGGCCCGGTAGAGAAGGGGCGGCACCGCGAGTTCTTTTGCTTAGACGAAAAAACCTGGATCTGGCACGAAGAGTGGACAGACGAGAAGCGCCATATCCAGACCAATACCATCCGCTACGAGATTAACGACCAAGGCATCCTCAAAGCACAAGAGGGTGCTCGCTACAGCTACCTGATCGGTGATGAATTACGTAATTTTGTCATGGCGACGCGCCTCTATTATGAGCGGGTAGCGCGCGAGATTTACCGCGTTGACCCCAATACTGGCCAGCGTTTCGCCGATCCGGACTAGAGTGCTATACTAATTGGAGTGAAACCAGAGATGATATATTGCGACCACGCAGCGGCCACGCCGATGGATGACCGTGTTTTGGCAGCGATGCAGCCCTACTTTGCAGAGCAGTTTTTTAACCCGTCCAGTCCTTATGCGCCGGCAGTAGCGGTACGGCAGGCCTATCGCCAAGCAAAGCACCGCCTTGCGGTGACGCTTGGCGGCAAGCCAGATGAGATTATTATGACGGCTGGTGCAACAGAGTCGATTAACCTCATGTTTGCTGGCGTACACGGCCATGTGGTAACGGCAAATATTGAGCACCACGCCGTGTTAGCAACAGCGCACCAGCATGATGTGACAGTGGTAGCGGCTAACCCAAAGGGTGTGGTGACGCCCGAGGCGATTGCTGGGGCGATCCGCCCAGAGACGGTGCTGGTGAGTGTTGCCTTGGCTAATAATGAGCTGGGGACGATCCAGCCATTGCGGGCAATTGCCGCAGTGGTAGCCCGTGAGCGCCAGCGGCGGCTCGAAGCGGGTGAATCAACGCCACTCTACCTCCATAGTGATGCCTCGCAGGGAGCAGGCCAGCTTGATATTAATGTGGCGCGTCTTGGCGTGGATGCACTAACACTTAATGCGGGCAAGATATATGGTCCTAAGCAAGTTAGTCTCTTGTGGCTGGCTAGCCAAGTGCGGCTTGATCCGCTCATCGTTGGCGGTGGGCAAGAGCGTGGCCTGCGCAGTGGAACAGAGAATGTGGCCGGTGCGGTCGGCTTTGCAACGGCGCTTGAATATGCCCAAGCACACCGCAAATCCGAGGCGCAGCGCCTTGAACGTCTACGCAACAGTATGCAGCGCACGCTATGTGAGCACATCCCCACGGCAGTTGTCTCGGGCGACGTGAAGCATCGCTTGGCGGGGCATCTGCATATCTCGTTCCCGGGGGTAGATGCCGAGCGGCTCATTTTCTTACTTGAGCGCGATGGTGTGCTCGTGGCGACTGGCAGCGCTTGTGCGGCCAATAAGGGTTTGCGCAGCCATGTCCTCACCGCGATTGGCCTGCCGCCAGAGGTAGCCGACGGAAGTCTACGCATCAGCTTGGGGCGGCTCTCGACCGAGGAGAATTGCCAGCGCGCGGCGCAGTGCATCATTGCAGCAGTGCAGCATGAGCAGCAGCGGATGAGGGGGGCGCGGCGGTGAAGTTATTACGCTGGCTTGCTGGGATATTTATCGCCCTGATGCTTCTCGTGTGGCTTGGTGGGCGCTGGCTGACGCGCGACGACCTTGCCACGTGCCAAGCAGCCCCGAGTAGTGCTGAGCAGTGCCAGGCTGCTGATGCTATTGTGGCAGTGAGCGGTGGCGATACCCAAGCTCGCACCGCCGAAGCAATTCGCCTCTACCAAAATGGATGGGCACGCTTCATCATTTTCTCAGGTGCTGCCGCCGATAAGACTGGCCCCAGCAATGCCGAGGCAATGCGCCGCCAAGCTGTGGCGGCTGGTGTGCCCGACCGTGTCATCCTCACCGAGGAACTAAGCGAAACCACCCGCCAAAATGCCAAAAAAACTGGCCAGCTCCTCCGTCAAAAGAATATCGACTCCATCATCCTCGTCACCAGTGCCTACCACTCGCGCCGCGTTGCGCTGGAGTTTGGCCAGTATGTGCCGCATATTGCCATGCGCAGCCACCCTGTCGCCACCGACCGGCAGTGGTCAGACACCTGGTGGCTCACACCAAGTGGCTGGCAGCTGACGATCGAAGAGTTGGTGAAGATTGGCTGGTTTAAGGCGGTGCAATCATGACGCAGCGTGTCTTTGTCGGGATGAGTGGTGGAGTGGACAGCAGCCTCACCGCAGCGCTGCTGGTGGAGCAGGGCTACGACGTGGCCGGTGTGTATATGAAAAACTGGAGCCAAGACCTACCCGGCATGCAGTGTCCCTGGGCAGAAGACCTAGCTGATGCCAAGCGGGTCGCAGTGCAGCTGGGTATCGACTTTATCGTTTTTGATTTTGAGCACGACTACAAACACAAAGTGGTAGACTACATGCTGACCGAGTACCAAGCTGGGCGCACACCAAATCCCGACATTATGTGCAATCAAGAGATTAAGTTTCGGCTCTTTCTCGATACGGCGCGCGAGCGTGGGGCCGACCTCATCGCCACTGGCCATTATGCGCAGACCGGTGGCGCATGTGCAGAGGATGACAGCGCGGCGACTAGTCAAGAACATTCATTCCAGCCTGATCGCCTCTACCGCGCCACCGACGCAGCCAAAGACCAGACCTACTTCCTCTACCGCGTGACGAGTGATGCACTCCAACATACACTCTTTCCGCTTGGTGGTTATACCAAGCAGCAGGTGCGGCGCATGGCCAGTGAGCGTGGCCTCTGGACGGCGCGCAAGCAGGAGTCGATGGGAGTGTGCTTCGTTGGCAACGTTGGTATGCGAGACTTCCTCAGCCAGTATATATCCACTCGTCCGGGCGATATTATCGACAAGCAAACAGGGGTGGTGCTGGGCCGGCACGATGGCGCAATCTTTTACACCCTGGGCCAGCGCCATGGGCTGGATGTCGGTGGTGGTTTACCCTATTACGTCGTCGGTAAGGATATGGCAGCAAATGTGGTGTATGTGAGCCGCAATATGAATGACGAAGCGATGTGGCGCCATGATGTGCTGGTGGGCAATCTGCATTGGATTCACGGTGCACCAGCGGCAGATGACCAGCTGACCGTCCGCCTACGCCACCGTGGCCAGCTGAGGCCATGCACGCTACAGTATGACTCAGCCCAGGCTCAAGCCACTCTCCACCTGAGCGACCCTGAGCGGGCTGTGGCAGCCGGCCAGTCAGCCGTGATCTACCGCGGGGCAGAGTGCCTTGGCGGGGGGATTGTCGTCGATCCCATGGCTTTATAGCTGTTTTTGTATTAGCAATGAGTGAAAACAGAGAGGCTATTCTGCATTCTGCAAGGCATATATACCCGATCACTAGGTGCTGTTCCGGAAACGACAGCCGAGATTAATGCGCAAGAGGGTATGACCGCAACTGAGAATAGTACATCGCAACCTCAGTAGCAAGTCTGTTGACAACCCAAACGACAGTTTCGTATACTGACACTTATAGACAACCATAAGGGGGGATTATTATGAGGGTAAAACACATTCACTCTCGGATGAGAGTTATTGCCGCGGCGGCAGTCGTCGTTGGTGGCGTTGGGCTTGTGGGGCCGCAGCTTGTGGCGCATCAGGCGTATGCTGATGCTGACACTACCGCACCAGTCTTTACGCCAGCCAAGCCAGAGAAGCTCGTGGCGCGAGCGGGTCGCTCAATTGCCGATGCGGTGCGTACTGTGGCAGCGAATGATGGGGCAGACGGAACAGGTGTTAATAGTGATGGCGTGGTTATCGACGCAAAAAACCTTGACCTTGCAAACCCAAAACCAGGCATATATACAATCACCTACCGTGCGGTCGATAATGCCAATAATAAAGCAGAGGTAACGCGCGAAGTAGAAATCACAACTACTGAAAAGCTCGAAGCGAAGCTAGCTGAGCCGATGGTGTTAGATGGCTACAGTCCACACACCAGGGCGGAGGCAATATCCAAGCAGGTGATTGCCCGTGCCGTGGTGGCTGATGAGACATCTCCTCAGGCTGTGATCGACAAAGCATTGCAAGAGCTCCAGCAAGCAATCGATGATCTCCGCGTTGACCATACCGACTACGACAAAGCTAAGCAAGAGCTTGCTGCTGCGCCAGCCTATGTGGCAGCAGACAAGGACGTTGCTGCAGCAGCGACAGAGGCAGATCGCCTGGCAAATCTCAAAGCAACCACGACGTCAGAGCTTACCAAAGCGACGAAGGCGCTCACCACTGCTATAGCTACAGCTATCCAGGAGGATCAAGCACGCCAAAAGACAGCCGCGCAAGCCGTTGATGCACTCGAAGCTAAGCCGGATCTTGCACTGCTTGCAACGACCCAGTCAGTGGTCAATACTGTCAAAGACGATGCAGTCAAGGTGGCACTGCAGCGACGGGTTGACGCAATCCGCACTGCGCTGCAACCACAACAACCACAGCAAGCTGCCACCACACCCAAGACGGCAGCCCACACGCCCAAGCAGACGCATTCTGTAGCAGCTGCGCTTGCCGACACGGGTGCCAACCTCTGGCTCCTTGGTGGAGCGGGTGTTGCTCTTGTTGGCGGGGCGGTTGGCCTGTGGCGTTATCGCAACAAGTTGTTCAAGCGTTAGCAGTAGTATAACACCGCAAAAATCGGCTCGGATGAGTCGATTTTTGTATGGAGGCATCCGCATTGACGATACTCTTTTTGCGATGCGAAAAACTTCTCAACGCCATTACGCTACACGTGCTCGGGAATAGCCTAAGAAGTGATACTCGGTGTGATGATGAGGTCGCGCCAAAACGTGATGAGGTAAGCGTGGAATACCACCAAAGATGCACGAGGTAGTGTGTCCGTGCTATAATACCCCCTATGAATGCTCAAGATATCCGCAACAAATACCTCGAATTTTATGCCAAGCAGCAGCACGCCATTATCAAGCGGGCCCCGCTCATCCTAACCGATGACCCGACGACACTCTTTACTGGTGCGGGCATGCAGCCGATGATCCCATATCTGCTGGGTGAGACACACCCACAGGGCAAGCGCATCGCCGACTCGCAGACGTGCTTGCGTGCTCAAGACATTGACGATATTGGCGACAATCGCCACACTACCTTCTTTGAGATGCTCGGTAACTGGAGCCTGGGTGACTACTTTAAGAAAGAGCAAATTACCTGGATGTGGACATTCCTCACCGAGGAGGTGGGGCTTGACCCAAATCGCCTGTATGTAACGTGTTTCATTGGTGCGCCCGAGTACAATATTGCCAAAGACACCGAAGCAGCCGAGCTGTGGCGGCAGAAATTTGCCGAAAAGGGGATCGAAGCGAAAAGTGCCGACATTGGCAGCGAAGAGCGCGGCGCAGCCCGTGGCATCCAGCCAGGTGAGCGCATCTTCTACTACGACGGCAGCAAAAACTGGTGGAGCCGCAACGGTGGGCCCGAGACCACGCCGGTCGGTGACCCATGCGGGCCCGATAGCGAGATGTTTTATGAGTTTGATTTCATCGAGCACGACCCGAAGTTTGGTGAGCACTGCCACCCTAACTGTGACTGCGGACGCTTTATGGAGATCGGCAACAACGTCTTTATGGCATACAAGAAGGTAGCCGAGGGACAGTTTGTTCCACTAGATAAGCCGAATATCGACCACGGCTCTGGCCTGGAGCGCATTGCGGCTGCGGCCAATAACGACCCTGATGTCTTTAAGATTAGCCTGATGTGGCCCATCATCAGCAAGCTCGAGCAGCTCAGCGGCAAGAGCTATGCCTCGCACACCGAGAGTATGCGGGTGATTGCCGACCACCTGCGAGCGGCCACCTTTATGGCGGTCGATGGCTGTGTCCCAAGCAACAAGGAGCAGGGCTATGTGATGCGCCGCCTCTTGCGCCGGGCGATTCGCTACAGCTTCGACCTTGGCATTGAGCAGAACTTCCTCGAGGCAGTGGTGCCGGTGATTGCCGACCTATACGAGGCAGACTTCCCAGAGGTCAAAGCAGCGCGCGAACAGATTATCGCCGTGCTCGCCAAGGAAGAAAAAGCCTTCCGGCAGACGCTGCGCAAGGGCCTCAAACAGATGCAGCAGTATGTGGCAGATGGCCTGACTGGCGTGGAGCTATTTACGCTATATGATACCTTTGGCTTCCCAGTAGAGCTTAGTACGGAGGAGGCATACAAGCAAGGGATTGCGCTCTCTGAAGACTGGCGGGCAGAATTTGACGCCAAAATGGCCGAGCAGCGCCAGCGCTCCAAGACGGCACGCAAGGGGCAGTTTAGTGGTGGGCTAGAGGGTCACGACCCAATTCATCTCAAGTACCACACAGCAACGCACTTGCTCGGGGCAGCGCTACGCACGGTGCTCAAGGCACCAGATTTACAGCAGCATGGGAGCAACATCACCGCTCAGCGCCTGCGCTTCGACTTCAATCACGATAAGCTCACCCCGGAGGAAAAGCAAGCGGTAGAAGACCAAGTTAATGCTTGGATCGAGGCGGATTTGCCCGTGAGCTTTGCCGTGTACCCAACCGACGAAGCACTGAAGCTTGGTGCAATCGGTGCCTTTGGCGAGCGCTACGGCGACACCGTCAAGGTCTATTCCATCGGCGAAGGTGATGAGCGCGTGAGCTTCGAAGTTTGTGGGGGGCCGCACGTTGAGCACACTGGCGTCTTGGCCGAAGACGGTAAGCGGTTCAAAATTACCAAGGAAGAGTCGAGCTCAGCCGGTATCCGCCGGATCAAGGCAGTTTTGCGGTAACGCTAGCAAGTAACAGGAATAAACAATACAACACCAGTAATATAGTTGCTGGTGTTATATTTGTTGGTGCTAATAATACCTGCAAGCAAACAGAGGAGAGACAGCGATCCTACTGCAGAGCGCAGCGCTCAGCGATCATATCCTTTGTTAGCTGGGCAATAGCGTTACTTAGCTGTGCGATATCTTTTGGCTCGACGTATGTGCGGCGGCGCTGTGACGCAGTTTCGCTAGATTCATAAGAACAGGTGAGTGTAGTACCAAGTTGGTCGCTCTCAATCTCGCATGTGACTGGTGTATCGATCCCATCACAGACATAAGGTACTGTGTATACGGCCGAGATACCTAGTATTAATTCGCCAATTCGGCGTGCAGTCAAGACAAAGCACATACTTGATGATTGCTCACCATTACCATTGCGGTAGCTTACACTGTGGTACACCTGAGAAGGATCGGCCGTAGGGAGGACCGCTTCATCAAGAAGAGTCTGGAGGTCGGCAGCAGTTGTGCCGCGGTTGGTTGCATACCATCTAAATAACTTCGAATCGCCAGGCGGGCGCGAGCGGTCGAGTAGGCGTGCCACGTGGTTGTGGGTGATAGACATCTGGCTGGGGTCGGTCCGGCTATACCAGCAGTGCCGATTATCCGCCAGTGTTAGTGCAAAAGAATGATGCTTATCGGGGTCGGCAAAGGCGAGCTGGCCAGCGGTCAGGCCAGTGGCATCAGCTGTGAGGTCAACGGCCAATGTACCACCTTCGTTATATTGCCCAAAGGGAGCTTGGTAAGCTATCGTTGTTTCGTCGGGCATGGCATGGTGCGCTTCAAGCGCTGCAACCGTTTCATACAGGTGGCGGCCAAGCAGGGTGAGTTCGGTTGGCTCGCAGTTCTTAAGTGAAAAGATGCCGATAGACACGGCATCGACTGGCTCGCGATTGGTCATAGTGAGCGTATTGTACAGTGGTTACCTCTGTTTTGTCAAGGAGGTGCTACCACTGTATGATTTTTCTGCAATGTTTCTCAATAACGACACTTGCAGTGCTTGATGCAAAATGAATCATTTTATCATAAATTCGCCAATAATCACCGTTTAGGGCTAGCAGGCAAGCCTGTATATGGTATATAATAGAGATGATTATGGTTTTCGATCGATTTCTTACCCGAGCAGATAACAGCGCTAGCGAATGCCTCGTTGGCCTCGATATTGGGACAGAGTACGTCAAGGCGCTGCTTGCCCGGGTGAATGGTGAGGAGATTGAGATCATCGGTGTGGGGCGCAAGCACCAAGACCGCAGCGATATGCACTCGGGTGCGATTGCCGACATTGCCGCAGTCGTGCGCAACTGCGAAGATGCTCTGGCCCAAGCCGAGTCTGAGGCTGGCATACAGGCGCGCCGTGCAGTAATTGGTATTGCTGGCGAGCTTGTGAAGGGTGTGACAAATACCATTCGCTATCGTCGTCCGCAGCCCGATCGTCCACTAGATGAGACCGAGATGGAATTCATCATCGAGAAGGTGCAAGACCGAGCTGCCATCAAGGCGCAGCGGCAGATCGCTCTCGAGACGGGCAATCAAGATGTGGAAGTAAAGCTCGTCAACTCTGCACTCGTCAGTATTCATATTGATGGCTACAAGGTGAGTAACCCAATTAGCTTCCAAGGCAAAGATGTAGCGGTGCAGATCTATACAGCGTTTGCTCCCATGGTGCACATTGGCGCGCTCGAGCGCGTGGCTGATGAACTGGCGCTCGACCTCGTGGCGGTAGCGGCTGAGCCCTTTGCGGTGAGTCGGAGTGTACTAGGTACAGATGCGAATAGCTCATTTACGGCTATTCTTGCCGACGTTGGTGGCGGCACGACAGACATTGCGGTGGTAAATGATGGCGGTGTGGAAGGGACGCGGATGTTTGGCATTGGTGGGCGTAGCTTTACCAATACGATCGCCAACGAGTGTGCCATTAGCTACAACGAGGCCGAGAAGCTTAAGGTTGCGACTAATCACGAGCAGATGAAACAAGAGCTTAAGCAGCATTTTGATACCGCAATTGATAAAACCCTCGATGTCTGGCTAGCAGGAGTTGATCTTGCTCTTAGCGAATTTAGTTCGGTCGATCACCTGCCTAATCGTATCTTGCTCTGCGGTGGTGGGGCAAGCCTCAAGCCACTAGTCAAGGCCCTCGAGACGCGCGATTGGTATACCGACCTCCCCTTTACACGCCGGCCAGTGGTGCAGCATATTAAGCCCAGTGACGTCTCGGGTGTGGTCGACCTGACGAACAAGGTCAGCGATCACTCATTTATCACCGCGATGGGCCTCCTGCGCGTGGGCTACGATACAATGATCGGGGCAAGTGAAACAGAAACACTACGCAATAAATTGAATAAAATGTTGAGGATCTAAATGCAAAAAGATGTCATTTATATCGATACCGAGGACGACATTACCGCCATCATTGGCAAGGTGAAGGACTCCTCACAAAAAATCGTCGCACTTGTGCCACCCAAGCGGATTGGTGCCATGCAGAGCGCTGTCAACCTCAAGCTCGTCCAGCGCGCTGCTGAGCAAGCAGGTAAACGGCTCGTCATTATCACTGGCAACCAAGCGCTCTCGACTTTGGCCGCTTCGGCAAGTATCCCCACGGCGCGGACATTGCAAAGCCGGCCAGAGATGGCTGAGATCCCAGCACTGGAGGTTGATGACGAAGATGTCATTGACGGTAGTGAGCTCGAGTCAGACGATCCTGAGCCAGTAATGCCTGCTACTTCTGTGTCAGCTCGTCCTTCCACCCGCCCAGCTGCCCGTGCTACATCAGATGATGACAAAGCGGCAGATGCTTCGGCTGCCTCAGACCTCAAGAAAAAGGTGAAGGTGCCAGACTTCAACAAGATGCGCAAGAAGCTCTTGATCAGCGGTGCGGCACTCGTTGTCCTAATTGTTTTCTTGGTGTGGGCAATTTTCTTCGCACCACATGCGACCATCACTATCAAGGCGCGTACCTCTGATTTGCCACTCAGTACCCGCGTCACGATTGGCGATTCGCTTGGTTCAAACCTGCAAGAAGGGACGATCAAGACGACGACCAAGACAACGCGCAAAACCATCTCAATCGACTTCACTGCCACTGGCAAAGAAGATGTTGGTGCAAAGGCAACGGGGACGGTGCGTTTTACGCCGGCTTCGTTTGACGTATTGCGCAATGGAGCGACGATCGACGCTGGGACGACCATCACGTCCGAGAATGGCATGCAATACAAGACGACATCGTCGGTGGTATTCGACTCGAACGCGTCGGGTGGCGACCTGATGCGAGGCCGCACAACAGAAGTCACTGCAGTAGAGAGTGGCACGAAGTACAATGGTGCGTCGGGCTCGGCTAAAGGCCCCTCTGGCTTCTCTGTTTCCTTCACGCATGATACTTCTGGTGGTACAGATAAGACAATTACCACAGTGCAGCGTAGTGACATTGAGCAGGCGAGGAATAGACTCCATAGCTCACTCGATAGCAATGGTGCCAAGCGTGAGCTTGCCTCACAGTTTAATGGCGACAGCTACATTATTCTGAATGATACCTTCAAGCAAAACGACAGCGACATCCAACCGAACGTCAAGGTAGGTGGCGAAGCAACCGACGGCAAAGCCCAGCTGACTGGTGCGGTGGAGTACTCCCTCTCGGCGATAGAGAAGCGCGAGGCCAGCATCTTCCTTGACGCGTATTTCAAGCAGCAGATCGATGGCAAGGCCAACCAGCAAGTCCATAGCAACGGCGTCAATAAACTCTCGGTGACCAATGTTTCGGCTAATGGCAATGCCTACAATGCGACTATTACGACCAACGGCAAGATCGGCCCCAAGGTCGACGAGTCGGAGCTCAAAGACTACGCCAAGGGCAAGCGCTATGCCGAGATTCGCTCGCATGTTGAGAAGATCGAGGGGGTGAGTTCGGCCGATGTATCGTTCTCACCATTCTGGGTGCAATCAGCACCAAATGACACGAATCGGATAAAGGTGGTATTTGACCTCAATGAACAATAAGAGAACATACTTAGCGCTTGATGTTGGCGAGCGGCGGATTGGCGTGGCAATTGCCGATCCGTCCGTGCGAATTGCCGTCGCATATGATACGATTGAAGTGGATGGTAGTGAACTTGAGCAGATCACTCAGCTGATTATGAGTGAGCGTGTTGGGGTGGTGATCGTTGGTTACCCGCGCAATCAATCGGGCGAGCCAACGGCTCAGACTGCTTATGTCGAGCGGTTTGCGACCCAATTGACGGATATCGCGCCGCGCTTGGCATTTCAAGATGAGTCGCTCACCAGCGTACAGGCTGAGGAGTATCTTCGTGCTCAAGGTAAGCCGTATAGCAAGGGTGCTATCGATGCCGTCGCTGCCAGTATTATTTTGCAAGACTATTTGGAGACGCACTATGACTGATTTTCGCCGCCAGCCAGGCAGAGGCTTCCAGGTAGGGAATCCAAACCCACCACTGTCGCCGCCACCAGCAGAACGCATTACGCCGCGGTCGGGGCGCTCAGCTGCAGTGGGGGCTTCGGGGCGAGCTGCGTCACCGTATATGCACCGCTCGGAGCCACATCGCCCAATGGTGGGGCAACAACAACCACAATCGACACAATCTATCCAGCCACAGCCAGCACCATCCTCTGCGCCGCAGCAGGCGTATGACCCCTACGCGTGGGTGAGTAGGCCGCAACCTCAACCACAATCGCAACCAGCACCTCAGCCACAGCCCTACCGCGCATCAGCACCGTCTCGCGACACGTACGCGGTGCCAGTCCAGCAGCCAGCGCCGCAATCTCAACCGCAACCAGCCACCATTCCGGCTGATGATTTTGCTGATGACACGCTGCCGTCTGGGCTTGATGATGATAGCTTCTACGGCTTTGATGATGACCAGCCGCCACAGTCCGCACCAGAGCCGCAGCGAGGGAGTCTACTTGGCAATGACGGTGTTTCGCCACTCTTTGCAGATGATGCACCAAAAGGTCGGACGATTGGCTCTCAAAAAAAATCCCCACGCTACAATACTGAGCGGCCACGTCATGGGCGTCGCCGCTGGCTATGGTGGCTCAGTGGTATTGGATTGCTAATGTTGCTCATCCTTGCAGTAGCATACTGGTGGTATCATCAAAATCTACAGCCAGTCGACCGGACCGACACCACGACCAAGACGATAACGATTGGCGAGGGCGACACGTTCAAGACTGTTGCTGCTACACTGAAAGAGCAGGGGCTGATTCGTGATGTTCGCGCCTTTGATATCTACACCCGCCTGTCGGGCTCGCGCAATCAACTGCACACTGGTGTGTGTCAGTTTAGTCCTGCGCAATCGTTACCTGAGATCGCGACCAAGCTCTCGCAGGGGTGTCATGATAATCGTGTTGTCACATTTTTGCCAGGTGGCACCGTTGTCGATTCGCACTATAAGCCGCAAGGTCAAGATGCCACCACGGCGCTCAAGCGGGCTGGCTACAGCGAGGAGTCGATCAAAGCTGCACTAGCCAAGACGTACGACAGCCCACTCTTTGCCAACAAGCCAGCTGGCACCTCGCTCGAGGGCTATATCTTTGGTGATACATACTCTGTGCCGGCCAATCAAGGGCCAGAGGCAGCGCTCAAGGCAGCTTTCGCGCATATGTATGAGCAGATTCAGAACAATGGTTTGATTGACAAATTCGCAGCTCAAAAGCTCAACCTTTACCAAGCTATCACCCTCGCCTCCATCATTCAGCGTGAGATGGGTTGTGGCGGCGCGAGCCAAGATTGCTACCAGATCCAGCGGCAGATTGCCCAGGTCTTTTACAAGCGGTTGCGCGAGAATAAGGTGCTGGGCTCGGATGTGACCTTCATCTACGGGGCAGATATCGCCGGCGTTAGCCCTAATGTCAATCTCGATTCGCCATACAATACACGCATCAAGCCAGGCTTGCCACCTGGGCCAATTGCCACGCCTGGCCTCGGTGCACTCAAAGCAGTGGCCGACCCAGCACCTGGTAGCTATGAGTTCTTCCTCGCTGGTGATGATGGCAATGTCTACTTCGCCAATACCGATGCCGAGCACCAGGCCAACATCAAGCAGCACTGTAAGAAGCTCTGTTCGGAGTTGTAGCGCTTCAGCTGTGGCCTCATATGCTCTCAAATGTTCCTTCCTAGTGCGGATAAAAATCAAACCAAGTATCCCAGAGGTGTTTATCTTGCAATCTAATAATATGTTATAAAAATTGCGTGTATTGTATGAAACAACGCGCTGAGGTATTAAGCCCTACGAAAAAGTAAATACTATTGAAGCTAAGCTTCGTGTTTGCCAAGGGTGTGCAAAACAGAAAGTCCATCATGTGACAATATCAGGCTAAAACTGTTGCAATTTTCACAAAATATCATCTCCCACCACTGTGGTAAGCCATTGACTAAACTACAACCGCGTAGTAGAATGGATGGTAGCCAGTCGGGGAGTGAGGATACTGGGAATGCAAGAGAGGGAAATTGCTCTACCAATGGCCTGCCTTTAAATGTCGTACGAGCACCGAAATCAACTTTTTTAATATTAATAAAATCGGTCGACATGTGTGCTCCGTTCTCTTGCATAGAGAGAAGAAAGACAGAGTGAGGTAGTAGCGCGCTAGTAATAGATGCGCAGGAGAACGATCATTCGTCAACAACAAGCAGCCGAGAAGGCTTCACAACTCGAACTTTCACCTATTACCGTGCGGAGTCGGCGCCCGCGACCACTGTATAAGTCATTATCGCCGGTACGGACATCGGCCTATGTCGGGGTTTTTGTCCTAGTACTTTCACTTGTCGCCATGAGCTATCAGCCAATTTTGGCAGAGAACACCGCTCTAGCTAGCGCTGCGCCCATCAGCGCAACGCGCCAGACGGCAGCGACACCATCAGCAGATGGGGTAGATCAGCTCGTTGCAACCAATGTTGCTACATCAATTGCTGAGAGCACAAACCTGCCTGTCACCAACAACGTTGCCAACCTCTCGCAGTCAATTGCTGCAGAGAACTCGTTTACCCAAACGAGCGCCACGACAATTAACAAGCCGCAGATTGTTCAGCCGACAGCTGACAACCGTACCATCAAGAAATACACCACAGTTGCTGGCGATAGCGTGCCAAGCCTTGCCGATAAGTTCAAGATTAGCACGCAGACTATCAAATGGGTTAACAAGCTCACGAGTGATGCGCTTGAGCCCGGCAAAGAGCTGACGATCTTGCCAGTTAATGGCATCCTCTACACCGTTAAGGATGGTGATACGCTCGATAGCATTGCCGCTAAATACAAAGCAGATAAGAACCAGCTGACTCTCTACAACGACCTTGAGCTGACTTCTACCCCCGCTAAGGGCTCACAACTGATCATTCCTGATGGCTCGCTACCAACAGAAGAGCAGCCAGGCTATGTAGCGCCACGCTCTGGTGCTGCTGCGCGCACAGCCAGCGCAACTGGCACAAATAGCTACAACGGCACCGGTGCTTACGGTGGTGCTGCCGGCACAGCCCACGCCTGGACGGGTGGTGGTGACGGTGGTGGCTATGCCTGGGGCAACTGTACCTTCTACGCCTACGAGCGTCGTCTTGAGCTTGGCCGGCCTATTGGTCGCCAGTGGGGCAATGCTGCTACCTGGGCTAGCTTTGCTCGTGCATCTGGCTACGGTGTCGGCACAACGCCAGCCGTTGGTGCAGTGATGCAAAATGGTGGTGGGTATGGCCACGTTGCCATCGTCGAGAGTGTTAACCCTGGTGTTTCGGTCACCGTTAGCGAGATGAACGGCTTCCGCTGGGGTGGTGGATTCAACCGCGTTGGCTTTGGCAACATCCCATGGAACGAAGCAGTCGGTGGTCGCTACCAGTATATCTACTAATTTCAATCCAATGAGCCTATCAAACACCTCTGTTGCCGCAGAGGTGTTTTTTGGTATACTTAATAGTATATGTTTGTAGATACAGCAAAGGTAACAGTAGTAGCAGGCCGTGGTGGCGACGGTGCGGTGAGCTTTCGACATGAAATATATGTAGACAAAGGTGGACCTGATGGCGGAGATGGCGGTCGTGGTGGTGATGTTGTATTTGTTGCAACAGAACAGCTCAACACCTTGCTCAAGTTTCGTTACAAACCAGAGCTCAAGGCAGAGCCCGGCGTTGCGGGTGGTAAGAAAAAAATGGCGGGTCGGTCTGGCAAGCCACTCGTCGTCAAAGTGCCAGTCGGGACACTGGTGAAGCGAGGTGATGTTGTAATTGCCGACCTCGCTGAGGCAGGGCAAGAAGCGGTCATTGCCAAGGGTGGCGATGGTGGCTTTGGCAATGCGCATTTTAAATCTAGTGTGCGCCAAACGCCGCGCATGGCCGAGCTGGGCGAGGCAGGGGAGAGTTTTGAGGCGGAGCTGGAGTTAAAGTTGCTGGCCGACGTTGGCCTGGTGGGTTTTCCAAATGCCGGCAAATCAACCTTCCTGAGCGTGGTGAGTAATGCCCGTCCGGAGATTGCGAATTACGAATTTACCACACTCACACCTAACCTTGGAGTGGCCGATATTGATGATGGATCTATCTTAATCGCCGATATTCCTGGCTTGATTGAGGGAGCGAGCGAGGGCAAGGGTCTGGGTGATGCCTTCTTGCGGCACGTCGAGCGGACGGCTGTGCTCCTCCATCTCGTTGATGTGTATAGTAATGATGTAGCCGAGCGCTACCAAGCGATTCGTCACGAGCTGCAGCAATACAGCACCGAGCTCGCTCAGCGGCCAGAGGTCGTGGTGCTAACGAAGTGTGATGGGCTCGATGACGATATCATTCAGATGCAGATAGATAGCTTGCGTCAGGTGGTTGACGAAGCGACGCCGATTTTTGCGATCTCTTCAGTGGCTCATCAGGGAATCGTTGATGTACTGAGAGCTTTGCGCCAGATAGTAGTAGAGGCGCGGGCGGCCGAGGCTGCAGCTGAAGAGGATGATGATTTTGCTGATGATGAGGAGCTTGCGACCATTACGCTCGGTAGCCAAGCTAAGGCCGATGCCTGGGCGGTGCAGCAACTGCAGGGCTATGCGGCGCAGCGCTGCGCCGAGACGGCAGTAGAGAGCGGCCTCACTAGCCCACGAGAGGATGGCGAGACGCCACGGGTCTTTGCTGTGTCTGGCCAAAAGCTCGAGAAATTCGCTCGTCGCACGAACTTCGCCCAGTTTGAGGCAGTCAATCGCCTGCGTGATATCATGAAGCGTCTTGGTGTCACGCACGAGCTCATCCGTCAAGGAGCGGAGGGCGACAGCATCGTGCAGATTGGCGATAGCCAGCCGTTTCCGCTGGTGGAGCAATAAAATATATTAATCAATCATATTATATACCACCTCTGTGTGAGGTGGTATATTTACTATAAAGCGCCAGTTTCCTATGCTTCAATATCATCATCGTTGGCTGCTGTTTCGCTATTGTGGGTATAGTGGAATACCTCGAGTGCGGTGCCTAGGCTATTGATTGATTGCTCTGCACGTTCTGCTTTAACATGCATTATATCGGCTATGTCGGCAATCTTGTTGAGAGATACCAACATACTGCTGAGTATCTCCTGTATTTCACGTTGCAGTTGCTGGGCAAATGCTTCTTCATTTTTCTCATGGTAGCGCCATTGGTTGGCTTTTTCCTTCAATTCATTGAACAGGGTGCGGAGCGTGTCAGTATGGTAGCCAAGTGTATCGACGCCATCATGGCCAGTTATGTGAGCACCGAGTTCCTTGAAGTTGATATCGGCATCGCTACAGCACTTCTGTGCATCAGTAAGAAATGTAGCAAAAGCAGTATCGTTGCTATCGTCTGATTTTTCCGTCTCAGTAGACTCTGTATCTAGATCAGTCGCTTGGTTTGTATGAGTTGTCTCATCATCAGTCGACGATACATCATCTTCATCTTTATCTTTATCTTTATCTTCTGTTTCTCTTACAAGGACATCAAGCTGGTCGCGTACAGTCTGTAGCTGTGCATCAAATTCTTCATAGAGGTCTTTACCCTTTGTGCTGAGCAATAATTCGATGCTGCCAATATCATCCTCAAAAAGGTCATCATAATAATCAATATATGCCACCATATCATCAAGATCTTGTGGGTCTTCGCTGTAAGCGGCTATTTCTTTTACTTTAATCACTGGACTACCGACCATGTCTGGTTTTGTCTTCCGTACTTTATCGGCATACTTTTTGACAACCGGTGCGCGGTCGACCAGCTTGGTGATGCTTGTAGTGAGTTGTTCGGGTAGTTGGCCCTCATGCGACGGCTCATTGTGTGGTAGGTCGTGTGGGTTACTATTGCCTTGGGGAGGATGGTTGTTGTTTCTCATGCCTTTACTGTAGCACATAGTGGCAAAATATGGTAATAAATAGAGCAATAGTGCGAAGATGAACTATACAAGACCATAATCGCGCACAATAAGTGTAATTTGCTATACTATACCTATGGCACAAACATTCTTTTTCTACGACCTTGAGACGAGTGGCTTCCGAGCGCAGGCGGATCGGATCATGCAGTTTGCGGGGCAGCGGACGGACATGGATTTGCAGCCGATTGGCGAGCCGTATAACTTTCTCATCACTCTCAATGACGACACCCTGCCAAGCCCTGATGCCCTGATGGTGACTGGTATCACGCCGCAAAAGACGCTAGAAGAGGGCTATAGCGAGGCAGCATGTGCGCGGATGGTGAGCGAGGAGATATTCACGCCAGGGACGATCGCTGTGGGGTTCAATAATGTGCGCTTTGACGATGAGTTTATCCGCCATTTGCTGTGGCGGAACTTTTATGATCCATATGAGTGGAGCTGGAAGGATGAGCGGAGCCGCTGGGATATGCTCGATGTGGTGCGGCTGACGCGGGCGCTGCGGCCAGATGGCATTGAGTGGCCGATGGATGCAAATGGCCAGCCCACCAACCGCCTAGAGCTCATTACTAAAGCTAATGGCATTGCGCACGATAATGCGCACGACGCCTTTGCCGACGTGGCAGCTCTGATAGAAGTAACGAAGCTGGTGAAGCGTGCTCAGCCTCAGCTCTTTGACTATCTCCTTGCGATGCGCGACAAGAGGGCAGTGCAGCGGCTGGTCAATCTCGAGACCAAGCAACCCTTCGTCTATACCAGCGGCCGCTACGATAAGCAGCATGCCAAGACGACCGTCGCCTTTCCGCTAGCGCCAGCACCCAATAGCAATGTCTTGGTCTATGACCTGCGCTACGACCCAACGCCGTTTGTGAACCTAAGCCAGCAGGAACTTGCCAAGAAAATCTTTGCCACCTGGGAGGAGCGCCAAGCCGATGGCTTTGTGGCGCTACCTGTCAAACCATTGCAATACAATCGTTGCCCAGCCGTTGCACCACTTGGTGTGCTAGAGCAGGGCGATGGCTGGAGTAAGATCCATCTCGAGGCGGCTACTGTGGCGCGCCACCGCGATATTCTGCTTCATCACCCCGACTTTGCTGAGAAGCTCCGCACACTCTATGAAAAAAAGCGTGAGTACAAAAAATCGACCGACCCCGAAGGGCAGCTCTACGACAGTTTTGTCTCGGACGCAGACAAGACGCACATTGCTGCAGTGCACAGTGCCGATGCCAAGGCACTGGCAGATTTCCACCCGGCCTTTCGTGATGAGCGCCTGCCCGAGCTACTACTCCACTACAAGGCGCGTAGCTTCCCGCAGAGTCTCAGTGATGATGAGCAAGCCCAGTGGGAGCAATGGCGGAGCACCCACCTACAGGCCCAGCTGCCGAGCTTTATGGCATCATTGCAGCGTCTGGCTAAGGCAGGCACAGCAGATGAATTTATCATGCAGGAGCTGCAGCTGTGGCTCGAGGCTGTGGTACCGGTGGATGGCTAGAAGAGGCCTTGAGCATCCAAAACCTCCACTTTCTCTATTGATTCTCTACTATTTCATTTGAGCAAGAGTAAGAAGCTGGTTGTCTAATCAGCTTTGAACCTGAAGTCATTCGTCAGTGAATGCCGACTCTTGTAATATTCTTGAAGAGAAAGCGGTATGAAAGAGAGTCGTGAAAATTGGTGGGCAGCTCTTTGTGGATTGAACAGAAGAAGCGTTATATAACGATAAATTTTAAGACGCTTAATTGCAAGAGTATAGATATCAACCAGCTTGTCGAGGACGCTGGCAGCGTGGGCAAATCCCTTGAATTTCGAACGTGTGCGAGGGCTCGGCGAGGTGATGGTGATAAATAAACACCCCAGCCATCCCCTGGGGTGTTTTGTGTTGAAGGTGGCTTAGTCTGAGCTTATTTTTTGATAAGCTTGAGGATAACCAGCAGCACAACTGCACCAAAGAAGGCGGTTAGTAGGCTGGCGAAATTAAAGCCGGTCAGCACATCGGCACTGCCGCCCATCAGGCTGACGAGCCAGCCACCGAGCATTGCACCGATGATACCAACGATGATGTTGGTAAGTGCGCCTGAGTCTTCACCTTTATTTACCACCTTGGATGCCAGCCAGCCGGCAAGACCACCGATGATAAGCCATACGAGTATAGTCATAGTTGATTGTCTCCTTATCAATAATATTGTTATGATAGTATACCATAGCTGGGGAGTAAAAGCTACTAGGACGCCTGCGGGCTGAAGGTGACTCGCCCATCAGCTGCCCTCGCTACCACCGTCATACCTTCCTGAATGCGCCCATCGATCAGCTCCAGCGCTAGCGGGTCAAGAATGCGCTTTTGTACCAAGCGCTTGAGTGGCCGGGCACCAAAGGTCGGGTCGTAGCCATCGCGGGCGAGCATATCGCGGATGCTATCATCAAACTGGAGCGTGATATCGCGGCTGTCTTTGACGTGGCGGGCAACGCGCTCCAGCTGCACGTCAACGATGGCCCGCATGGCTTGCTCGTGAATACGGTTGAAGATCACAATATCGTCGATGCGGTTGAGGAATTCTGGGCGGAAATGCTGGCGTAGAACATCAAGCATTTTATTGTCCAGCACAGACAGGTCATCACCGGTAAAGTCCATAATCATCTGCGAGCCAACGTTGCTCGTCATGATGATAATGGTGTTGCTAAAGTCGATCGTCCGGCCTTGGCCATCAGTCAGGCGGCCGTCATCCAGCACTTGCAGTAGCACGTTGAAAACGTCGGGGTGGGCCTTCTCGATTTCGTCAAACAGCACCACGCTGTAGGGGCGGCGACGCACTGCTTCGGTCAGTTGCCCACCTTGGTCGTAACCAACGTAGCCTGGTGGCGAGCCAATCAGGCGGGCGACGGCGTGACGCTCCATGTATTCGCTCATATCGATGCGAATCATAGCGTGCTCGTCGTCGAATAATTCGCGGCACAGGCTGCGGGCTACCTCTGTTTTGCCAACCCCAGTTGGGCCAAGGAAGAGGAAGGAACCAATCGGCCGGTTGGTATCGGCGAGGCCAGCACGCGAACGGCGAATAGCGCTCGCCACGGCAGCCACGGCGCGGTCTTGGCCAATAACCTGGCGGCCGATTGAGTCTTCAAGCTTGGTTAATTTACTCGATTCGCTTTCCATCAGCCGCTCTACCGGTATGCCCGTCCAGCGCGCCACCACACTAGCGATATCGTCGGGCGTGACTTCTTCGCGCAGTAAGCGGTCGGCCGGTGGGATGGCCGCTAGTTCCTGGCGAGCGCTGGCGAGCTTTTTCTCCAGCTCTGGCATATCGCCGTACTTAATACGGCTTGCAGTAGCGAGATCCGCATCGCGCTCGGCGATTTCTAGTTGTGAGCGCAGACTATCCATTTTTTCGGCAGCGGTGTTGACAGTCTGCAGGATGTCCTTTTCGTGCTGCCATTTGGTGTCAATCGCTTTGGCCTGAGCTCGGAGGTCAGCGATTTGCTGCTTGATTTCCTCTTTGCGGGCCTTGGCGTGGTCGGATTTATCTTTTTTCAGCGCGGCTTCTTCAATCTCCAGCTGCAAGCGGCGGTTATTGAGCCGATCGAGACTAATCGGCACGCTCTCCAGCTGCATCTTGAGCGCGCTGGTCGCTTCATCCAGCAGGTCAACCGCCTTATCTGGCAAAAAGCGGTCAGGCAAGTAGCGGGTAGAGAGCCGCGCCGCTGCCACAATTGCATCATCAGCAATCTTGACGCCGTGGTGGACTTCGTACTTTTCCTTGAGGCCGCGCAAGATAGCGATGGTGTCGTCAAAGCTTGGCTCGCCAACATAGACTGGCTGAAAGCGCCGTTCCAGTGCCGCATCTTTCTCAACATATTGGCGGTACTCAGCCAGCGTGGTGGCACCAATCATATGCAGTTTACCACGGGCCAGGGCAGGTTTGAGCATATTGCCGGCGTCCATGCTGCCTTCGCCTTTGCCAGCGCCGACCATCGTGTGAATTTCATCGACGAAGAGGATAATCTCGCCAGCAGCCTCTTCAACTTCTTTCAATACACCTTTGAGGCGCTCTTCAAACTGGCCACGGAAGCTTGCGCCTGCTAGTAAGCTCGAAATCTCCAGGCTAATCAGTCGCTTATCCTTCAGCGACGCTGGTACATTCCCCTTAACGATGCGCTGCGCCAAGGCCTCGACGATGGCGGTCTTGCCAACGCCCGGCTCACCGATCAGCACGGGGTTATTCTTGGTGCGTCGAGCCAGGATCTGCATGGTGCGGCGAATTTCTTCATCCCGGCCGATCACTGGGTCGAGTTTGCCCTCGCGCGCCAGAGCGGTGAGGTCGGTGCCGAACTGCTCGAGGGGTTTTTGGTTATTGTGTTGGTTCATGGTTGGTGGCATATATCCCTCCTTGTAGTTATATAGTGCGGGCAACAGAACGCCCGGTGAGTTACTTAAAAACAAGTGGCCGATCGCGCTGGGTATCAGCCACGTGGCCTATCGGTATAGTAACAAATTAGCACTCTCGGTGCAAGAGTGCTAACTAACGCGAGTTTTGATAGGTACACGTGACTTGCTTAGCACTGCTTTCTTAGCGTCAGGTGCGTATACTCATAAGAGTAATAAAAGACATTGATAGTTCCGGCAACTCACCCCTCTGAGTGAGATCAAAAGGAGATAGCAGCAATCAGTCTCCATTCTTTTGTGTATAATAGACGCCATGACAAACATATATTTTACTCGGGCAATTCAGCCGGAGAATAACCAGCCCCATTTCTTAGCCAAAGCACTCATTGTTGATGCGACTGGCAAAATTCTCGTCCTTGAGCGCAGTAATACACACCCGCTCTTTCCGCATGGTGCCGACCTGCCTGGTGGTATCGTCGAGCCTGGCGAGACACCGCTTGAAGCAGCCCGGCGGGAAATAGAAGAAGAGACTGGCCTTGGCTTTGTGCCGAGCCAGCTGAGTGTGGCCTTCGAGCATGTACTGCCGCACCCTGATGGCCAGCGGCTGAGCTATATGTGCTATGCGGCACTGGTTGATGGCGATGCGCCAGAAATTACCCTCAGCTGGGAGCACAGTAGCTACCAATGGCTCACACCAGACGAGCTTATGCAGCAGCCTATCACGCCGCGGACTGACTATCCCTTTGCGGCGGCGGTGCATTATATCAGCTCATTGCGACATTATGTGCAGCAGGAGCGGCCAGAGTTGCTGTAGCCAGTAATGATTAAGAGCCACGCAGCAGCGCGATGATTTCGCTTGTGCCTCAGCTTCGTCTGTTGGATAAAATAACAGAGGTGTGAGCTTTGAGTGCTACGCAATGACAATAAATCAGTAACAACGAAGGAGTAATATGGAACGAACATAAAATGACAAACCTGCTATTGCCGTCGACCTTGATGATGTTGTTTTCCCTTGTGCTGAAGGGCTAGTGGCAGCATATAATGAGCATTACGGTACCAACTTTCGGCCTAATATGCCACAATCGACCTGGGACGTACCACAAGAAGAAGTGCAGGAGCGATTTAATGGATTGCAATTGGGGACGACGCCAGGCATGGCGAAGCCTGATTGGTTTGCGGAGATGCAAGTCCCAGACAGAGAGACGATTGAGACGTTGCAAAGACTAGCGACCAAGTATCGACTCTATGCAGTCTCGGCCCGGCATTATGGTTTAGCAGGTGTGACACAGCAGAGCATCGAAAAGTATCTGCCTGATGTCTTCGAAGAGGTTATTTTGACGCGGCGGCCAGTCGAAACTGAGAATGGCATCAAGATAATGACCGACTCCAAGACAGAGATATACCGGCAGTACAATATGACGGTTGCGATTGATGACTCGCCACATCACCTCGAGCGTGGCCTTGAGGGGGATGATGCGCCGCTTGGCTTGGCGATTTTGTTTGGCGAACGGCCCTGGCACCCAGGCGCTACGATCGACGATCCGCGCGCTATTGAGTGCCGCACCTGGGCGGAGGCGGGAGAGGCTATTGCCCGGTATTTCGCTCGGTAAATTTGAGTGAGAAACATCTGGCTATGGATAATACACTGGTTGGCTTGCAATCTGTGCGTAGGATGGGCTACTATATTTTCTATGAATTTAACGATGAAACTAACGAGACTCTTGAGAGTTCTCTGGCCAGTACTGCTCTGTGCGGTGGTGTGGCAGCTGCTGCAGTTTGCCCCGGCAGACCAGTGGTGGTGGCTGCAAAAAGCAATGAGCCCACTCACAACGACGATGATTTTTCTTGCAGCTTGGCGCTATAGCGATCGGCGGCGGCCAACGACGTGGCTCCTTCTCGTAGCGCTTGTGCTGTTTGCTGTGGCCGACTCGCTGGTGGCGTTCTTACCCCTCTCGCATCTCATCGTTGGACTGGGGGTATCTTTGCTGGCGTATCTGGTGCTCTGTGTTATAAATTTGTGGCGTCTCATCTTTGCCCTTGCGAAGGGAGCTGCTAGGCGCATAAATTGGGTATTACTGCTAGCTACCTTCATGGGCAATGCAATAATGGTATATTCGATACTACACAGCGTGCTACCGCGTGTGGGAAGCCCGCTCCTTGCTGGAGCAATAAAAGTGTATGCTGCTGTACTTATGGTACTGATGACGAGTGGGGCAGCGGCAGCTCTGACAGACTATCGGCTACGGTGGAGCGTGGGCAGCTGTAATGGGACAATACTTGCTGCCTCGGAGTCGGCCCTTGCGCTGCAGCTCTTTGGTAGAGCATCTGAAGCATGGATTATCTATAGCATTATGCCATTGTATTGGTGTGGCCTCGCCTCCTATGTTGCGGCAAGCCGACCAAAGAAGGAGCGGCTTGCATCGCGAGTGTAGCGCTCCAAAGGTATGGAGAGGCTTAGTTGGCCGCTTAGTGCGAATCTAGTATCTCGCCAGTATACATGCTACAATAAGACGATATGTCGGAGCAGATACGGATTGTTGGGGCGCGCCAGAATAACCTCAAAGATGTCAGCGTGACCATTCCACGCGATCAGTTTGTGGTGGTGACGGGCCTGAGTGGTAGTGGTAAGTCGAGCCTCGTCTTTGACACGATCTACGCTGAGGGGCAACGCCGCTACGTGGAGAGCTTGAGCAGCTACGCGCGGCAGTTCCTTGGTATTATGGATAAGCCCGACGTCGACTCTATCGATGGCCTGAGCCCCAGTATCAGCATCGACCAAAAGTCGACGAGCCGCAACCCACGCTCTACCGTCGCTACAGTGACGGAGATCTACGATTATTTACGCCTGCTCTTTGCTCGGGTGGGGGTGCCGCATTGCCCAGCTCTTATGCCCGATGGTACGCGCTGTGGCAAGCCTGTCCAGCGCCGGACAGCTCAGTCTATTATCGACGAAATTATGAAACTTCCTGAGGGGAGCAAGCTCATGCTACTAGCGCCGATTGTGAGCCAAAAGAAAGGGGAGTTTGCCCACATCCCCGAGCAGTACATGCGCAGTGGCTTTGCGCGGGCTCGGGTAGATGGCGTGGTGTATGCGCTCGATGAGTTCCCAGAACTACAGAAGAGCTACAAACATGACATTGAGCTGGTGGTTGATCGTTTTGTGATGGCGCCAACGATGGTGAGCCGCATCTCGCAGTCGGTTGAGCAAGCGCTGGAGCTCGCCAGTGGTGTGGTGCAGGTGTTGGACGCCACGAGTGGCGAGATCACGACGTATAGTCAGCGCTATGCCTGTATGGATCACCCAGGCGAGGATATCCCCGAGCTCGAGCCGCGGCTCTTTAGTTTCAACGCGCCGCAGGGAGCGTGTCCGGTTTGCACGGGCCTCGGTACACGTCTGGAGGTTGACCCGGAGCTCATCCTTAACCCCAATCTGACGATTGCCGAGGGAGCGATTCGCCCCTTCAACCGCTTTAATGCCGAAGCGTGGTACATGAAGCGTCTCGCCGCGGTGGCTGAGGAGCACGGTTTTAGCTTGCACGTGCCCGTCAAGGAGCTAAGTGATGATGTTGTGCAGAAAGTGCTGTATGGCACAGGCAAGCAAAAATACCGGATTCACCTCAGTGGTAATCGCTATTATGACTCGACCTACGAAGGGGTCATCCCTAACCTCGAGCGTCGCCATCGCGAGACCGATAGTGAGTTTATGCGCAAAGATATCGAGCGTTTCATGCGAGAGCGCAAGTGCACGGCCTGCAAGGGTGCACGGCTCAAGCCAGTGGTGCTGGCGGTGACAGTCAATGGCCTCTCGATTATGGATATTTGCAATCTCGACGTTGCCAATGCGCTGGATATGATAGGCCAGCTGGAATTTAGTGCAGAACAGCAGCACATTGTTAAGCTTGTTGTCAAAGAAATCATGGCGCGGCTGGGCTTTATGAATAATGTGGGGCTCAGCTACCTCGAGCTGGGGCGGGCAGCCAACACGCTCAGTGGTGGTGAGGCGCAGCGCATCCGCCTCGCGACGCAGATTGGTAGTGGCCTGCAGGGGGTGTTGTATGTGCTGGATGAGCCATCGATTGGCCTGCATCAGCGCGATAACGATCGCCTTATCCAGACGCTCAAGAATCTGCGCGACCTAGGCAATACCGTACTGGTGGTAGAGCACGACGAAGATACGATTGCGGCGGCTGACTATCTGGTGGATGTTGGGCCAGGTGCCGGCGTGCACGGTGGGGAGATCGTGGCGCATGGTACGCCAGCAGAGGTAGCGCGCATGCCACAAAGCATCACTGGTCGATATCTGTCTGGTGCGGAGAAGATCCCAGTGCCAGCTCAGCGTCGTCCGATTGAGCAAGGCCGTGCACTGATAATCCGCGGGGCACGCGAGAATAATCTCAAGAATATCGACGTTACCATCCCGCTTGGCGTCCTTACGCTGGTGACGGGGGTGAGTGGTAGTGGCAAGTCGACGCTCGTCAATAGCATTCTTGCCAATGAACTTACTGCTCGCTTGCACCGTGCCCAAGCGGTGCCAGGTGCACACGATGCAATCGATGGAGTGGAGCAGCTCGATAAAGCAATTGTCATAGATCAGTCGGCAATTGGCCGCACCCCGCGCTCCAACCCTGCTACCTATACCGGTGTCTTTACACAGATTCGCGAGCTTTTTGCGGGCACACCCGAGGCAAATATCCGCGGCTACAAGCCAGGGCGCTTTAGCTTCAATGTTAAAGGCGGGCGCTGCGAGCACTGCCAGGGCGATGGCGTTATTAAGATTGAGATGCACTTCTTGCCCGATGTCTATATTCAATGCCCTGAGTGCCATGGCAAGCGCTATAATCGTGAGGCGCTCGAGATCACCTACAAAGATAAGACGATTAGTGACGTCCTAGATATGACGGTCGAGCAAGCTTGCGAATTCTTTGCTAACATTCCTGCGATTGCTCGCAAGTTGACAACGATCAACGAGGTAGGCCTTGGCTATATCAAGCTCGGCCAGCCCGCCACAACCTTTAGCGGCGGCGAGGCACAGCGTATCAAACTTGCTACTGAGCTGAGCCGGCGCACGACCGGCAAGACGCTCTATATTCTCGACGAGCCGACCACTGGTCTGCACACCGCCGATGTCAAGAAGCTACTCGAGATTCTCCAACGCCTCGTAGCGGGCGGCAATAGTATGGTTATCATTGAGCATAATCTTGAGGTTATCAAGTGCGCCGACCATATCATCGACATGGGCCCCGAAGGTGGGCAGGGCGGCGGCACCGTCATCGCCAGCGGTACGCCCGAAGAGGTGGCGCATAACCCAGCGTCGTTTACGGGGAAGTATTTGCGGCCACTGTTAGGCTAATATTCAACATGAGATCAAAACAGTCACAACCTGATGGGCAATCATATCGCACCGCCATTCTTCGCTATGCCGAGCGCGATCAAGCGATGCGCCAGCAGTACTTGGCTGGCGGCGGGGCGTGGGATGCATCGCTCGATGCTGAATCGACTGAATTTTTGCGTACGATTGTGGCGGCAATTGGCTGGCCAACATTACGTATGGTGGGCAGTAAGGCTTCGACCGCGGCGTGGTTATTACTACAGCATTCGCCAGATATCGACTTTATGGAGCACTGCCTTGAGCTGATGAAGGCAGCGCCACGTGGCGAGGTCGCGCTGCGCGATATAGCCTTCCTCGAGGACCGGGTGTGTTTGCTACGCGGTCGGCCACAGATATATGGCTCGCAGTTCCAGGGGCGGGGTAAAGCCCTTCGTCTCTATCCAGTCCAAGATACTGAGCGGCTTGATGAGCGCCGTGCAGCGATGGGTCTGCCACCATTTGAAGAGTATGAAAAGCAGATTCGTCAGATGTATGGCGACGAACCGCCAGCTGCTAGATAAGAGGTATAGGGCAAAAATCTCGGATAGTCGAACAAGACAAAACAAAGAGTCAGCTGTTCATGCGCTGACTCTTTTTACACAATATGTACTGAGGTTATTTCTTTGTTCGCTTGCCCGTACTGAGTAGGACAGAAAATTGGTACTTGAGCTTATCGCGGGTTGATTTTTGTTTGAGCGCATGGATGACCATCGGTGCAACGGAAATAAGGATGATAATAATTGCGGCGACCTCAATATTGACCCCAGCCCTAGTAAGGATTTCGCCTGCAAAGTAGCCAAGATAGGTGAAGATGGCGGCCCATAGTGCACCGCCGACGATGTTAAACAGGAGGAACGTATTGTAGTGCATCTTGCTCGCGCCAGCCACAATTGGGGCAAAGGTGCGCACGATGGGCACAAAGCGTGCCAGCACAATCGTGAGTGAGCCATGCTTTTGGTAGAATTGCTCGGCTTGCTCGAGATATTTTTTCTTAAAAAAGCGCGAGTTGGGCTTGAGAAAAAGCTTGCGCCCGACTTTGTGGCCAAAGGCATAGCCAGTGCTATCGCCAAGGATTGCCATAAGAGCGATCGCTGCAACGAAGAGGTGAATATTGAGTGGGTGGCCAAATAGGCGAAGGATCTCTTGATTTACCATATAGCCTGCCGTAAAGAGGAGGCTGTCCCCCGGTAAGACAAAGCCGATCAAGAGGCCAGACTCTGCATAGACCACGAGCAAAACCGCGGCAATGCCGAGGCCAGTAATTGCATGTATAAGTGATTCCATCGCGCTTTAGTATACCATACTTTGCTCGGGGAAGGGAGTTCTTTGCTGCTTTTGGCTCACCTGGCACAAAAATGTTATACTAAAGAGGCAATATTACTTAACTCCGGAAACATATCCGAAAGGAGAACTATGGGAGATAAGATAACACTAAGGATCGAGACACGATCAATTCATGGCAAGAAAGTTCGTCAATTGCGCCGCCAGGGCATAACGCCAGCGGTGGTGTATGGTGCTGGTATGGATGCTGCTGATGTGCAGGCACCGAGTGGTGAGGTGGCAAAGGTTGTGGCCGCAGCTGGCCGCCACACACCAATTCATTTGACAGGGGTTAAGCGGCGCATTGCGCTTATCAAAAGTATCGATTATGACCCAACGCGAGTGGGTGTGATTCGCCACATTGCCCTGCATGCGGTGCGTGCAGACGAGCCAGTTACGGCAGAGGTGCCGGTGCGCCTCATTGGTATGGGTGAGTCTGAAGCTGAGAAGAATGGGCTGGTCGTGCTACAAGCAATTGAGAAGGTTGAGGTGAAGGCCTTGCCGATGGACTTGCCAGAGGCGATGGATGTGTCGGTGCTTGGCTTGGCTAGCGAAGGTGACCGCGTGACGGTGGGCGACATCACACTGCCTGAGGGTGTTGAACTGGTCGAGCATGACGATGGCCGTGAAGGTACTGCTGATGACGACGTGACGGTGAAGGATCTCGTCATTGCGAGCGCCTACGAGCCAAGTGCCCTTGCTGCCGCCAACGAAGCCGCCGCTGGTGCTGCCGAAAACGCAGATGCTGAGGACGTTGCAGCCGAGCAGGGTAGCGACGATGATGCAGCATAGCACCTAGCGAGTGGTATCTCTAGCAACACTTACAAGAGCGATCAATCATAAAAGAAACCAGTCATATGAGGCTGGTTTCTTATGCTATATCGGCCGGAATCATGCAGCCGCTACACCGCGAGAAATCCGCCGTCCACCACAATCTCCGCCCCATTGACGTACTGGCTCATCGGCGTACCAAGCCACAACGCAGTGCAAGCAACGTCGTCGGGCTGGCCCAGATTCTTGGCGGGAAGGCGGAGATTGTAGGTGAGGCCAGTCTTGATGATGGAGAAGTCGAGCTTCTTGAGCGCCGCAAGCCCCATCTTCTGAGCACCTGGTGTGCTGATGCCGCCCGGCAAGATGGTATTGACTCTCCAGCCACTCCGCCCAAAGTCTTTGACGAGCCCACGGCTCAGCGCGAGAACACTGGCTTTGCTCATGGCGTAGAGCGTCATGTCGTAGGTCATACCTTTGAGGGCTTCAATGGAGCTGATGTTGATGATAGTGCCTGGTGCTGTGCGGCGAGCGATCATTTCTTGACACATGGTGAGCACTGCCCGAGTGTTGATCTGCATTGTTTTGTCGAAGGTTGCCTGGTCGATATTAGCGAGCTTGACTGGCGCGAAAATACCAGCGTTGTTGATGAGGATGTCTGGCGTTGGGGTGATATCGCGCCATAGTGCGGTGATAGCACTGTTGTCGGAGAGGTCGACGATGTGTGTTGTGACGGCGGCGTCAAATTGCTCACGTAGTTCGGTAGCAGTCTGCTGCAATGCGTCGGCATCGCGGTCGATGAGCTGGAGGGCAGCACCAGCCTCGGCATAGCGCCATGCGATCGCCTTGCCGATGCCCATCGCGGCACCAGTGATGAGCACCGTCTTGTTTGTCAGCTTCAGTAATTCGTGCAGGGGAGTTGGATGTGTTGTCATGTCATTAGTATAGCATAACCAGTATGAATCGGGTGTAGCATCTATTGCAAGAGTTTCATACCTTAGGCTTTGAAGCCCTATGTTAGCAGTATACGAGTTGATATTTCTTTGAGCGGATTGGCTTCTCAAAACGAACACTAGAAGCAAAGGGAGTTCGCACTGAACATACAGGGTTTGGAAAATAATCGAAGAAAAGCATTGTCTTTTTATTGTAAATGAATTACAATAGCTGCATGGAGCAAGCAGTGCAACGCCGAACGACGAAATACACCGATCGAGTGATCGCGATTCTTCGCCAGCTGCAGCATGCCACCAACGCCGAGATTGCGGCCGCACTACGTCATGACTACCCCCGTGTCAGCGCGACTACTGTACACCGCATTACCCAGCGGTTGCAGGCGGATGGGGTGATTGGCCTTGCACCAGCAACGGAGCATGGCTGCCTACGCTACGATAGCAATCCTGTGCCGCATGACCACTTTGTCTGCAGCTCCTGCGACGGCCTACATGATATCACCATCGCGCCAGCGCTGCGGCATGAGCTTGCGCGGCAGGTGGCAGACTGCCTTGTCGATGGGCCGCTCATCATTACTGGCACATGCCACCCCTGTCATCACGATAATCATAATTCATAAGGAGAAAACCATGGCACTATACAATACCACTACCAAGCAAGAATTTGAGGAGCATGCTCTTCAGAGTGAGCGGCCAGTGCTGGTCGACTTTTGGGCACCATGGTGCCCACCGTGCCGCGCAATGGCACCACTGCTTGAGCAGATTGCTGAAGAGACGGAATTCGACGTTGTCAAGGTCGATACCGAAGCAAGCCAAGACAATGCAGCGCTTGCTTTGCAGCACCAAGTACAGAGTATCCCCAACATGAAGATCTTCAAGAGCGGTGCTGTAGTGGCAGAGCTGGTCGGCATGAAGCCAAAGCAAGTACTGATCGACGCTCTGCAGCAAGCAGACGCCTAATCACTTTACTAGCAGATTTCCTCCTCAGGACCGGCACAGATGTGTTGGTCCTTTTGTTATGGAGTGTCACTGCTTTCGCTAGCAGCAAGCCCGTTAAGCTGGTTTGTCTATTGCTGGATCAGATGACTCTAGGTAGGAGTGCAAGGTAAAAAGTAGATAATCACAACATATCTGGTATACTATAGGGGCACAAGCAATAGGTAAAACTAACAAGGAAATCGTGTCATGAAAAGAGTAAAAAAGGTTCTACTTGGCATAGTTATAGTGATTATATCGATAGTAGTCATTATAAGTATTTTGTATTGGGTAAATAGTGCTGAAGGCGAGCGTTTATCTAAGGTGAAGCAGCGTACTTATGATCAACATAGCTATCTCAAGGGGTTAAACCGTGATGATATTGCAAAGAGTTCTTTGTCGGGCGTAACGATATCGCCAATCAACAACCAGCATATCAATGGCTATCACTTTAAGCCTCAACAGATAAAACACAAGGGATCAATAATACTATTTGGTGGTAGCGAAGGATCAGTAAGCCCAAATACGGCAGCTCTATTGTCTTTGAATGGTTACGAAGTATTTGCAATGTATTTCTTCGGTAAAGGGAATCTCCAAAAAGAATTAATGCGTGTGCCGCTGGAGCAATTCGAGCATATCAAGGCATACGTCTCGGAGAATACTCAGCAGCCAAAGCCTCTAACAGTAATTGGCACGTCGAAGGGTGCTGAGCTTGGCCTACTGCTCGCTTCGTATTATCCAAATGATATTGATAACTTAGTATTGTACTCGCCCTCAGCATATGTATGGCAGGGCCTATCGATGGATTATTCAAATGTACAGTCATCATGGACATATAAAGGTAAGGACTTACCCTTCTTAAAATTAAGTGATGCATCAGGTTCGGCGACGGCAGGGTTCTTCACCGATATGATTATTGGGCGGCCAAGAGAATTTGCGACTATGTATGAGAGCATTATCCAGCGAGCCACTAATAAATCAGAGGCTACTATTCCAACGAATAATGTTAGAGCTAACTTGCTTATGTTTGCTGGCGGCAAAGATAGTGTATGGCCATCGGCGACGATGGCGCAAACCATCAAGCAGCATTATCCGCGTTCGAGCCGCCTTGAGGTGTATCCAAATGCTGGCCATGTATTCTTCGGCCCACCTGTTATCCGTGGTATGCGAGCTGGAGGAGAATATGACGCGAACGAAACAGCGAAAACACAGAGTGATGCAATTCTTCTCAAACAGCTTGACTCGTGGACGAAAGACAACGAGCAGAAGGCATAAATATCTAAATGTGATTAGGTATTAGAAAAATACCGTTTCGCTTGTTGAATCATACATGCTCCAATATCTCCTTGGCCAATGATGCGGTTTACGTCATTGATATCAACAAGGGTATGCGCAATGATATCACCACCAGGATCGTGAGTAAACTCGCCAATTTTCTCGAGCTTTGTATAGACACGAAACTGGTATACGCGCATGCCGTTTGGCTCAAGGCAGCACTGGTATCCGAGTGGTTGCCATTCAATAACGCGCATATTGCACTCTTCTACCATCTCTCGTGTGATGGTTTGTTCTATTGTCTCTCCAGATTCAGTTTTGCCGCCAGGGAGATTATAGCTTTTCTTGACCGCATTATAGACGAGCGGAACAGAACCAGCTAAATCACCGATCGTATAGACTTGTTGCCAGGGGAGATCGGGTATAGCAGATTTTTGACGTATAGTACACCAAGAAACAAAAATGGTTTTGCCGCCATACTGAAAGGAAGATGATATATCGTATACCATAGACAAAACTATATTACAAAACGGAAAAAGATGGAATAGCTTTTGATAGCTACTCTAGTGTATACTATGCACTAAAGAATGCGTCAAGAAAAAACACTCCTACTAATCTGTCAAGCGGGCGATCCGGTACTGCGCGAGAAAGCGAGGCACGTGAGCCGCGAAGAAATCACCACACCAGCGGTGCAGCAGCTTATTGCAAATATTAAGCACACCGTGGCGGAGAGAGATTATGGGGTTGGCCTCGCTGCACCCCAAGTGGGGCAGGCCGTGGCGCTGAGCGTGATTGCTATCAAGCCGACGCCAAACCGCCCAGACCGCGAGCCATTTGAGCAAGTTATTATCAATCCATCATACACTGGCATTGGCCAGACAACGGGTATGTGGGAGGGCTGCGCCAGTGGTGATGAGGGGCGGCTCTTTGCACAGGCTCAGCGCTATCAACAGATCAATGCTCAGTGGGATGATGAGTGGGGCGAGCATCATACTGCGGTGCTGGATGGTTTTGTTGCTCATGTCTTTCAACACGAAGCTGACCACTGTCAAGGCATACTTTTCTTTGACCGAGTGGCAGATACGACGACCTACATGACGGCAGTAGAGTATCGCAAGCGCGTCGTGCGGCGGTAAGTTGCATTTTTAAGCCCTGCTCCGCTCGCTTCTCTCAAGATCAGTGATTATTGACTATTCGCCAAAAACGATTGCTTAACTTGCTGGTAGGCGTCGCGGAATGGCACACCTTTTTCGACTAATTCATTGATTTTGGCGACAGTATAGAGTTCATCGGTCATCGCCTCAGCCAATCGCTTAGTGTTGGCTTCTAGCTCGCTTACGCAAAGCGCCAAAACCTCTAGCGTATTGAGGGCCGAAGTGAAGGCATCCATGGTGATCTTTTTGGTCAGCTGCAAATCACGGTGATAACCACTGCCAGCACCTGTCGAAATGGCTTGCAGCTGCAAGGCGTAGTTTGGATAAGCGTGGGCGGTGGCCCGCATGATCTCGAAGACATCATAGTTACGCTTGTGCGGCATGATGGACGAGCCCGTGGTCATGGTGACAGGCAGTTTGAAATAGTTAAACTCCTGAGAGGTAAACAGCAGCATGTCTTCAGCAAATTTGCCGGCAAAGACCATGATGGGGTTGAGCGCTTGTACTGCGATTAGCTCAAAAACACCGCGCGACAGGCCGCAGTACATGGGGTTTTCCTGTACTTTGGCGAAGCCCAGTTCACTGGTCGTCATCTGGCGGTCAAGTGGTAGGGTAACGCCAAAGCCAGCGGCGCTACCGAGCGGGTTTTGGTCGATAGCGGCAATGCTGTGTGCGACCAATTGCTGGAGGTCATGAAACGCATCGTGATATGAACCAAGCCACATACCGACGGTAGTAGGCATAGCTTTTTGGGTATGAGTATAGCCAGGCATTTCAGTTTGACCGATGGCGGCAATTTTGCCAGCATAGGCCTGGGCGACTGTCTCCAATGTGTCCACTACTGCTTCAAGTTCCGTTTTGATGAATAGTCGCATCATCACCAAGGCTTGATCGTTACGGCTTCGGCCAGTGTGAACCTTTTTGCCGATGGGGCCGAGCTTTTCTGTCAAGTACAGCTCAATGGCAGTGTGACCATCTTCGTGTTCGCTGGTGAGGGTGAAAGCACCAGTTTTCCACTCGTTAAGTAGCTCGTCTAAGGCTGCTGCTAATTGTTGATATTCATCGCTAGTCAGCACGCCAATTTTTTTCAGCATGTGAGCGTGTGCTTTGGTGGCGGTAATGTCGTGACCGAGTAAGTGCTGGTCCAATACCTGATCATCGCCAACAGTGTATGCCTCGACCAATGGATGGAGTGATCCAGTTGCGGTTGATTGCCATAATTTACTTGCCATATGAGAATGCTCCTTCAGCTGTTCGCTGACTTAATGAATATAATTCAATGAATCCGGCGGACGAATTCTGGTTGAATGCGTCGTTGGAATCAAAGGTTGCAAGATTGATATCAAACAACGAATGTGGTGAGTCTACACTGACGACGGTGATGGTACCTTTGTACAGGCGAACCGTCACTGTGCCAGTGACTTTTTGGTTCTGATCATCAATATAGGCATTGATGTGATGGACGGCTGGCTCGTACCACTGTGCTGCGTAGGTGAGATACGCCCATTTTTTGTCCATTTCGGCTTTGAGTTCATTTTCAACGCGGGTCGACACCAATTGCTCGAGCTTTTGATGAGCAGCAATCAAGATGGCAGCGCCAGGGTTTTCGTAGACACCACGCACCTTCAGCCCAACCAGTCGATCTTCAATGAGGGTTGATACGCCCACGCCGTGTTTGCGGCCAATCTGGTTACAGTGTTGGATGAGTGCCTGGAGTGAAAAGTGACGGTTATCGACAGCGACAGGCACACCTTTGATAAATTCAATGGTAGTGTCCTCGGCTTCGTCCGGCGTGTATTTGATGGTTGAGCACCAATTGAGAATGGCGTGGTAGTTTGGCTTAAGTGAGGGTGATTCAATTTCGCCGCCTTCGCTGGTGATGCCCCACATGTTTTCATCGGTCGAATAAGGCGATTCCTGAGTATGTGGCACGGGGATGTTGTGTTTCTTGGCATAGGCAAGCTCTTCCTCTCGGCCCATACTCCACTCACGTACTGGTGCTAAGATCTTGAGCTTAGGGTTGAGCGTGGTGATGTAAGTTTCGAAGCGAACTTGATCGTTGCCTTTACCAGTGGCACCATGTGCGATGACTGTGCAGTTGTACTTTTCGGCATATTCGACGGCTAATTGCGAGATAATGATGCGCCCCAGTGGCGTGCAGAGGGCATAGCCACCTTGGTAATCAGCATTGGCTTTGATGGCCAGTGATAGTAGTTCATCAGCGAAGCGGTCGCGAGCATCAACTGTGATGGTTTCTATAGCGCCGAGCATCTTGGCCTTTTCGGCGATGGCGTCGAGATCGTCAACCGTCTGGCCAATATTAACCGTGAGGGTGATGACGTTGCAGTTGTACTTTTCTTGTAACCACGTGAGCATGACGGAGGTGTCGAGGCCACCCGAATAGAGCAAGAGGCACGTGTCAAACTCGCCATTTGTCGCCTCGTGGCTGGCAACTTTAGTGTAGTGAGGTGTGTCGTGATTCATATCCTTCCTTTCTATAATAATTAAAAAGAGCCGCTCGGATGAGGGCTCTGTAGTTGGTTTTTACTATACGACTAATTTAGCCCTCTGAATCAGAGCGGCGACGACGAGCAACGATAACGATGTTGTGTCGATATGTCATACTAACACCATAGCACACCGCGCATATTTTTCACAATACTTTTCATATAAAATTGTGATGCGCTACAATAGTCGTATACATTGGTATGATGAGGGGATAAAATTGTGCAGCAATATAACAAAGAAGCGCCTAGCATGGATATATGAGTGGACAAGCAGTGAATATCCTTCTCGTTGAAGACGAACCAACCCTCCGCACTGGCACCGAGCAGTTCCTCGCGCAGCGCGGTTTTACGGTAGTGACGGCGGTGAGTGGCGAGAAAGCAATGGAGAAATTTACCGAGGCGGATGTGATTATACTGGATATTATGCTGCCGGGTATGAGCGGGATCGAGGTGCTACACCAAATTCGCCAAGCGAGCGATGTGCCGGTACTCATGCTAACGGCACTACATGATGAGCCGACGCAAGTTGCCAGTTTTGACGAGCTGGCGGATGATTATATGAGTAAGCCGTTTTCGCTGGTGCTTTTGGAGAAACGAATTAGGGCACTGCTTCGCCGCCAACAGTCTGTCAAAAAAACTTTGTGGCAGCGCGGCCCGGCCTCGGTGGATTTTGCAGCCTATCAAGGGTTTTATGATGACAGTGATGCGCACCTCAAGCCCAAGGAAGTACAGCTGCTCAAACTGCTCGTGGATAATCCACACATGGTCTGGAGCCGGCAGGCTATTATCGATAAGCTGTGGCATGGTGACGAGGTGCCGTTCGACCGGGTGATTGACGTCTACATCAAAAACTTGCGCAAGAAATTACACCTGGACTGCATCGTCACAGTAAAGGGAGTGGGCTACCGCTATGAAGAATCTTAAATTATTCCCCAAGACGTTTCTGGTGTCAATTGGCTTATTTGCGGCGCTGATCATCCTCGTGCATGCGCTGGTTTACACCTTGATGCCGCAATTTTATCTGCAGCAAAAAGAGCGCGAGGCGGCGGATAATCTCACGGCGCTGACAACTAAACTCCGTGGCAAGTCCACCGAAGACATACGCCGCCTGAGCCAAGAGTTTGCTACCATGAACAACGTTAATATCACGCTGACGATTAATGGGCGCAACCAGTATTTTCAGGGCTTTGAGTCTATCAATATCGTGACGGACAGTGGTAGATCGGTCGACACAAGCGTGGTAAACATTGCTGATGGGCAGACGGTCGATCCGCGCTCAGCCATTTTGCGACAGGGCAGCGCGGTGAACGACCAAGGCCAAATGATCGCGGTCAAGCTACTCGCCGACGTAGCGCCTGTCACTCAGGCCAAGCTCGCCACGCTGCATGTATTACCGTATACCATGCTTGGCTCGCTGCTGGTGGCGCTGCTGTTTTCGTACATTTACAGCCGCTTTGTGACGCGGCCGATTCGCCAGATGGCGGCGGTGACCACGACTATGCAGCGGCTGGAAAAGGACGCGCACTACCCGGTACGTAGCAGTGATGAAATTGGCGTGCTGGGACGAAATATTAACGAACTCTATCAAAATCTATGGCAGACGATACGCTCGCTCGAGCATGAAAATAAGCGGATCACGCAGCTCGAGAAGGAAAAAATCGCCTTCCTGCGCGCCGCTTCGCACGAGCTAAAAACACCACTAGCGGCCCTCAGGATTATGCTTGAGAATATGCAACTCAACATCGGCGAATATAAAAATCGCGACCAGTACCTGGCGGAATCGGTGGCGCAGGTTGACCGTGTGGCGGCAATGGTGAATGACGTCCTGCGTTCTGGTAGTGTCGCCGAGCAGGCTTTGCATCAAGAGAAGCGGCTGAGGGTCGATAAACTGATTACCGAGGTGGTTGACGATTATACACTGCTGGCGAAAACGCGCGGCATGACTTTCGCGGTTAACACGCAGCCAGTGACCATCTACGCTAACCGTGACATGATGCGCCACGTCATCTCGAACCTGGTATCGAACGCGGTACGCCACGGTGACGCCGGCAGCGTGATAACGATTACCTCTGACCAGCGCGAACTAGCCATTGAAAACGCCTGCAAACCGCTCACCACGCGGCAGCTCCAGCACGTTTTCGACCCGTTTTATCGCAGCCCTGGCGCCACGACGCAACACGCCGACAGCAGCGGTATTGGCCTCTACACTGTGAAAATGCTACTCGACGCCAAAGGCCTAGACTATGACTTCACGCCACACGGGCGGGGCATGCGGTTTGTGGTGAGGTTTGATTAATATAGTGATTCCATACTGGCTAATAATAAAAGTAAAAAATAGAAGCTATAGAGTATAATATTAGGTATGGGGGCAAGAATTAACAATGTATATTCATAAGATAAAATTACATAATTTCAAGGGATTCAGCGATGAGCATGAATTTGTATTTTCTGAAGGCATAAATTTTCTGGTCGGTGATAATAATTGCGGCAAAACAACAATTTTTCGTGCTATTGAATTTCTGCAAAATGGTGGAGACAAAGAGAACTTTATAAACAATAGCAAAAACGAGGAACATGTATCTGTAGAAATTGAGATTACTGGAAATGACCTGAGGGATTTTATAGAAAATACAGACGACTCCAATGTTAAAAAATACAAATCCGCAATTATAGATAATAACGATGGTACGTTCAGCCTCAAGGTGATCAGATCTTCAGAAGAAGATATCAAGAAGATAAAAGTATATATTCCGGAAGATGGTGGGTATAAAAACCTGGCAGGATTTGATAAGGCAATAAAGGTTTTGTTTGATGCTCAGTTCGTGTATTCTGATCTGAACAACAATGATTACCAAGATTTTAGTAAAACAAAAATTATTGGTCGTTTGATCGATGGTGCTCTAAAGGGATTTCGAGGCTCTGATGAGTGGAAAGAGTTTGAGAGGGCACACAAAAAAGCATTTGGTGAGAACGGATTAAGAAATGAACTCCAAGGACTAGAGAAGCAAATAAGTGATATATTAGAGGAACAATATGGTGAAGGGGAGCTTAAAATACAATTTGACTTGCCGGCTATAGAAAGCTTTTCGAAGGCAGGCAGCCTAGAGCTGAAAGATAGCGGTGGTGTAACTGGGGTGTCTGACAAAGGCACTGGTATGCAAAGAGCGCTGGCGTTGAGCTTGATACAAGTCTATGCAAGTGTAAACAATGAAGATTCTAAAAAACCTATATTCTTCTTTATTGATGAGCCTGAGACGTTTCTTCATCCAATGGCTCAGAATAAATTATTAGAGGCGTTTGAAAATCTGTCAGACAGGTCTCAGTTATTTATCACCACACACTCGCCTTATTTGCTAAAGAAATTCAAAAAAGACACGCATAAATTGATGATTTATGGAAAGGATGAGAGTGGTAATAATATACTAAAAGACGATAATCAAACCCTTAACTTATTTGGGGAAAGTTCACCGACATGGGGAGAGGTTAACTATTTTGCCTTTGGCGTGCTAAGTGTAGAATTTCATAATGAGCTTTATGGATTCTTGCAAGCAAGAGCCATTGATGAAGATCAAGGCAATTATCGCGAAGAAAAATTTGATCAATGGTTAGTGAATAAGGGTTTTACTGCAGATAGAAGTTATACTAGGTTGAGAATGGATGGAACTACTAAGACGCATAATAGCACCTTGCCGACATATATCCGCAACCTGATACATCATCCAGAAAATTCACATAATCCTTCTTACACAGATGAGGAACTGAAAAGCTCAAGTAAGGGAATGATTAATATTCTACTAAAATATAAGTTATTCTTAGTAAGTTGTGACTAGATTTCACATTCCCTTCACACACTCTTGCTACACTGACATAGAACCAAGAAAGGAGATCTATGTCATTTGTGCAACGTGCCTGGTTGTATATCACCAGGAAAAAACTCAAAACGCTGATTTTGCTGGCGATTTTGCTATGTATGTCGACGATTATGCTGAGTGGATTTGCCATCAAGCATTCGACTGATGCGGCGGCGCAGTCGCTGGACAAAACGCTCAAGGCCGGCTTTACGCTGGGCAATAATCCGCGCACCAATCCGGGAACCGCCCGCGGCTCAGGAACGGTGTCGAACAAAGACATCGACGCGGTGAAGAATCTGGAGGGTGTGACGGACTATGTCAAACGCCAGAATGCCACGGTCGATTTTATCAATACCAAATTGGTGCCACTGCCAAGCGGCGGTAGCGGCTATGACGCCGAGAAAGATAAGCAGTTTGGCAACGCCGCGACCATCATCGGCGTCAATACATCTGAGCTTGAAAGCAAGTTCCGGGCTGAGTCGCTCAAGCTCATCGCTGGCCGGCACATCACCGAAAATGATTCACACACAATTTTGGTGCACGAAGATTTCGCCAAGGCTAACAACCTGAAGCTGGGCAGTAAAATTAAGTTAAAGGCCAATCAATACGACACCGACAACGAGCATCCGTCCAAGGACGAGGTGGAAGTGGAAATCGTCGGTATATTTAACGGCAAGAACCCAAAGCAGGCGACGTACCAGGTGGAGCTGTTCGAGAATTTGTTCCTGACTGACATCGCGACAACCCGCCAGTTGAATGCGTATACGGCGCACAATGAGATTTATCAGGACGCTACGTTCTTCACCAAAGGCACCAAGCAGCTGGACGAGGTGATGGCGCGGGCAAATAAATTGCCAGCCAATTGGCAAAAGTACCAGCTCAACAAGAATAGCCAGGAACTGGCTGGCGTGACTGGTGCGGTGAACGGCGTGTACGGCTTGATCGACGGTATGCTGTGGGCAACGGCGCTGGTTAGTATCGCGGTGATCGGCATGGTGCTGTATTTGTGGATGAACGAGCGCAAGCGTGAGGCGGGCGTACTCTTGGCGACGGGTGTACCGCAGTCCAAGATTGTGCTGCAATACATCGCTGAGCTGGTGATGATTGCGGTGCTGAGCTTCGGTGCGTCGTATGTTACCGCAGGGCTCATTGCCCAGCAACTGGGCGATCACGTGGTGTCGCAGGCGGCACAGAATGCCACGCGTCAAGCTGGCAGTTCCCTTAATGGTGCGTCGCTCGGTGCTGATGCTGATTCGGTGACGTCATCACGCACGCTGGATAAGGTGACGGTTGGTGTGCAACCGACGGATCTACTGGCGGTGTGGGGCGCTGGGCTGGCGGTGATTATCATCGCGGTGCTGCTGGCTTCGCGGCCGATTACCCAGTCAACGCCAAAAGAATTACTAACCGAAGTGGAATAGGGGCGAACGATGACGATTACCACACGAGCCTGGACGGCTGTGGCGCGGCAGCGGCGTCGCAGCCTGACCATCGCCCTGATCATGACGCTGATTTTCACGCTGCTGATCGGCACGCTGACGGTGCAGCAGACGATGGCGCAGCTGAAGCAATCGGTCGAGCGTAACGTCCGCGCCGGCTTTAGTATCGCCAGCAAGCAGCCGTCGGGCGAGGTGCCGATGGATATCGCGCAGCGGGTGCAGCGCCTGGACACGGTGAAAGCGCACAATTTCCAGGCAGAGACCACTGCGGGACTGCCGGGTAAGCAGTTGATCGACACGGCAGACAGCGGCGTGCAACTGGATGCTGGGATCGCTGGCGAAGCGAAGGTGACGGGCGCGACAGAGAGTAATTTGCTGAGCGAATTTACTGGTCGATTTTACCAATTAGAGCAGGGCAAGCATTTGACCGAGCGCGATCAAAACACAGCCCTGATTCACAAAACCTTTGCCGAGAAAAATAGCATCAAACCAGGCGACAAGCTGGACATCACCAAAGACGGCCGGCGCGTGACGGTGACTGTCGTAGGGATCTTCAGCGGCAAAGGAGAAAAGCCGGCGGCCCTGCAGTCTGACATGGCAGAGAATCATCTCATCACCAACTTGGCTGCGGCGCAGCAGCTAGCGGGTAGCCAGCAACTGACACGGGCGACGTATTTCGCCGAACAGCCACATCAGCTGAAGTCGTTAACGGACCGCGCTAAAAGCCTACCACACGTCGATTGGCAAAAATTTAGCCTCACAGACAACGGGGCCGTGTTTGCTGGTGTCCTCCAAAACATCGCTGGCATTCAAAACATAGTGACGATTGCTACCATCGGCGCAGCCGCGGCAGGGTTGGCAGTATTGTCACTGGTGCTGGTGTTCTGGGTGCGCGGCCGCTTGCATGAAATTGGCATCTTGCTGTCCATCGGCACATTGAAGCGGCAGATCATCAGGCAATTCCTGGTGGAACTCGCCATCATCGCCGCAGTCAGTTCGGTGTTCGCACTCGCCATCGGTTCGGTCGCCTCATCGCAAATTTCTACTGCCCTCACAGCGCAAACGCAAAGCCAACGCATCGAAACAACCACGGTGCACGCCGCGCCGCCGGCGACCTACCTAGAGGCCTTCGCCTTTGGCTACATGGTTGTTCTGCTGTCAGCCATCGCTGCCACCGCGCCAATCATGCGTCAATCACCAAAGCAAATTTTAGCAACATTAAGTTAGGAGGTAGTATGTCACTACTTACACTACACGATATCGTTTATTCATACCCAGGCGACACCAGCAATGTGCTGAATGGTATTAATTATCAATTTGAAAAGGGCACGTTCTACGCCATCGTCGGTAGTTCTGGGGCTGGTAAATCAACGCTGCTGGGGCTGCTAGCAGGATTGGACACGCCAACTGGCGGGCAGATTTTGTTCGACGATGAAGACATCGCCGAGCAGGGCTATTCGCACCATCGCAAGCACAACATCTCGCTGGTGTTTCAGAATTATAATCTGATCGATTACTTGACGCCGCTGGAAAATTTGAAGCTGGTTAATGCCAAGGCCACCAACGAAACGTTGCATGCCATGGGGCTGGATGACGATCATATCAATCGCAACGTCATGAAACTGTCTGGCGGTCAGCAGCAGCGTGTGGCGATTGGGCGGGCGTTAGTATCCTCCGCACCGATCATCTTGGCGGATGAGCCAACTGGCAACCTGGACGAAACCACCGCTGTGGATATCATCACTATCCTGCGCCGGGCCGCTCACGAAAACGACAAATGCGTCATCGTCGTCACCCACAGCAAACAGCTGGCTAAAGAGGCGGATGTGGTGTTGACACTCAAAAACAAATTACTCCAAAAAAGTAAGGAAGATAAAAAATCAGCCCGCAAGAAAGCTTAGTCGTGATAAGTTCTATGATGTATTGGTTGTAGTATGCTGCATGTTAGCGGAATGGGGCGAGGCCAAAGCATCCTTAGCTCACGACTGCTTCTTCATATACCTCGCGGTCTCCTCCCAAAGCGGGTTATCCTTGTATGGTACGCCATCGTGCGCCCAATACCACCAGAAGTATCCACCAACGTAGCGTGGAGTGTACCGCGGCATGGCATAATAATGCTGAAACAGCTGTAGTTTACGCGCCATCGGGGCATGCTCGCTGGGTGTGCCGCACTCGCCAATGCCAAGCTTGGCTTCTGGAAAGAGCATCTCAAGCTCAGTAAAGACCTGTCGCCAGTTGGGCTGGTAGCCATCGTTGTCATCGTCGTAGTAGCTGACGAGGACATAATCGACGCCCTGCCTCAGATCATCTGGTAGGTATGTTTGTAGCCACTCTTTCATGCTCAGCGTACTCCCGTTTGACGGGAAGTAGTAGGGCACAAGCGCCGCCGCGGCATGCTTATCCTTAATGTATCGGTAGGCACTGGCCACCTTCGCGGCGGTAAGGTGCGGGTCTTCTTTGATCCACTCTTGGCCATTCATTTCATTGCCAACCTCCCATATCGCTACATAGTGAGATAAATACTGGTAAGACTCAGCAAAGCGCTGCTGGTAGCGCTCAGTGCTGTAGCTGTGCATATCAGAAGAATCAACGGGCTGGGCCATGATATCGGCCACGCGATGAATCGCCTTGAATAGCCCACGGTAACGCTGCGGTGATCTATCCTTAGACATAACGATCCGCACCGTTGGTCGAGCAGGCAAACGCTGAAGAGCCTCCACGATATCAGCAAGCCGTCTCGTGCCCTCCCAGCTGTCGTCGATTGTCAGGCCATAGAGCATATGTGATGATGCATGATGAGAAGATGAATGGTTCGTGCTGCCTTGCGGGGTAGAGTGTGACGCTGGCGCTAGCACGCGCAGCAGCACATACATCAGCACGCAAAGTAATATAGCAAAACCAGCAATATGAACGTACTTTGGCATATAATAAGCTCCTTACAAGGTAGTATATCAAGACGCAGTTTTATATCAAAAAAGGCGAATTTCGAAATTCGCCTTTTTTACCCTGTTTTTTCTCTGTTAGCGTGGGTTCTTTTTCTCTTCTTTTATATATATTTATATATAATAGGAGAGAAATCGATATGGATGGATATAGAGATATAGCGATAAGTATAGATATAGATAGAATTATAGATAAGGATATAGATAGAGAAATATAGAGAAAGAGATGTATAGATATATAGAAATAGATAGAGAAATAGTAGAGAAAGAAAGTTATAGAGATAAAGAGAGATGGGTATAAAGATATCGATACATAGAGAATAGATATAGTATCGAGATATATTGGTATGTATATATAGAAATATGCTTATTACAGTGTATCTACTGCGAGCAGTATGAGAAAGGAGTAAAGCGCTCAGCTTCAGGTGTTACCTACTTGACTCATGCAAAAAGATATGAATAGTTTTTATAATGGAGATGTTTTTCGCATAGACATTGCGTAAAATAAGACTATGTTCCAAACGCGCAAAATCGTACTGCATCGACCAACGCATGAGCTCCAATTGCAGAACTCAAATCACGTTTTCGTTGCATAATGGCAAACGGCAATCCAAACAACAGTGCCAACACCACGACGCTGCTCAATGTGAAATTCGTTGCATCAAAATGTATCAAGACGTGTGGTAATACCATGATGGCATAGCACAAAAAATTATCGAACCTTGATAAGGCCCCATCCTTGATGCAGTAAACGGTCAGCGCAAAAAAGAAGAAACGAAAAATGATCTCCTCTGACACGCCGGCTTTGATCGCACGCAGGAACCACTCGGGTTCGATCGAAATATTAAATTCCATGGCGGATTTTGCCAAGAGGATGTTGATAACTGCCAGCGTCGCTCCTGCGATTACCGCGATGCCGACCGTTTTCATTATCTCTTTTATGTTGGCGACCTTGAACAAGAGGATCTTGTTTTTGCTTTTCTTAAAGACGCTGGCGCCTCCGATGTACGCAACAATAGAACATGTCCCCATGACAGCATGGGATGGCATGGCTAAACAGCCCAGGGCAACTCCTGCAAAAATATCATGCTTGGATGTATTTTTATTTTTTATAATAAAGAGGAGCGCTAGCGACAGCACGACTACAAACCACAATGCCTTCAGTCTCTCCGGGTTGAGCAAGGTTACAAGCCAGAGAGATATAAATGCTATGTTGATAGTTAGTAGTTTTAGTGTTTGATACTGGCTGGATTTCGATTGCATTTATAATATCTCTTGCGCGGTTTTCGCTACTGTAATCAATATACCACCGATATCATAATATTGCCAAATTTCATACTTGACACATTACACTGGCAGAATATTATTCAGTTCGATAAAATGCTAATAGTAAGTTTTGTGTACTATCCTGTTATCGTATAGATTTTGAAATCAAAGAGTCTATCGATGGCTCGCCTATCGGGAACTTGACTTCCCTAGATTTTGTAGACTGACCGTTTTACAGTAGGGAGGAAGGGAGTAATAATGATGAGTCTCGAAGAAACCGTGCACGATGCACAGATAAAAATATTGCGAGAATTGCTATTCTTGCCGACTGCTCATTTCGCTGCGTTGCAGCGAGCCACTGGGCTTGATAGCGACCATGTCAAATTTCATATCAAACGACTCGTGGCGTTGGGCTACGTGACGAAAACAGCTGATGGCTACATGCTTTCGATCAAAGGTAAAGAATACGCCAATAAGCTAGACACTGATGCTGGTGTGATTGAGCGTCAACCAAAGGTGGCTGTATTACTTGTTATTGAGCGCCAGCACCATAATGAGAAGCAATACCTTCTGCAGCAGCGACTCAAGCATCCATACTATGGCTTTTGGGGTGCGCCGACCGGTAAGGTGCGCTGGGCGGAGTCTGTTGTTGAGGCGGCAGCACGTGAACTTGCTGAAGAGACAGGACTGCGCGGTACTTTTGTGCACCGCGGTGTCTATCACGAGCGGGTTCGTCACAGCCAAACAAATGAAATCGTTGAGGATAAATTATTTCATCTGATGTTTTGCGATGCCGTCTCGGGCACGATGGTCAAAGAATTTGAAGGCGGCAAAAATGCCTGGCGCACGCGCGAAGAGATGGAGAGTGAACCAAAGAAATATAAAAGCTTCATGCGCGAAATGGCGGCATGTATTGATGGGCACGGTGAACTAACAGAAGTGATATATGAATATGGCGCGACGGAATTTTGAACCACCTCGGGCGGTGCTTTGCGGTTCATACACGCGTGACAGAGACGGACTTTTCCGGGTATATGATGAGCTTGTTGTAACTGGCTGCCAAGTTTTATCGCCACGACAGATACAGTTTGATGACGACCCAGCATTTGTGCGAAACGCTGCCGAGCAAGGTATGTCGCCACTAGAAATCGAAACATGGCATTTATCAGCAATTTGTCAAGCAAATTTTGTGATGCTTCATGCTCCAGATGGCTATATTGGACTAAGCGCAGCAATGGAAATTGGCTTTGCTACGGCCCAAGAATGTCCAGTTTTTTCACGCACTGCACCACAGGATATTGCCTTACGCGGATTGGTGAAAGTTGTTCCAAGCGTATATGACGCCCTGCATGCAGCGCATCTCCGATAAATGAGTCAGGGGCAATGCGTACATAATAAGAACGTATATCATGTTTATGTCATATCAGTAATAAAGTGGTATAATCATACGCATGAAGAAGCATATGATGTATAACCATATTCCTGATTTTTGTCTCTTCGGCTTCGGCTTTGCTGCTTTAGCAGTGGCGTGGACGTGGCCGGGGACAGTAGTGATTGCCAGCGAATGGTGGCTGGTAGGTGCTGCTTGCATTGTTGTGGCTGTGTTTATAATGCATGCAACGATGCGCGCTTTGCGCCGAGCTGCAACCTCAACCAACCCGCTTGATGAGCCAAGCGAGCTGCTCACCACGGGGCCGTTCAATTTCTCGCGCAATCCACTTTATCTTGCATATATCTTGGCGGTACTTGGTTGCGCGTTGGTGAGCGGCTCATGGCTGGCGCTGCTGTGCCCAGTGGTGTGCTTTGGCGTGCTAAACTGGCTCATTATTCCAATCGAAGAGCACGCCCTCCATCACGTCTTTGACGAGCGTTACGAGTGGTACTGCCGACGGGTGCGGCGCTGGCTTGTAGTGCCTATGGCGTGCGAGCACATGAAACCTATGCGCTTTATAACAATACGGCGAGCGGCTCGGCCATATATTTTTGCGGCGATATCTGGCATTGTTGTGGCAGGAACGGCTTTTGCCCCACATTGGCTTCTGCAGCTACCAGTATTTTTTGCATTGGCATTGCTATTTATAGCAGTGCGACGACTGTCGGGTATCCATCTTTATGGCGTTGGTGCTTGTTTCTTGCTGGCATGGCTCTTACCAACGACCTATTGGTATTACTACATTATGTCGCCCGGCGTGGCATTTGGTGCAAGTGTTGGATGGGCGCTTTTGCAGGCTAATCTGTTTTGGATTATAGCTCTGCGTCGGTATATTCGGACATACGGTGCTGTAGTGCTCTTTGTTATTGCATGGTGCACATTGACGTATATACGAACTCATGCACCAGTGGTAGAGGATTGGTGGATTCCTCATCTTGGCTATAGCGTGTGGCGTAATAGCAGTATCACTGCGTGGAGTGCCTATGGCGGCGAAGCAGTGCTCGAAGCGATTGTATTACTTTGCGGCGTGAGTATAGCGTGGCTAATAGTGCATGCTCGTATGAGCGTATGGATACGTATGAGCTGCGGGCTTGTTGTACTCGTGGCGATAGCAAATAGTATTGCTGTGCATATGCCAGCCAAGCCACTCCCTCCAGTGATTGCACTCCAAAAGATGACACGTGGCGGCGTTGATATACCCGCTACTAAGGCTGATGTGGATGACCTCATACATCTGACAAAGCGCGCAATTGCACAGTACCAATATCCTCATGCGACAATCGTCTGGCCAGAAAATTCTATCCCACCTGCACTGCACACAACAATTGCAGCCTTTGCACAAAGAGAATCGATCAACATCGTCTACCACACAACAGAAAAAGACGATACAAGAATATACAAAAAAGTCGCACTGGTAGATCAGTCTGGTCGCAGTATACTAACAAATTACAAAGCGCATCTTGCGCCAGATGAATCAATTGGTACAGCGCGTTATTCACGCGTAATTGCTACGCATAATGCTACGAAAGTTACGGCATATGTTTGCTATGACATACACTACCCAGATATTGTTGAGCGGCTCAAGGGGAGTGACGTTGCCTATATTCCAGTGAGTGATGCTGAGTATGGCTATCTGCAAAAGCAATTTCACGCAGCAGACAGTGTTATTCGTGCCAGGCAGGCGCAAACAGCCGTTGTTTTGGCGGGTACAGATGGGCCAACCATGATTATTAATAGCAACGGTATCATCGTTGATCGCTTGATAGGGAATACTACTGGATTCGTTGGATATAGCAAATAAGAGCAGGTGCTTTGCGCGGCGTACAATAGCTTGAAGTGAGCCACGTATTTTCTTACTAGGTAAACAGGGATAAGGCATGCCGTGTTGGCGGTAAGGTGCTCATAATAATCTATAGTGTGATGAGAGATACGTATGCCATCTCCAACAACCTACTGCTATACTAGATACCATGAATGTTATTGCACTTGCATTTGGCCTTGGCGTAGCTGGGTTTGATGTGTTTGGCGCAGTGCTGGTTGTGCTGCTGGTGGCAAGCAAACTACCCAAGCAAAGAATCGCTGCATTTGCGCTCGTCGTCTTAGCAGGAACAGTCACTGCTGGCGTAGCAGCATCGCTCCTGCTTGGCGGTAGTGCCGAGCTATTTGCCCAGGCACTCCATCGTGTACCAGCTTGTGTGTGGGTAGGCGCAGAAGGTGCGGCAAGTGTGGGGCTGCTTGGCTGGGCGGCGGCTCGCTTGTATAAACACATAAAATCGGGCAAGGAACCAAAGGAGTCTCAGGATAGCCGGGTCTTGCAGTGGCTGAGGCGCAGCATTGTGCTTGGTGGCATTATCTATGCGGCCAGTGCCTTTACTGACCCATCATTCCTCGCAGTGATTGCTATAGCCAGCCGCGAACAGTCACTCTTTGTCGTTATCATAGCGCACGTGGTGTGGTTGCTTGTCAGCCAGGGGTTATTCTTTGGCCTTGTCATCGCGATTATGTGCGATAGACACCAGCCCCTCATAGCCTGGTTCGAGCGGGTGCGAGCCCGATACAGCACGCTCATTCGCTCGAGCATTACAGCAGTTATCATACTGTGCGGGCTTATTCTGCTCGCAGATATGGCAACCTTCTTGCTGAGTGGCCATTGGCTACTGCCTGAGTAGTGGGCAGTAACTATCACCCAGCAACATGACACTCGCCGTGTATTCTTGTATAATAGCACTATGCACACACCCCACCACACTACAGCACAATCAATGCGCTACGCGCTGCTCCTTCGCGGTATTAATGTTGGCGGCAGGCATAAGGTAAGTATGGATCGCCTGAAGGCGGACTTGATGGAGCTGGGCTTTCGCAGCGTTGTCTCGTATATCAATAGTGGCAATCTGTTTTTTGACAGCAGCGAGCCGGAGGAGGTGATCCAGCGCACATTGGCGCGCTATTTTGACGCGACCTATGACTTCCCAGTGCCGTTTATCATCATCAGTGCTGCCACGCTCCGGCAAGAGGTAGCTCAGTTACCCAGCTGGTGGCAGGACGACATGGCCTACCGACGGGATGCGCTGTTCTACTTGCCAGAGGCGGACAAGGCAGCTATCGAGGCAGAAACGGCTACTTGGGCGAACGATCGTGAGCAGCTCTATTTTGGGCGTACGGCGTTCTTCTATTGCAATCACAATCAGGCCGATTATCTCACATCAAACTATCATAAAAAGCTGCTCAAAGCCCGGTTTTATAAGCAGCTCACAATCCGTAATGGCAAAACCTTCCAGAAGATAATCGAGCTAACGGTGGGGGACTAGTGGATATTGGCATTTGCTACAATTGAGCCAACTGCACAACTTCGCTATACTAAAGATATGACAAATGCGCAATCACAGCCGCTCCTCTACGAGCACATTTGTACCGACCCAATGAACGCTGATTTTGCAGCACGGGGTTGGCCGCCGGTGTATAGCGCCTCGGCCAGCTCGCGTATCATCATTGTTGGCCAGGCACCGGGCCGTATTGCTCAGGAGACGGGAGTGCCGTGGAATGATGCCAGTGGCCGCCTCTTGCGGCAGTGGCTTGGCGTGAGCGATGAGCAGTTTTACAACCCCGATCTCTTTGCGCTCATCCCAATGGATTTTTACTATCCTGGCAAGGGTGCGCATGGCGACTTGCCACCACGCAAAGAGTTTGCCAAGAAATGGCACCCGCGCCTTCGCGCTCAGATGCCAGCAGTACGCTTGACGATTCTGGTTGGTACCTATGCGCAGAAATACTACCTTGCTGGCCAGGCAGAGAAAAACTTAACAGAAACGGTGGCGCATTTTGCGCACTATTTGCCAGAGTATTTTCCACTGGTGCACCCCTCGCCGCTGACTGCTCGCTGGCGAGCACGTAACCCATGGTTTGAGACAGAGGTTGTGCCGGTGCTGCGTCAGAGAGTTTGCCAAGCTTTAGAATAATTATGAGGGTGTAGTGAGTACTGCCGGGTAACGGCTTGGCCTTATTTCGTATCCACATAGAACATACCATGGATATGATTCGAACAAGATAAAAACTAATACGACAGAGTCGTACAATAGTATGCAAAACACTTCTCACACCCACAAAAGTATGGTATAACCAAGTGTATGAGACGATCCCCAGAAACAACCCTAGACAATTCGTATTTCACATTAGTTGCAGCAGACTTTCACAATCGGATGGAAGATGTGGGAGATGCTCCCTATACTGTGGTTGGTGGGCTTGGTCTACACGCAGTCACTCATGCCGAGGAGATCGATTGGGATGATCGTGTGGTACGGATTGGTAATATCTACCTGCCGCGGCGGCGTGAGAATAATGGCACGGTACGGGATCTCGACACATTAGTGCATACGACAGATACAGTAGCAGCATATCGAGATGAGATGGAAGATGCGCTAGGTGGATTACTTGTCCCTTCGGCATTTGGCCTTAGGCCATATGGCACTCCACTAATGAATACACTCAAAGGTTTGAGCCACTTCACTGGTGATCGCTACCTCAAAGAGGGTAACGGGGGTGAAAAGGAACTTTACTGGCGTCTTGCTGGCAGCGAAACGAAGATTCCACTTGAAAGCCTTGACCCTTGGCGTATTGAGCAAGACGGTGAAACAGTTTGTAATATCCTTGGCCCCGTTGCTCAGCTTGGTGCGTATATGAATCGATCGATTACTGGTGTGCGCAAAAAGGATGAAAGAAAACTAACAGGGCTCGAGAACGTTGTCATGCCAAATGGCAAGATCAGCGATATCCCAAAGGAATATCGTGAGCAATTTTTTGCCTTTGTTGAGCAAGCAGAGAAGGTCAAGCAGGCGCGACAAAAACTTGGTTTGACTGCGCTTAAAGCACATCTTTTGGCAGATCTCGAAACGAGAGACTGGGCTGTTAAGCTTGCTCAAGGTGAGCACGACGGTTTGTTCCGGCTGTTTACCGGCAAGCAGTAGCTTCGCGCTATAATAGAAAGTATGAACGCCGCCCTCCACGCCAAGCTCACAACACTGCCCCGCAGCCCGGGGGTGTACTTTCATAAGTCGGCGAGCGGGGAGGTGATTTATGTCGGCAAGGCGGCAGTGCTGCGCAACCGAGTGCGGCAGTATTTTCAGGATTCGCGCGGACGGGATAACAAGACCATGGCGCTGGTGGCGGAGATCCACGATACGGATTGGATCGAGACCGAAAGTGAGGTGGACGCCCTCTTTCTGGAAAGCGAGATGATCAAGCGCTACATGCCACGCTACAATGTGCTGCTGCGCGATGATAAATCGCAGACCTTCGTGCGGATCGACATGAAGAGCCAGTGGCCAGTGGTGAGCTTGACGCGCAACCCAGCGGACGATGGCGCTGATTATTACGGCCCCTTCTACAACGGCTTTGCGCTCAAGAAAGCCCTGCGCCACCTGCGGCCAATCTTCCCGTACCTAACGCGTGAGCGCCGGCCTGGGCAATCAAAGCTAGATGAAGATTTAGGCTTGAGCCCCAAAATCAGCGATGGCTCGCTAGTCTACAAAGCCAACCTGCGCACGCTGATTAGCTACATCAAAGGCAACCGCAAAGCAATCGCTGCTAAGCTTGAGCGCGATATGAAGACAGCTGCTGGGCTGCACGAATTTGAGCGGGCCGCCCAGCTGCGCAACAAGCTCCGCGCCATGCAGGAGCTACAGCGCCGGGTGATGTTTGGTGATAAGGAATTTTTGGCCATTAGTAAGGATCGAGCCTTGGCGGATCTTGCCACGCTGCTGGGGCTAGCCGGCGAACCAACCCGTATCGAAGGCTACGATATCAGCCACATGAGCGGCCGCCAGGTGGTGGCGAGTATGGTGGTGTTTCGCAACGGCGTCAGTGACCGGGCCGAGTACCGCAAGTTTAAAGTCAGCGAAAAAAACGACGACACTGGCAATATGCACGACGTTATCTTTCGCCGCCTCAGTGAGCGCCATATCAAGAGCTGGGGCACGCCGAGTCTGCTCCTGATTGACGGTGGCAAAGGCCAGCTGGCGGCAGCGATTGCGGCCCGCGATGCGCGTGGGGTGCGTGTGCCGACCATCAGCATTGCCAAGCGCGAGGAAGAGATCTTGGTGCACAAAACTGGCTCGCAGGTGGGGCTGGCGTATATTCAGCAGCTACAAGCCGAGCGCCCGAGCGGTATTACCGTCTATGAGGATGGCGATGTCTATGTGATTAACCTCCACCCAGGGCAGCGCAACGCTGGTGCGCACTCCAAGAATTTGCGCGGGAGTGCCGCGGTGTATGAGCCAGAGGCGGCCCACGCTGCTTCTGCCGTACAGGAACAACCAGCCAGCAGTACCAGCCAGGTAGCTACCATGCCGCTTGCAGCCAGTGACATTACCAAGCTCTTCCAGCGCATCCGCGACGAGTCGCACCGCTTTGCCGTCAGCTATCACACGGCGTTGCAGCGCAAAGCCAGCGTCAAAAGTGCGCTCGATGGCATCCCTGGCGTTGGCCCCAAAACCAAGCAGAAGCTGCTGCGGCAGTTTGGCAGTGTGCGTGGTATCATGCGCGCCAGCCAGGCAGAGCTAGCGGCAGTCGTGGGGGAGACGCGTGCGGCGCAGATTTGGCAGGGGTTGGCAGTCGATCAGAAATGAATGGCTACCTCATTATAAAAGCCAGCATGGATACTATACAGATGTGCAATCACATGCTATAGTATTGGAATGGAAAATATCAAGACTACCGATGAAAATGATCCAATAGCAGCACTCACGAGCGAGCACGAACGGCAATGCAAGGCCGATACACTCCTCGTCTTTAGTGATGAGTCGGGCCAGCAACGCTGGTGCGACCTACGCACGCGCTGCCAGCAGCAAGAGCTTGATGCGCAGACCACAGCCGATGGGTATCAGCGTTATGCATACGCAATCCAAACCAACGCAGCAATGGACTTTGCTGCTGATGTTGCAAAGGATATACAGAGAGGCTTGCACGAAGCAGGGCTCCGTAGCTCGGATAATGAGAAATCCGCGGCTGCACTGCTGACGCCAAAGCTTGTCCGTAGTGTGTTGACAGACATATTGGAGTATCGGCGCTATAGCGACATCGATCCTGAGATGTGCTATATGGGCTTTAATATGCTCGCACTTGCTGGTTGGAAGTATAGCGAAGAGCTTCACGCAGTATTAGACCAACTCGCTGCCGAAGAAACTACCGAACGCATAGCGTCATAACAAATAGAAGATTATAACCTAGCAAACTTGCTGATGCATACACAAACGCAGTTAGTAATTAGGGCCGTACAACCCGAATAGCCTTTGCCGGACCCTTATACGCGCGAATCGTCGATACCCCTTGCAGCACGGCGTGTTCTCCCTCGGTCTGGGCGAGGATGGTGGCTGGCTTGCGGAAGTTGAGCGTGATATCAGTAACTTTCTCGGCTGGCGTGTGGCCCGTTACGGCACTGTAGGCAAAGGGGATATTTTTCCAGACCGACGAGAAGTCGGCTTGATGGTAGCCAAAAAAGTCGGTCTGCGGGTAGTCGATTGACGAGCGAATCATACGCCCCATGCATTGGCTGTTGATCATCATCACATCGGTTAGATTAGTCTGTTCTATAGTAGAAAGGTTGGTTGTGAATGGTGGTAAGTAGGTATCGTGTGCACGCAGATAGGTGGTGGCAACTTGCCCCATACTGCGTACAAGCTTAGTGTGGGGTGGTGTGCGGCGCATGCGTTCGCGCGATGTCGCGTCAGCGAAGCCACTAGCAACCAGAGCAGTTAAGCCAAGTGTCATATACCCAGGGGCGTATCGCCACAGCTCGCCATTCACCTCAACGGAGAGTGGTTGATGAGTAACGGTGTGGTGGTCACCTTGCAGCACAGCCAGCGGATCGCGCTCACCTCTCGCCAAATCATTGCAGTTGCCATAGCCGATGAAACTATACACAGCGCCATCAAGCTCAGCCCTCAGCCCCGCATTTACCACTTGCGTACTCGTACCGTCACCTGCCGCACTGATGATATGGGCGTCATCTGGGAGGCGATCGGCAAGATACTTGATGTTGTCCTTCGCCTGCGAAAAGCGCGTCGTTATGGTGTCGTAGGGAATGCCCGCTGTATCAAGCCGGTCAAACACACCAGCTTGCACCTCGCGATGGCGGGTGCTATAAGGGTTTTGGACAATGACAAGTTTACGATCATACATCATAGAAATAAAAACACACTCCTATACTGAGTGTGATCCTCCTTGTGGTGCGGGTAGAGGGAGTCGAACCCTCGTCTCATGCTTGGGAAGCATACATAATAGCCGTTATACGATACCCGCGCTGGCTGTATTATAGCACCTTGCAAGGAAAAAGGCTAACTGTTTATTGCGAGGTGCAAAGTCTCTATCTCTCTTTCGCTCGCCCTGTCTTGTTACACCTTCTCATCTATACAAAAGATGGGGCGCATAGTATAGCATAGTATGTGCGAATGTATTTTTCGTTGCCTGGTGATAATACGGTGAGGAGGGGAAGCCAAGACAACGAGAAGATCAGAAGAATTGAGACTTTGAAGCTCTTGCCTGAGGAGTGGTTTTTTAGTACAATAAGGAGCAGCAACAGGTGTTGCCTGTGGCTCTTTAGCTCAGTTGGTAGAGCAGAGGCCTGAAGAGCCTTGTGTCACTAGTTCGAGTCTAGTAGGAGCCACCAGTAAAACACTCTCTTTCGAGTAAGAGGGTGTTTTTCTTTTGGTATGACCAATCTCTCGCTTCTGGGCCGTCAGAACAACTCCAGCTCACATAGCGCTTGCAAGAGAAGGCTCTGCCTCACTTACCCACAAGCGAGACGCCCGTGTATAATAAATGGTATGAAATCACTCCATCAGCCCACACCTCTCTCCTGGCGGCGCCTCGCTCTGTTTGCGCTCTGGGTTGTGCTTGCAGTTGCATTGTGCAGTGCTATTGTGTATGGTGCTTTGCTTCTTGTACAACGCCGTGTGCAACCCCATCCGCTCCAGCAGCTGAGACAAAAAGAGGAGTTTCTGGCAATAGATACGAAGAAGCTGTCGCCCGCCCGAGCGAAGATCATCACGACTGCTCACCAGCAATTTAACACTCCACAGCCTGGTACATTCTACAGCCAGGGCGAGCGGCAAGATTGGTGTGCAAACTTCGTTAGCTGGGTGCACCAGCAGGCGGGTGTGCCATTCGTCAACCCACACAATGGTGGCTGGCGCATCCCTGGCGTGCGCAGCCTCGAAACGTACTATCGCACGACTGGTCGCTGGCACTCGGCCGATAGTGGCTACGTGCCCCAGCCAGGCGATGCCATCCTCTACGACACAACCAGCTCGCGTGGTGAGCACGTTAATATCCTCCTGCGTTACCAAGATGGCAAGCTCACCACCGTTGGTGGCAACGAAGGCAACGCAATCCACGTTAGCACGATTGATCGAGCGGCCGTTGGCAAAATTCGTGGCTTTGGTGCGGCGGAGTAGGATACATATTTTTTCTGCGTTATTCAATAGATAGTGAGAATTGGAGTATAATTTATTTTCCGCTTCTCCAAAAGCAAGAGGTGAGTACACAATAGCCGCACGTACATATCCTAGAATAGTGACGGAACGAAGTGCGCAATATGATTCGTACAAGAAAGGGCTTGAAATTTTGCGTACTATTCCATATAATACAACTCAGCAACATGCGGGTTTAGCTCAGTTGTTAGAGCGCTTCCTTGCCATGGAAGAGGCCAGGAGTTAGAGTCTCCTAACCCGCACCATACAAAATGCGAACAAATGCACCTTTACTAGGTGCTTTTTTATTGCAAAAATGCAACTAGGTGAATAGCCTGAATTGACATGGCTAGATAGCTTACTGTGTATTATCTACCAGTTAGTAGCAAACACCCTTTAAAATTGATCCTATCAATAATATACAATAAGGGTATACATATTAAATATGAGACATGCAACGAAAGTAACAACGCTCATGGAATACAGATATAAAATTGCCTACAATGTGTGCTTACTTGCAGCGCTACTGTTGATCTATCACTCCATTAATACTGCATTTGGTGATGGTATTTCTGGTAAGACACCAGACGTTGCGGTTCATATCGTCATATTCTTTGTAGTAAT
>CAJPUN010000004.1 GCA_905373835.1 Candidatus Saccharimonadota bacterium
GAGGATAGGCAAAGAAAACAGCAGCCAACACGGAGAGAATATCTCGGTTGGCTGCTGCCGTATAAGAGTGTGCAGAGAGTGCTAGTCTTGCTTCTCGCTCAGTGGCACTGGCGACATGTAGAACCAGTTCTCTGGCTTGTCGTCATACTTGCCACTCAGGATATCCTTGGCATCGCGGATGGTGTCAGCAAGCTTGAAGTAGCTTCCGGGGTTGCCGGTAAATTGCTCAGCAACGTGGAATGGCTGAGCCAAGAAGCGCTGCAGGCGGCGTGCCCGGGCAACGATCTGCTTCTGGTCGTCGCTGAGCTCTTCCATACCCAAGATGGCAATGATATCCTGCAGTTCCTTATATTGCTGCAAGACGCGCTGCACTTCGCGGGCTACTTGATAGTGCTCCTCGCCAACTACCTCTGGATCGAGCGAGTTCGAGCTCGAGTCGAGCACGTCCACCGCTGGGTAGATACCAATCTCCGTTAGGGCGCGGTTCATCACGATGGTAGCATCAAGGTGAGCAAAGGTAGTAGCAGGCGCTGGGTCAGTCAGGTCGTCGGCTGGCACATACACCGCCTGAACAGAGGTAATCGAGCCCTTCTTGGTACTGGTAATACGCTCTTGCAACGCACCCATCTCCTGCTGCAGGTTCGGCTGGTAGCCCACCGCACTTGGCAAACGGCCGAGCAGGGCAGACACCTCAGCACCAGCCTGTGTAAAGCGGAAGATATTGTCGACGAAGAGCAGCACATCCTTACCTTCATCACGGAAGGCTTCAGCCATTGCTAGGCCAGCGAGTGCCACCCGCAAACGTGCCCCCGGTGGTTCGTTCATCTGGCCAAAGACAAGTGATGTCTTATCTAACACGCCAGCGTCCTTCATCTCGTGGTAGAGGTCGTTGCCCTCACGGGTGCGCTCACCCACACCAGCAAAGACAGAGTTACCACTGTGGAACTTGGCGATGTTGTTGATCAGCTCCTGGATGAGCACGGTCTTACCCACGCCAGCACCAGCAAAGAGCCCAGCCTTACCACCCTTGGTAAGTGGCGCAATGAGGTCGATCACCTTGATACCAGTCTCGAGGATCTCGGTCTTGTTAGACTGCTCGGTGAGGGCAGGGGGCTCAGCATGGATGGGCGCACGCTGCGCATCATCGGCTACTGGCTCGCCATCGATCGGTTCACCTACCACATTAAACATCCGCCCTTGCGTTGCTTCACCTACAGGTACGCGGATCGGCGCACCAGTTGCAATTACTGCCTGGCCACGCTTCAGGCCGTCGGTCGATTGCAGACTGATGGTTCGCACCGTCTGCTCGTCAAGATGCTGCGCCACCTCAAGTGTCAGCGTTTGGCCATCACGCTCGACGTGCAGGGCGTCGTAGATAGCTGGCAACTCCACCTCGCGGTCGAACTCGACATCCACCACCACACCCATGATCTGGATGATTTTTCCTTGGTTTTTACTCATTCATTTCTCCTTCTTTTTGTCGATGATCGTAATATATTCTCTTGCCCGATACGGGATACATATCCCATCCTGTCATTCGGGGGTCTACTTTCGCCAATTCGCTCAGGTCTGCAAGCGGTTTTGTTAAGAATATACTTCCTCCTGTGACACGGTAGAGAGCAGCTCTTACTAACGCCTTCGAGCCATCACCTGGCTTCCAGGTTGGCGTATCGCTATAGTCACAAGGGAGATGAACCCCAGCTTCGTAGCACGAACCGTGTATAGCACTTCTACCAAATCCTGCCAACTGGTTGTGCCACTTCTCCGTTGCCTTAACCAGCTCAGCGTACGACAGATACTCTTCGGGTGTTTCTGGAGCATGTCCATATTGAGTCGTCCATATCTTCAGGATATCTTCTTCGCTTGGATCATATCCAGAAAAGTCATCTGGATCAGGGTTACCGTCTTTATCGACACCAAGCATCTCAACGTGACTTGAGCGACCATCTTCTCCTTCAACGAAGACAGGAACAGCTCGAATATCTTCAGTATGTTCTTGACTATATGATGGCAGTTCACTCATCAGATCTTCTCCTTTATTTTTGTTAAAGTTACTCTCCCATTATTACCAGCGATTACTCCTTTGCGCAACCTAGCATGACACAGATAGTCGTATACCACCATACCACTATAGACAACAAGTATGGTGATTGGAGTGTATGGCAATAACATGCGAATAGCTGGCAGCTCAGCACATGCCATAATAGGCTGAGCCGGCCAGGCTAAGCGAGCAACATCATTAGCCTGTGCCTCCACGCCATGCACAGCAAAGGATACAAGAAAGCCCGCCACATACGAGCCAAGGCCAGCAAGGATCACAACTAACAGGCCAGTCGTGACACTTACAAAACTCGCACTGTGCCGCTGGCCATACCGCCAATACCACAGTCCACCGAGAGCAAACGGCAACATCAGCGCAAGGCCAAGAAGTAGCCCCTCACCCTGGCCGGCAGACAGCATCTGAGCACCACCCACAAGAAGCAACACCGCACACACGAGCGCATACATGGCAAGTGCAGCCATTACAATACGCCCGTAGTGTTTCATCCCATTGCCTCCACACCAGCGCTGATCTCGGTCAGCTCTTGCGTGATGGCACCTTGGCGCTGCTTGTTCATCTCGAGTGTTAGGTCATCAACGAGGCTAGTAGCGTTATCGGTAGCATTCTTCATGGCAAGCATGCGCTGGCTGTGTTCACTCGCCCGAGCATCAAGCAGGGCTTGGTAGAGCCGGGCACTCACCATGCGCGCAGCGATGGTGTCGAGTACTGCTTGTGGGCTTGGCTCAAAGAGTGCTTCATCATCTGGGATTACCTCATCGTCATCCACCGCATCGAGCTGCTCGGCATCAAGGCCAGCGGGCAGGAGATGGATTGCGTCAGGGTGCTGCGTCATACTGCTATAAAAGCGGGTGAATACGACGTCGACCGCATCGACCTGCTTGCTGACAAACATATCGTGCGCAGTGTCGAGAATTGCCCGGAAGGCTGGCCCAGTTGGGCGATCTGGCACATCCTCATACACCCCAACCACCTGCGTATCCTTAAGGCGAGCAACGAACTGCGCTGCCTTGCGCCCTACTGCAATGGTAGTGTTGTCAATCCCGGCCGCATCGTCGTCGCGCAGGAGCTGGACGTAGCGCTTGAGGACGTTGCTGTTGTAGGCACCAGCCAGTCCTTTGTCGGCGGCAATGACAATGATCAAGCGGCGTTTGACCGTGCGCTGGGCAAACAGGGGGTGATCGTCGGTCGCACCCTGGCGCGAGAGGTAGCGCAAGAGGCCACGTGCCGCCGTGGTGTACGGCGCAGTAGTGCGGCTTGCATCTTGGGCGCGGCGCATCTTGCTCGCTGCCACCATTTGCATTGCCTTGGTGATCTGCTTGGTACTCTTAACCGAGCGAATCCGTGCTTTGAGCTGTTGCGTATTGGGCATAGCGACCTCCGTTGCTTACTCCGCAAATTCCTTGGCAATTTCGCCCGCGGTTGATTCTATCAAGTGGCTGAGCTTCTCATCGGCACCAAACTTCTGGTCACCCTTGTTGAGGGTGCGCATTTGTTCTTTAGCCTCGGCCCAGAGACGGCTCAGCAGAGCATCTTGAGCAGCTTTAATCTTCGTAGCTGGTACGGTGTCGAAGCAACCTTGGCTCACTGCCACGATGCTCACCACCTGCTCCCAGACACTCATTGGCTGGTATTGTGGCTGTTTGAGAAGCTCTGTCAGGCGCTGACCGCGGCCAATCTGTGCCTTGGTCTCAGCATCAAGGTCACTTCCAAACTGAGCAAAGCTTGCCAACTCGCGGAACTGACTCAACCCAAGCTTGAGATTACCGCTAACACTCTTGAGCGCCTTGGTCTGCGCAGCACCACCAACACGCGACACCGAGAGACCAGCACTAATGGCTGGGCGAATACCTTGGTAGAAGAGATCTGTCTCCATAAAGATCTGCCCGTCGGTGATAGAAATCACGTTGGTGGGGATGTAAGCGGAGATATCACCCGCCTGGGTCTCGATGATCGGCAGAGCAGTGAGCGAACCTGCCCCAAGCTCATCACTCAGCTTGGCACTGCGCTCCAGCAGGCGGCTGTGCAAATAGAACACATCACCGGGGAAGGCCTCGCGCCCTGGTGGACGGCGCAGCAGCAGGCTCATCTGGCGGTAAGCGACGGCGTGCTTAGTCAAGTCGTCGTAGATCATCAAAGCATGGCCACCATTGTCGCGGAAGTACTCACCCATGGCGGTACCGGCGTATGGCGCGAGATAGAGCAGGGAAGCTGGGTCGCTTGGGCTGGTTGCTACCACGATAGTCTGGTCCATCACACCTTCTTCTTTGAGGCGCTCGACCAAGCGAGCAATCTTGCTCAGCTTCTGCCCAACGGCAACGTAGACATTGACCACGCCAGTCTTTTGACGGGCTTGGTTGATCATCGTGTCGAGTGCGATTGCCGTCTTACCAGTTTGACGATCACCAATAATGAGCTCGCGCTGACCACGGCCAATCGGGAACATCGCATCGATGCTCATAATACCGGTCATCAGTGGCTCGTGCACGCTCTTGCGGCCCATCACACCAATCGCCTCACGCTCGACGAGGCCGCGCTGCGTGGTAGTAATAGCTGGGCCACCATCAAGTGGCTCACCGAGCGGGTTCACCACGCGGCCAAGCAACTCCTCACCAACCGGCACACTCAGGACCTCGCCCTTGAGCTTAACGCGGTCGCCAGCAGCCACACCTTGGTCGCTGCCAAGCAGCACAGCACCAATTTCATCTTCCATCAGGTTGAGAGCAAATGCCTCAACGACACCTGTTTTGGTCTCGATCTCGAGCACCTCGCTATAGCCAGCGTGGCGCAAGCCATGTACCCAGGCCACACCATCACCCACTCGGGTCACGATACCGACCTGCTCTAGTCCTTCAGAGGCTTCCAGGCCTGCGATCGCTTGCCGCAAGCTCTCGGACAACTCTGTAACCGTTGTTTCAGCCATGTATAATTCCTCTTATTTCGTGCCCGCAAGGGCGGTTAATTTGTGTTGGATAGTGCCATCATAATGCTGGCCTGGCAGAGCAATCTTCACGCCACCGATTACCGACGGATCGACAACCTGGCGGAGCTGCACTGACGTAACCGGCGCAGCACCACTCTGCTCAGCAAGTGCCGTGACCTCTGTCTTGAGCTGCTTCTGCAAGGCAGCCGACAGTGCATGTGCCGTCGTGACCTCAGCGACAACGATACCGCGCTCAGCTAGCGCTTCCTCAATCGTTGCCGCCACCACATCGACATCGCGCGTTGCACGGGTGTCAATAAGATAGGCGGCAACTTGACGCAGTAAGGCAGGCACCTCAGTACCAGCAGCAATTTGCTCAGCGACATACGCAGCGAGGCGGCGGCGCGAAAAACCGGCCGCCATCAGCGCTGCTCCTTATCAAGCTTGGTCAGATGCTTCTCGATCAGCTGGCGGTCTTTCGACGCGTTGACAGTCTCAGCGGTCACTGCACGCGTTGCCTCGACGACCATGTCGACCATCTCACGGCGCAGCGCCCGCTTGGCCTCGGCCAACTCTGTCTGCGTCTGGGTGCGAGCCGACGCTAAAATGCGCTCGGCCTGCGTGTGGGCATCGTCTTTGGCGTCGTTCACCATGCTAGCTGCCTCAGTTTTGGCAGCGGTCACAATTTCTTGCGACTCATGACGGGCTTTCTTAAGCATTGCAGCAGTGCGCTCCTCGGTCTCGTCAGCCGCCTTTTGGGCTTTTTCAGCTGCTTTGAGGCCATCGCGAATCTTCGCATCGCGCTGGTCGAGCATGTCGAGTAGCGGTGGATAGACCCACTTCTTCAAGACCAAGAGCAGCACCACAAATGCCACCATTTGCAGGACAAACAGCTGCCAATCAAGACCAAGCGACGAGAATAAATCGCCACCACCCGCCTCTGTCGATGCAAAATAGTGCAGGGTATTCACGAGTGCGAACTCCTTACATCACCTTGCCGACGATCGCGGCCACAAAACCAATGATAGCCAAAGCATCGATAAACGAAATACCAAGGATCATCATGGTGCGTAGGTCGTTAATCTTTTCTGGGTTGCGGCCAGCTGCCTTCATAGCGCTGGCACCGATCCAGCCACACCCAATCGCGGCAAACGCCCCTGGGATAGCATACGTCAGGGTAAATGCGATGTCTTTCATAATTATTTCTCCTTATTTAGTTGTTACCAATGTTATTTTGCTCCTTCGGTCACGAGGTTCGCGTCTGAAGAAGTCGAGGTGCTTGAGTGCGTATCTTTTTCCTCATCACCGCCGTGATGCGTGAGCCCGAGTGAAATAAACACGGTTGAAAGCATAAAGAAGATATAGGCCTGAATGCCACCAATGAATAACTCAAAGATATAGAACGGTTGCAATACCGCTGGCATTGCCACCTGAGTGAGGTAAGCGATCATCGCGATCAAAATCTCACCCGCCAGCACATTACCAAACAGACGGAAGGATAGGCTCAGTAAGCGCGAGAACTCTGCCACAATCTCGAGAATCCCGACAAAGGACATGATCGGATCGCGCAAGGGATTCACAAAATACCGCTTGAGGTTACCGACAAAGCCGAGCTCGCGTGCTGCATACACCTGCGCCATAACGATCGTAACGGCCGCGAGGGCAAAGGTCATGTTAAGATCAGCATTTTGGCCCCGGAACAGTGGTGTATGACCAACCATCACCGGCCCAACAACTGGTAATAACCCGAGCCAATATTGCGCTGCAATAAAGAAGAACATCGTAATGACGAGAGGGGCAACGCGCCGCGTCCATTTCTTGCTGGGGATGACCTGCCCAACGGTATTGTACAGCCCCTCAAAGCACCAGACAGTCAAGCGAGTTGCAAAATTCGCCTTCTTCTTACCCAGCACCGCTGCCCGCGTGCGAAACATCAGCCAAGCCAAGACAATGAGGCCCAGCAGACCAACGAGATTGGCATTAGTAATTGGCCAGCCAGCGATCGAAAACACCTCATCTGCCTTGACTGAGATGTGTGGCACTGCCGCAAAAAACATCATGTGCGATGACCTCCCTTAATTTGGTGCGTAATGAGCCCAGCTGCAAAGACAATGCCGACCACGAGACCAGCAAACATTAGCCACGGCTTGGTTGCAAACTGCCGGTCTGCCCAGACTCCGAGCAAAAACAACCCAACAGTTGGCACCGCCATTCGCCAGGTCGTCCCTAGTGCAGCACGCCACAGCACACTAACCACTTGGCTACCGTGCGAGCGGGCATTCTCACGAGACTCCGTACTCATATGGCCTTATTGTACCAGGAGGCCCCGCAGACGTAAAGAGGGAAGCGGCAGTTGGATATTGCATTAACTTTTATAACCATTCCTTAAGAGGATACATGTGAGACAACTGGCGTCGCATTGCAAAGCCGCGTATACTAGAGCTATGCCACGCCGCAATAAAACGCCTAAGCATCAGCCCTACCGCCCACCGCGCAGCGAAGCAGTTAAGAAGCGCTACCCGAGCCGTGCCGCCGCCTTGCGCGCCATCGCCGAGCTCCGCAAATACCAGCTAGATGTGCAGTTACGCGCGTATCAATCACCGCACGATGGTGGCTGGTATCTGACAAGCCAACACACCACAGAGGATTAGCCTCCTCACACTCATAGAGCTAATACTGAGAAAGAAGCTGTGCGCCGTACACCCAGTACGCTTGCCAACTCCATCACCGTCCATGCTATACTAGCAAGAGCGAAAGGGGAATATATATGAATACAACACCATCGGTTATAGTGTATAGCGCAGAGTGGTGCGCCTATTGCAAGACAGAAAAGCAATATCTCGACAAGCTTGGCGTGCACTACACTATCAAAGACATCGAGAAAACGCCTGGTGCTCAGGATGAGCTCGCTGCCAAAACTGGCGGCAAAGCCCAGGGTATCCCAGTCACAGATATTGCTGGCGAGATCGTCTATGGCTTTGACCGGGCTCGAATTGATGAGCTCCTTACAGCAAAGGGATTGCTGCCAGAAGCATAGCTCGGCTATGTATCACAGTCAACTCACTGCTCGGGAAGGGCAGTGAGTTTTACTATTGGCTGCTCACATACGAGAGAAATGGAGGGGTATAGGTAGTATACATATATTGTTCATGCTTTTTTTGTTTGACTCAATAAGGGGTTCCTGGGCAGTCATACTTGTTACTAATTTATTGTCTCTAACAGGCGTTACTACATTTTATTCTTACTTGTAGATACTCATCATATAATCCTGATACTTAAAAGATATTGACTAGATATAAGATCTCTCATCCACATTGCTAAGATCTCTCATCCACATTGCTATTTTGTACATATAAGCTTCTCGTACTAGCAATCGGTAGAGGTTGTACCTCTCGCAGCCATGCTCTGCCTAGTAGAACTTCACATGGCGCTGGGCATTTGTATTTTTGTTGGCCCGGGGCGTTGGGTTGGTGGTAGTCGTGTCATCGCCCAGCTGGCCGTTGGAGTTGTTGCCCACCGTAAAGACTTTGCGATTATTAGTATAGACCACCGTTGTGCCATAGCCCGAGCGCACATACGATGCTAAGTTGCCCTGCGTACCAAGGACGAGCATCTGCTGCGGAGTGGGGTAGATGCCATTGGTGCCGCCACCAATATGCCCAATACCTAGCTGGCCTGTCACATTGCTGCCCGCCCCAAAGACACGGCCATCGCTGGTGACAACAAAGGTGTTAGCATTCTTGGGGTTAAGCCCATTGGAGGTTGTCCACGACGAAACTGCCTTAGCCCCCGAGGGAAGGATGAACTTGACTGGGGTTGGGTTATATACGTGACGCTTGTAAGCATCTAGATTGGATGTATCGACATAGACGCCATTGCCCAGTGCACCGTTATTGAGGCCAAAGGTCTTAACCTCGCCGTTAGCATAGACCATGGTGGTAAAGTACTGGTCTGTTGTGATGTCTACTACTCCAGACGGCGCGACACGCTCGAGTGTTGGATTATATGGCAAGAATGTTCTGTCTGCATAGTACTCACACGAATTCATCCTCGTCTCGCCACCAGTCGCGATATTGACTTCAGCAACACATAGGCCCCGGCCACCAATGTCGGTGCTATTGCTAAGGTAGACATGGCTCCATGCACCTGCTGGGTAGCGGAAGTCGAAGCGCTTGCCATTAGACCACCAAGCGCACCACCGCATACGCGTCTCTTCATTATTATGGCCGGTTGCTTCGACACAGCGATTTTGGCCTCCACCTGGGTTCGACTCGACTTGCAGGGCGTTGTTTGTGCGGTCGAAGTGCCACTTTTGGTTCGCAGCAGTACTCGAGCAATTTTCTGTCCGTAGGCTTGCTCCTACCGCTGCTAGACAGCGATTAGATACCCCGGCACGCAACCGAAAAGTCGGCACCCCCGCCTGGCCGTAGTTTGTCTTGCCCGCCGAGTAGACTGCCCCTGCACTATCGCGAATATAGACCGTATCGCCGTCAAAGGCGAGCTGCACCGCCTTGGTTTTACCAGGCTTACCAAAGTCGCCCAAACGGACAGGCATGTGCCGCTCATTAATGTCACCTTGAGCCAGCTGGCCAAAGTCGTTACCACCCCAGCCATAGACCGCACCGCTCTCACCAATCGCATAAGCCGTCTTGCTGTCGACTGCCCAGGAGTGAGCATCGGCCCGAATCTTCTCAGGGAAGGGCATCTTGGTTGGCATCTTTATTGTCGGAGCGGTCGAGTTAATACCGGCAACACCTTTGTCGTTGGAGCCAGCTACATAGACGTTCCCCTGAGATGTTACGACAAAGGTGACAATCCCCAGCGGTGATACGAAAGTCGCAACATTGTCATTGCCAGGCAGTACAAACTGGACGGGGTTTGTTACCCATGCAATAATTTGGCTCGGGTTGCCAATCTGCCCAAAGTTATGCAGCCCGGCACCCCATACCTCGCCATTCTCCGTGAGCGCAAACAGGTTACGGCCGTGGGAGAGGAAGTTGGTGTAGGTACGCACGACGCGCTTGTTAGCAGGAATATTAAATTGCTTGAGCGTGAGTGTGTCGGTAGTCGAACCAACTCCCAGCTGGCCAAAACCATTGAACCCTGCTGAGCGTGGCCGCCCAAACTCGTCGATGACGGTAAAGAACGCACCATTGAGTGTAAAGCCGCCGCCAGCCGCATAACCAAACGAGACACTATCGAGCAGTGCGCTCAGGCCCGCTTGGCCCGCCAGGCGATACTCGTAGCTCTTCCATACCGTGCCATCCGTCGTGCGGATAAGCTCCGTCCGGCCCACCGCTGTAATGCGCTGAATACTCCCTTCGCGGCGCTCTGGCTCACCCACCTCAAAGGTCGTGCGCACATTACCATCCTGCTGAACATACTGGGTGCGACCAGCGACTACTGTACCTTTGCAATCGGTATTGGGCCGCAATTTTGCAGCATCTGACCACTGGGCAAGGTCGTTATTGAGCTCAAGGCATTTACTGGCAAGCACAACGCCACTTTCTGCTGCCTCGCGGGCTAAGCGCCGGTAGTGCTGAGCGTAGAGCCCCTCGCGAATCGCCGTTGATGCAGACGCCGCCACGAGGAGTAGCATCATTGCCACCACCGATGCCACGATCACTGTTGGCAGAGCAAACCCCGCGCTTGATCTATTTTTGTTCACTCGCATTGCTTCTACAATAGCGTAGATTGCAACCGTAAGCAATATGCTGGTACAAAATTATGCACAGTACAGTATACGTATGATAGATTCTCATGTCTGGAGCTTACATAATTCTAAAATTAATCAATGCACACTTCACCGACGTGAAGTAGTAGATAGAAAGATGCAGAGTAGAGAAGTGGAGACTTGTTGTAATGCTCACGTTCACTACTACGAGAGGTGAGCCTACCAAGCCTGCGATCTCTCATGATACTGAAAGATATGCACTTGAGAGAAGGGACATGGAAGCGATTGATATTTTACGATGAAATCACCTCTTACTGCGCCCCAATCTGCACCACTTCACCACCCAACTTTTGCCGAAAGTAATTGTCATGGCTGACGTAGAGGATAGCGCCAGTATAGCGCTCCAGTGCCGCCTCGAGCTCTTCGATGCTGGGCAAGTCAAGGTGGTTAGTAGGTTCATCGAGAATGAGCAGCTGCGGCTCATTAGCTAGCATGCTAATGATCTGGAAGCGCGCCTTCTGCCCACCACTCAGGCGGGCGAGCGGCACATCGTGATCCGTCTCAGCAAAGAGGTAGTCGCTCATCAACTGGCGGAGCTTAGTCTGACCAATTGGCAGCCCACGGTCGAGGTGCATCTGCTCAATGGCTTGGGCTAGTGTGAGGCCAAGATACGTCGGGGCAATCTCTTGCTCATACACGCCAATCCGAATATGGCTATCGAGCTGCAGCGAGCCACTATAGACAATTGGCGTATCGCTACCTCTGTCTTGCACCAGATTTTGCGCGGCGAGTAGTTCTCGAATAAGTGTCGTCTTGCCCGCACCATTACGACCACGCAGCTCCACAGCTTCACCCTCACGCAGATCGATATTCACCCCTTCAAATAAAATCCGTTCGCCATAGCCCAGCGCCAAATCTCGCACCGCTACTAGCGTGCGCTGGCTTCGCATTGCACCATCGCGCATACTCAGGCGAATCGTTCGCGCCTTAAACTTCTGGTAGCGATCAGCCATCTTATACTCTAGTTGTGCCACGTTGTCGCGATCAATCCAAAACGTTGGCTTCTCAATCTGCTCAAGCTCCTCAAGCTCGGCCATAGCCTGCTGCTCACGCTGCTTAAACTGCTTGATAGTACCAGGATCGCGCGCTCGCTCCTTCATCCGGCGGAATTGCACTACCTTATCCTTCACATTAGCAATCCGCCGCTCGACCTGCTCATACTCATGCATCGCGTTGCCCGTTGCTGAGGCATTTTGGCGGAGGTAGGCATCGTAGTTGCCCCGGTAGCTGAGGGCTGTGCCATCTTTTATCTCAACGATCCGATCCATCTCTGCGAGCACATCTCGGTCGTGGGTAATGACGAGCATTGCTTGCTTTGCGCCCTTAAGCCAGTCGATAAACTGCTTCTTAGCGACATAATCCATGTGGTTCGTTGGCTCATCGATCAGTGCAAGGTCAGCCTGAGCGTGCATAATCTTCACCACCTCCACTAGGCGCTTCTGCCCACCACTCAGGCTCGCCAAGTGCCGCTCACCATAGCCTGCCATTTGGAAGTTCTTTAGCTCCTCCGCCACCAGCTCCTCAATCTGGTAGAAACCCTTCTGGCCAAAGCGCTCCAGCGCTGCGGTATATGCCTCGATTTTGTCCATGTCGTCACCCATCGTCTCGGGGTAGGTGGTGATAATATGGCGCAAGCGCGCATATTCCGGCAGGCCACGCAAGATATATTCGAGTACTGTGATATCGCCGCTGTCGTGGTGCTCTTGGGCCGTTGCCACCACCACACTGCCACGCTTGAAGATAATCGAGCCACTATAGTCATCATCTACCCCTGTTAGCATACCAAACAGTGTCGACTTGCCAACACCGTTGCGCCCCACCAGGCCAACCTTCTCGCCATCATTCACACTAAACTTTACATCCGTCATCAGCATCTTCGCTCCAAACGACTTCTCAGTAATGGCAATATCGGCAATCATAGGGGATATTATAGCATGGCGAATTATATCCTTTGCGGGCAGGGGAGTGAGTTGAACACTTCGCATTATTATTCTGTTATTTTTACGACATTCTTTCCATACATTTAGCGGTATAATGGTCTGCAGACACGCTAGAAAAGAAACAATAGGAAGGATTGTTAGTTTTGTCATACATGGAAAATTCTCAGAGACACTTAGCAAGCACACGAGGGGGTGTTGACACATATACCCAGAAACCACTTTATTGCACTTGAGGCAAAGAGCAACCCAGGCCCAACCTCCGAAGATATGCACACCAAGCTCATATCCCAGTTCAACGCACCACACCGCCAGCGCGATAGACTGCTAGACACGACCAATACCATTCTCGACCAGCAAGGCCCAGAGAACCCTGCCGTAGAGTTTCCTCCTCTCACGATGAGTTATATCAACGAGCATCTCGACCCACTATGCAATTATGGCTATGACAACGCGAGTTGGCTCTTGCAAGATTGCCGCATTATTATTAAGTCGGGCGGAGGTCTCGCAGATGTCCAGCAGTATTTTCGCTATCTTGGTATCGATACCGCTCCCAACGACTACGCGTAGTATAAACTATTATTCCCTAGAGGGTGCCACTACCCGCTAGATAATAGTCGTCTCTTGGCTTGCTCGAGCCCAAATCTATCACCTTCGCATCCTCACACGCCACTTCATCTGCTACAATAGAAGAGACGTATGAGCAAATCCCATTCTACCAAGCCATCAGTACCAGCTATTGTCAACCGCCGTGCGCGGTTTGATTATGAACTAAGCGACGACATAGTGGTCGGCATAAGCCTGACTGGCCTAGAGGTCCGCGCCGCCCGTGAGGGCCATGTGCAGCTCAAGGGGGCATATGTGACGATTCGCAACAGCGAGCTGTGGCTCAATAACGCCAGCTTCTCGCTGCGTCACAACGAGCAGGGCCAACCAAATGCCCGGACAGTCAGCACCAGCGCACGTAAGCTTCTGGCAAAGCGGCGGCAGATCGAGCAACTCGCCGCCCGCAAGAAGGACGGCTACACCATCGTCCCTACCAAACTCCTCACCAGCGGCCGCTATATCAAGCTCGTCATTGCCCTCGGTAAGGGTAAGAAACGCTACGACAAGCGCGAAACCATCAAACGCCGCGATGTAGAGCGAGAGCAGCGACGAATACGTAATAGGATATAGAGATACATGCAACACACGGCAACACTGCGCGGCTCTTTATCTGTTAGTTATTGGAGCTATCACGAGAGCGCAAAGCAGACAATGGTTCTCATCCATGGATTCACGGGCAGCCATGAAGGGTTCCAATATCTCGAACCACTCCTGCCTGATATTCATCTTATTATACCAGATTTACCGGGCTTTGGCATTAGCGACCTGCCAAACCAATCTAACTGGTCGATTGATGGCATTGCCGCGCTGACAAACCAGCTCGTCGCCTCACTCAACCTTACTGAGCCTCCTATCTTGTTGGGACATTCTATGGGTGGGCTAGTAGCGAGCAGTATGATTCACCAACAACCAACACTCTACGCATCGCAGGTTATTCTTATAAGCCCCATACCAACTGCCATCCATGGCGTAACAGACAAACGCCAAGTCGGACGGCGGCTTGGTGACGCTCAATACACAATTGGTGCAAAAGCTGGCAAAATAGGCGACTCCTTTGTACGAAGTAAACTTATTTCGAGAATACTCACCTTTGGCCTTCTCAAAACAGCCGATAGAGACCAGCGTCATGCAATATATCAACATCACTTGCGCAATCTTGATTTTATCTCTAATATCGAATTCTATAAAATACTTTTTCGAGATTTTAACAAACGCGGTGCTATTGACTATGCCGATGCACTGCGCCAAAAACGCGTACTTCTTGTTGCAGGCAACCAGGATAGCGTCACACCACTTACACACATAAAGAATCTATCTCAGGCTATATCACCAGAGAGATTCTTGGTTATTTCTAATGTTGGTCATCTTATCCACTATGAAAAGGCTCCTCAAGCGGCAATGGCTATAAAAAGCTTTCTGACTCTAGATTAAACCTTTATCTACGCTATTTTACTAGTGTAGACGGTTGGACTCTATTTAGTAGAGCGCATAGCTATCTCTTTCTTTTTTCTGGCGATAGTCGTTTCATATAACTGGATGAATTTTTTGATGACTCGATCAAGATCATGCATCTGAGCAATCCGTCTACTCTCCTTACCGTACACCTCCAAAAGGTTTTTATCACTTAGAACACGCACTATAGCTCTCGCAGCGCCTTGATAGTCGTCCAATGCAAATAGCTCGCCGTTCTTACCGTGGTGACACAGCTCACCAAGTGCACCGGCATCCACTGCAACAAGTGGTTTACCACTCGCCATTGCTTCGAGAGCTGCAATACATTGCAACTCTACGGGGGACGCAACGACAAATAGAGCCCCCACCCGATGTAAAGCTTTCTTGTTTTCATCAGATACTCTACCAGTAAATGTAACATGATCAGCTACACCAATATTCTGTGCAATCTGCTTTTCATGTTCTAAGTCAACACCACTCCCAACAATTAACATATGAACTTCACGCTCTTTCAACACTTCACGAAGCGCATACAGTAGTACCCATACGTGTTTCTCGGCATCAAGCCTTCCTATATATGTAATAATTGGCTTATTTGTCGGCAAATTATACGTATGATATAGTGATTTACTCACACTGCCGGGCCTGTAAGCTTTTAGATCTATGCCATTTGAGATGACTTCTATTGGTACAGTCACCTTTGACGTAAAACGTGATAAACTGTCTATTCCAGACTGCGTTGGAGAAGTTACAATATCAGACTTGCTATGGTAGCGCCTCCCAATGTCTGCTAGCATATAGTTTATTGGGCGCGAAAATGCTGATAAGTTTTTGAGGTTATCCATAAGATTCTCAGGCATTGCGTGGCTTGTTGATACAATTGGTATACCGTAACGGCGACCAATCATTGTCGTTGCTTGCCCAATACCCAAGACCATTTGGCTATGAATAATGTCTGGACGAAATTCTTTAATAATATTGCGCACCTCAAGCTGTGGCGCTATGCATATGCGTATATTTTGATAAAAGGGAAATACCACACTGCGCACACGATGCACTGTAACACCACCACTTTGCTCACTATACTGCTTACCAGTTTGGCTTGGTGCAATAACAATAACTTCGTGTCCAGCAGCACTTAACCCATGGGCTAGGTTATAAGAAAACGTTGCCACCCCATTGATGACAGGTGGATATAAGTCGGACGCAATTAGGACTTTCATCTATTATTATTATACCATGCACTGTACATAATGTGCTTAGAATATAGTGATATTATTTTTTATGCTAAAATAGACAGTATTATGAAAAGCAAGAGCATGATAAATAGCACGGACCCTATCAGTGTTATTATTCCTGTATACAATGAAAATAAAATTATAAAAGAGTGTTTGAATGCACTATTGCCACAGCTCCTAGAGAATGATGAGATTATCATCGTCGACAACAATTCTACCGATAATACTGTCTCAATCATTCAGGAGCTGAATCATCCTCAAATTCATATTATTACTGAGCTCAGACAAGGCATTACCTATGCTAGAGCAGCCGGTTTCGATATTGCAAAAAACCCTATTATTGCGCGGATAGACGCTGACACAGTCGTCAGCAATCATTGGCTTTCAGTGATTCGTCGAGAACTATCAGTACCTTCATCAACCGATGCACTTTGTGGTGCGGTTGCTATTCGCGAATTATCACCCCATAATCGATTTTGGTTTTGTTGGTATTTTCGTCTATTTCGTTTTTGGCATCAACATAGCTTAAAGCTTAAGCCAGTTATGTACGGACATAACTCGGCACTAAAAAGAGAACTCTGGCAAAAAGTTCGCGATCAAATCAGTCTTGGTGACAATAATATCAGTGAAGATCTTGATGTTACATTTGCCTGCATGACTAATGGAGCAACAATACATTACAGCTCAAAGCTATTGGTTAAATGTCGCGTTTTAAGAACAACTATTTCACTCAAAAAGTTGCGACAATACTACACTACTGATAATTACACTCTCAACAAGTATCACATCGGCAATAAAAGACGCTGGAGGAAACAAACCTAAAAGCCTAAGCCTCAAAGGCTTTTACTATACTTACTCTTCTAAATTACTGGCAATGAGCGACTCATACAGCACTACAACTTTCTTTGCCATCGTCACAGAGTCGAACTGGCGCGCTACCTTCAGCGAGCCACGAGACAATTGCTCGAGCTTATCGGGGTGAGCAAAGAGATCATTAAAGACCTTGGCAAAGTCTTCACCCTCAATCCCATCGGTCAAAATTGCATTTTTCTTGGTCAAGCCCTCGGTCATACGTTCGTCGCAGTAGACAATCGGCAAGCCACTTGATGCCGCCTCGAGGAAGGTCATTGGCTGGTTGTCAAAGTGGTACGATGCCAGTGAGAAAACATCGGCTTGCTTGAGCAGCGCGGCCACCGCCTCGCTTGGCTGCATCCCGGTAAAGATCACCCGCTCTGCCACGCCAAGCCGCTCGGCACAGGCGCGCAGCTCTGCCTCGTACGGGCCACCGCCGACTAGCACGAGCTTGACGTTCTCATCTGGAATATGCGGTAGAGCTTCGACAAGTGCCTGCTGGCGCTTCTCAGGACTCAGACGCGCCACCGAGATAATAAATTTATCGTTCGGGCCTTTCGTGATAGGCGAATCTGCCGCCGAAGCGTCGTGATAGCGCTGAGTGTCAATACCATTTGGGAAGACGTGGCATGGCGTCGTGAGGCCACCGTCCTCCACCAGTATCTTGGCTAGGTGCTGCGACGGCGAGATGCAAGCATCACACTGGTTGGCAAATGCCGCAGTAAGACGCCACCCCTGACGAGACAGCATATCGCGGATCGCGCTCTTGCCCATACCATGGAGCTGCTCGCGTGAGGTAATTGGCAAGATCGGCTTCGTCCGAAAAACAACAGGGAAGGCGACCGAGAGTGCAATCACCCCAGCCGTTACCATAAACGGATAGTCGTCGATCAGCTCGCTATAGAGCGTGTGGATCGTCGTGACATGGGGGATGCGCTGCCGCCTAGCCACACTGTGGGCCAGCACACCCATATAGAATTGCATTTGGCTGTGGACGATGTCGAACTGGTAGTCGTCCAACTTCTTGGCCAGACCAGGGTAGATGACAGCCGTCTCGCGCTTATCAAAGACGTAGTTCTTCGATGATGGCAGGCGAATGACGTGATCGTCGTGATCGTCATAGCCTTCGCACTTTGGCGCAACAATGTACACCTCATGGCCCAGCGCCTCAAGCGCCTGCCTCAAATTAACCGTGGACGTCGCCACGCCATGGACTGATGGCAAATAGTCATCAATAAAGATTCCGATTTTCATAGCTACAGTTTATTATACCGCAAAAAAAGTGACTAGCAAATAATAATTCTCTATCCTCACACCCCCACTTCATATTATGAACATAAAAATATATTTGGTGTACTGCCTTTATGATAGCAGGTTTTAATGCAATCATTATAGTTCTATAGAGGCGCTAGATATTTACAACTTTCATAAACCAGAAACCATTATCGTTGCTGAAAGTAGGTTGAGAAATGAAAAATCACGTAACACGTCGAACTCAATACATGGTACTCTATAGAAAAAATCTTTCAAGCAGATATTTTTCCGATCTATACAAATCGAGCCAATACAGAAAATATATCATACACAAGTCAAAATGCTTCGCTAATTTTAGTTGTATGCAATATTTCATGAAGCCCTCTGCAAAGCTGCCTATATATTAGAGATAATTCACTATTCTCTATCACGAATTAATCTCTGGTATGCTGTACGATATTGACTAATAGTATAATCATGAGAATGATGCTCTATAACCCATTGTCGGGCATGTTGACCTATTTTACGACGCAAGTTTTGATCTTGCAGGAGAGTCTCTAGTTTGTCTGCAAGATCGTTTGTATCGGGATAATGAAAGCTAAGACCATTCTTTCCATTGTCCAATAACTCAGGTAGAGCTACTTGGTCTGCAACCACTACTGGTGTTTCACATAATAAAGCTTCAAGCGCAGCTATACATTGCAACTCTGCAGGGCTTGCCATGACAAATACATCAGCTCGCCACAACAAAGCACGCTTTTCGTCATCAGTCACATACCCGGTAAAAATACAAGTGCTACCTAGATCAGAAGCTTGCCGCCTCAACGGCTCCATGTTGATTCCTTTTCCCACAATAACGAGTTGTACGTCATGTCGGTTAAGTTGTTTCATTGCATCTATTAATAAATCAACTCGTTTTTCGCCATCAAGTCTTCCTACATAGACAATCGTTAGTTTTCGGTCATCCAAGTTGAATCGTTTCAGAGTTGCTTCTTTATAATGTCGTTCTGGAGGATAAAGGCTTACGTCGATGCCATTTGATATTGCTAAAGTAGGTACTGTAATACCCACCACATGGTCGAGAGCTGCTCGCGTTGGTGCTGTTACTAAGTCTGTTCTGTTAAGATACTTTACTGTGTACTGTTCAGCTTTCTGACCAACCCACCGAGCAAAGCGCTTCCATCTCATATTCATCACAAGATTTAATGCAATAGCATGACCAGTGGCAATGACCGGGATATGATATTTGTGAGCTTGACGTAATACAGCCGTATGAAGCCAAGTTGATGGAATAAGCATATGAACAATATCTGGACGGTATTGATGAAAATAACGTTTTACTGCGTAAGCAGGTAATATTGTCATTCGATTGTTTTCTCTATTAACAAATGATTTTATAGCAGGTAATCGAACTACAGTAGCACCATTTATTTGGTCAACCTCCCGGTAACTACCATAGAGAAATCCTTTTGGCGACCCTGTTATAACCGTTACTTCATCTCCGTGCGCTATAAGTCCAGATATAAGTGTGTCAACAGCCGCCTGGACACCACCAACACCTGGGCGATATACTTCTGTTACAATAAGAACTTTCATACCATTGTAGATTAACACACAACACAATAATTTTCCATAAGTAAGCAAGCCGTTCTGCCATATATAAAATATTTACATTATACGTATGTGGCTGCTTTGTCAAACACTTAACTATCGATGTGTGGAACAGTATCATGCTATACTACCCCTATGACTAGCTTATACTCGTGGAACGTCAACGGTATTCGTGCGGTGATAAACAAGGGCGAATTTGCCCGCTTTATGGCGGCGCATAACCCCGATATCCTGTGCCTGCAAGAGACGAAAGCGCAGCGCCAGCAGGTGGAGCTGGACCTGCCGGGCTACCACGAGCACTTTTATAGTGCGGCCAAGAAGGGCTATAGCGGCACGGCGATTTTTAGCAAAACCGCACCGCTGCAGTGGCGCGATGGCCTGCCGGCTGAGTTGGTAGAGCAGTTCCAGCTGGCGGCCGATAGCTACGGCAGCCCGAATGATGAAGGCCGCGTCATCACAGCGGAGTTTGCTAGCTTTTGGCTCGTGACGTGCTACACACCCAATAGCAAGGGCGACCTGAGTCGACTTACCCTGCGCGCCAAGGCCTGGGACCCGTGCATGCTGATGTACCTACAGGGGCTGGAGGCCGGCCAGTACGGCTTGGCTAAGCCCGTACTCTACTGCGGCGATATGAACGTCGCCCACCAGCCAATAGACCTTGCCAACCCACGCGCCAACCGGGGTAAACACGGCTTTACGGACGAAGAACGCGCTGGCTTTCAGCACTACCTAGACGCCGGCTTTGTGGACACCTTCCGCGCCGCCCACCCCGGCCAAACCGATGCCTACACCTGGTGGACACACTGGGCCAACGCTCGCGCCCGCAACGTAGGCTGGCGGATCGACTACTGGCTGGCATCACGCGCAATCGCCCCGCACATCACCAGCGCCCACATCCACGCTAGCCAAATGGGCAGCGACCACTGCCCGGTGAGTATTACGCTGGATGGGGCGGTAGTGTAGGCTAAGATACGGCAAAGAGCACGATAAGCGCACAACAGAGCCTTGACGCACCCCTCATATATTGATATATATATTAGCTTCTCGCAATCCAGCGAGAGGTGAACCGAGAAGGGAAGGGGGGTGACCTTCTATGCTGGATGGGTAGAAACCAGCAGAGGGTGCGCAGGCACACGTTTGCGCACCCTCTGCGCCCCAACCTCCCATCTCCTTCTTGCCCAACCTAGTCGTCAGCACTTACTCTTACTAGAGTATGGAGAGCTCCTAGGTTGGGCTTTTCTTTTTCGCGTTTTTTCACTCACCACAGGCTGTGCTCCTCATCCGCCCCAGTTATAGGCCGCTCAATCCATTCCACTGCTCAGCAGCAAGGGAGATGCTACCGGGCAGAGATACATAGCACACACTCTCACTTCGCGGTATAATAGCTCTATGCTGATTATTTTCTCCCCGTATTATCTCCGCCCGTCAGAGCAAGGTGACTACGCATGAACACCCCCTACTGGCAGCAGCAAACGCCGGCCAAACCGCTTTACCCAGACATCGCCTGGAACAAGCCGCAGCAGCGGGCGCAAGCAGGCAAGCTGGGTATTATTGGCGGCAACCGGCTGAGCTTTCGCGCCATCGAGCATAGCTATACTACTGCACTCGCCACAGGGGTAGGGCAGGCACGCGTCGTGCTGCCAGATGCCCTGCGCGGCACTATTCCTGCTAGTGTGACGGATACGATTTTTGCCGCAAGCAACAGTAGCGGTAGCCTGGGCAACGAAGCCTGGCCAGAGCTGCAAGCCTTGGGCAATTGGGCCGATACGCTTCTTCTCATCGGCGACGCTGGCCGCAACAGCCAGACTGCCATCGTCTACGAAAAGCTGGTGAGCCATACCACCATACCACTCATCATTAGCCGTGATGCGGTCGACTTGCTTATGCCAAGCGCCCCGCAGCTTGCCAGTCAGTCAAACATCCTCATTGTCGCCTCATTCTCGCAAGTCCAAAAGCTGCTGCGCACGCTGTACTACCCCAAGATCCTCACCTTCCGCATGCCGCTCCTCCAGCTGGTCGAGGTGCTGCACAAGTTTACCATCACCTATCCACTTACCATAGCCACCTTCCACGCTGACACTATCCTCATCGCTCAGCACGGCATTGTCACATCAACACCATGGTCGCAGCCAATGGCACTCTGGCAGGGCACGGTGCCAACGCGCATCGCCGCCTACACCATGTGGAACCCAGCGACACCCCTCCAGGCAGCTACAGCTAGCCTGCTAGATGGGAAGGAGTAGATATTAGATATTAGATATTAGGTATCGGCTCCGGAACTTTTGCTATAGCTATTTGCAATTCTCTTCTTTATCTTTTGGCTAGTGAAAGGAAGCATAAGAGTCGCTCAAGCCCTAGAGCTCGAGCAACATTTCTGTAATCTGCTTTTTGCTTGAATGACAAACGACAGGCATATTCAAGCACGATAAATACACCGATGATACCACCTCAAGTAGTGGGATTTTTATCCTACCCAAATCAAAGCCGAAAGGGAAGGACGAGAAAAGGGATTTGCACGCAATATGCGGCGCCATTATTATGCTGTTCGTTTTTTGTGTTCGGATCATACAAGGCACAAATCATGAACAAATGTTTGCGTCACATGAGCCCACGACCTCTGTTATTCTGATGGACAAAAAAGTAGCACAAGCATAAAACACCACCAAGCGCTATACCAAAACTCTCCTATTGCATGGTGTGCTATATTTGCATGAATGTCGGTATTATATATCTTATTTATAGAACGGAAATAGCACGTTTCTACCGGAAATCAAGTACTCATATCATGTTTTGCGGTAATATTTAGCTCATCGGTAATGGCAAATCATCCATCTTCTCTTGCGCTATATGGCAAAAAGCAGGTGAGTAGTATATTTGTTCGCCCTAGTTTGTGCGCTCCGTCAACCATGATACATGAGTAATTAGCGTGTTCAGTGCATCCTCATACTGCTCTCTTTGTTTTGTGTGTTGCTATGCAGCCCCCACCTTATTCAGCGAGTAGAAACCACCGTCTCAGCCTGTATTAAAAGTCTATGTCACATGGTGAGTAATCTCGCTCATCTATCTGGGGATAGAATCGGGTGGGTATAGATGGAATATCTTGAGGAAACCATTGAATACCGTTATCCTTAGCAACTATGCCCGCAGAAGCTAACTACGGCCTATATTAAGTCTCTATCGAGTAGGGGGGCGTAAATGATCTAGCTACTCGTGCCACCATCCAGAACCCGCGATGTAAAATACATATTTACACTGCCTTTCTCTATTCTTCTAGCAAAATATATACCGCCACTGACTAACATAGAGCACCACCAGAACAGACAGATTGCACTCACAATGCTCGGGTAGCCCCCCTTAAAAAGCGGGTAAGAGAAAGGGTAGAGAAGCTTAATACGTCTCATCAGAGTAACCCTCGCTCTACAATCCCACAGATGAGACCAATCAAAAAGAAAAGAGGATGCACAGCTTATATTGGGTGAATGATTTACTCTCAAAAACCAAACCAATAAAAATCACCCGTCCATGCAAAACGGGTGATTTTTGGGTTATCCGCAAACGGTTATTTATTTGCGGTGGCGGCTTACGTAGTAAGCGGCACCTGCAGCAGTGAGGCTACCAATACCAGCCAGCGGCAGGAGGGTACCGCCCAAGCCGGTGTGTGGCAACTCAGCTACCGGAGTTGGAGGAGTTTGCTCACACTTCGACATGTCGGTGGTGTAGTCATTGCTTACTTCGTTGCGGCGAACTTCGACGATCTTCTTGTCAGAGATGCGGCAGACCTTGACCTTGTCGCAGTCGGCGGTGTTCTTTGAGTGCTTCTTCTCGTCGAATTCTTTTTCCTTGATGGTGACAATAGCACCGGTCTTCAGCTCACAGACCTTCATCTTGTCGCAGTCTTTGACGTTCTTTGAGTGCTTGGTAGCGTCAAATTCGCTTTCTTTGATGGTGATGATGGTGCTGCTGCTCAGCTCACATACCTGGATGGTTGGCTGAGGTGTAACCTTGATGGTCACTTGGCAGTCTTTGCTTGTCTTCTCGACGTTGGTGCTGCCACCTTCGCTACCGACCACAGTCATCTTAACAGTGTATGTGCCTTCCTTGGCGTAAGTGTGGCGAACAGTTGCACCACCGTTGGTGGTCTTGCCATCACCAAAGTCGTAGATGTAGTTAACGACCTTTGCACCTTCCTTAGCAGTTGCCTTGGCGGTGAACTGGTACTCGTTGCGCGAAATCTGGGTAGCTTGCAACGCGTCGCAGGTCAGGCTTGGCTTGGCTGGTGGGGGAGTTGGGGTGCCCCAGATAGGGTTACCACAGTCCTTAATAACACCAGCGATAAACTTACCGTTGTTGTCGAACCATGCATAAACGCTAAAGGTTGTCTTGCCCAAGATGAAGCTATCACCGGTTGGGTACTGGTAGTAGGTGTGGCCACCAGCGGTGCGCTGACCTTCTGGCTGCTTTTGCTTTGTACCAGCTTTGGCCTGCAGGGTGCGGGCACCAGTAGCGACAACACGACCACCAACAGTCACGTTGCCGTTCGCATCAACTGTACCTTCTTGCATGTTGGCACCGTTGATCATCTGCTCGGTAATACCGAACTGGCTGTACAGCTGACGGATCTCTGTACGCTTTGTGTAAGTGCTGCGCAGGGTTTGTACGTCCTTTGTGCCGCACTCTACGACATTAAAGTTGCTACAACCTGCCGAGATCGCTGCCGATGCTGGCTGCGCTACCCACAGGCCACCGATTGCTGCGCCAGCGACTACGCCAAGTGCAACAAACGATTTTGCTAGTTTGTTCATTTGTTTTCCTCCTCGTCATTATTAGACGTTATGTGTTGAGATTATCATGTCCTTTATTTTTTGTCAACATTACTTTTTCATATATTGTGCTTATGCTTAAATCCATATTTTGTGGCTGCTGTTCTACCACAAAATTATGATCGTAGCCACCGTTATATCGTGGTTGCGTGCAAGCGATGTTCGATGGTGTTGTACTTATCAAACATACATCGCACGCTCGGTGCTTTCGCCTGTTGCGCAGCTATGTGATGTTGCTCGGCTTTTTTGCCACACTTTCTCTTGATCGTTCATGGCTGGTTATCCAGTAGCTTAGGGTGAGCGAGCGGTCGTATTGAATGAATAAAGCGACCGGCTTAGGCATATCTCCGTAGAGCCCTGCACGAGAGGCTAGCCAAGTGCGGTGCAATCTGCTATACTTGCAGAAGTTGTAGGATAGGGCTGCAATTGATCTTACTCACGCCGCGGTGGTGGAATTGGTAGACACGTCAGACTCAAAATCTGATGTCCACTCGGACGTGCCGGTTCAAGTCCGGCCCGCGGTACCAGTGTTTATTCAGCTGTTTTCCGAAAAATAAGCCGTAAGTGTCGGCTTATTTTTTTATTGGTAACTCTTGCTGTCTGTTTATGCCTGTCTCGAGAGTATGGGCACGGGCAAGCAGTCTCTTATCCAAAATAGGCCTTGAAACGCAAGCGATATATTGGTATATCAAAGCTAATATTGTATACTGGAAGTAGTTATGCAGCCACAAGATCCGTCACGCACAACATCACGAGGGAACTCATCATCGCAGAGCCGCGATGCACGGCTTAGTGAAGTGCGTGGGCAAATCGATGCACTGTACAATACGTCAAGCAGCGGCGGCAGCACAAACCGCCCAACCATGCAGCCCATCATTGGCAGTACACCGACTCGCCAGCCAGCGCCCAGCACAAGCGCCAAGGCAGCTACCTTCTCAGTTCCAAACCTCGCGAGCAAACCAGCCAGCCATGCACCAGTGGTACGGCACGCGGTAGGTGGCGTTCAGCACAGCCAGACGGCTTACCGCCCAGGTGCTCAAGCCTGGCGCCAGAGCCAAGCAGCTGCAGCGTCAAACGCTCACTCAGCACCCACGACTCGTGAGCGCGATATCTCATCTATCACGCCACGCAGCCGGTCACAGGCGCACTATATTGGCACATCGGCGCAATCCCAACCCTCACCAACTCGCACAGCCGCTTCATCAACAGCTCACGCGCAGCAACAACCCTCATCTCAAGATAACCATACCGAGCAGCCAGCAGCGAGCGCGCATCAGCCGCAGCAACCAGACAGCCAGCGCCCTGCCGGTGCACCACGCCAGCCCACCGCCAACCAAAAGGCCGCTTGGCAGCAATATCACAGTGCTTGGCAAAACTACTATCAGCAGTATTATGAGCGCTACTACCTAGGCCAGGTCAAGAAGGCCGAAGAGCGCCTCGCCGAGCAAGCCAAAGCTCACGACGCCGATACACCTCACGCTACCGCAGCCACCACTGATGAGCCAGAGGAGCTCACCCAAAGCCAAGCCATGGGCGATCTGCGCTCGCGCTTATTGAGCTCAATCCGCAACGGCGCAAGCAAAGTCCGCCATAGCCGCCACTTCATCCCCGCGGTAGCTGGTATTTCCGTCATGGTATTATTCTTGGCATTGCAGTACAACCGAGTCTTTTTCTCATACGTTGCGGCCTATACCTCACCAGGCGACCTCGATGCCCAGAGCTATATTATTAGCCCATACGACTCGACCAACGTTGGCCCAGACCCCAAGCTTATCATTCCTAAGATCGCCGTGGACGTACCCATCGTGTGGGATGCCAACGCTGCCAGCCAAGCCTCGCTTAACGCCGCTATGGACAAGGGCGTCGTGTGGTTCAACATCCCTGGTGCCAATGCGAAGCCTGGTGAAGTAGGGAACTTCGTCGTCTCAGGCCACTCGAGCAACGACTGGCTCGATAATGGTAAGTATAAGTTCATCTTCGCGCGGCTTGAGCAAATGCAAAAGGGTGACAATATCTACGTCAATTACAACGGCAAGCGCTACACCTATACCGTCACTGGTTCACAAGTCGTCAAACCGACCGATGTACACGCACTGCAAACCAACGCCACCAAGCCAACTATGACGCTTATCACCTGTGTGCCACTTGGTACCGACCTCAACCGCCTACTCGTCACAGCCGAGCAAGTCAGCCCCGACCCATCCTCCGCCAAAAAAGAAGCATCTCAAACCACTACCAACAGTGGTAGCAACAGCAAGAGTGCCATGCCAGGCAACTCACCAACCTTCGTCCAACGGGTCGGCAACCTGTTTTCGGGACGGTAAGCTGGCTCTATAAACCAGTGTGGTATCTACGCTTGAGGTGCGATACTTCTCACTGGTTACTCTGGTAGTTGGTGCAGCAGTCTATAAAGACGAGGATGTATGTATGTATGCTTTGCTCATGTTCATAGACGAAACAAGCAAGCGCACAGCCAGATGGCTACTAGCTATGTCAAGCATTGTATCCTCTTCATAGAATATGCAATGCCGAGTAGCTCGCCAATGAGCACACCTCATGTTTATATAGTCGCAACTGGAATATTCAGCTTTCAGCGGCTCAAGCGGCAAGAGTTGATGCGGATGCAACAAACGGGCTCCTAGCCCACCAAACATAGCTCACTAAACCATGTCTCAATCTGATTGCAGTGCCATTCTATTGCACTCTCGGATTGAGTAATTAATCCGGTTCAGTTTGAGCATGATTGGTGGGCTATGTTTTCGGATTATATAGATGTATGAACAAGCGAATTATGTGCTTAGCGTTCACCACAGTGTAGCAGGGGTGGCTACACGATCCCGATGATTACTAGACTAGTCATTGACGATCTTCGTCTGGCGTAGTGCCACGCCGTCCTTCGTCTTGACGAAGCTGTAGAGGTAGCGCTGATTTTGTGAGAGAACAACAGGAAGATCGAGCGCCGAGGTAGTGATGCGCTGCTGGTTGGCGCCATCAAAGTCGTAGAGATGCACACCGCCGTGCGTGAAGGTGAAGTGATAGCCATCAATCCAGTTGATGTCGCGCGTCAGTGGCTGGGAAAGCTTGATAGTGGAAGATTTGAGCAGCTCGAGGTCGTACGTCATGAGGCTCGTGTCGTTATACACACAGGCGAAGCGATGCCCACCGCGCGAGAAATCGACATGGCTAATGCCACCTGGCATACTGAGGCTGGCGACAGACTTAAGGCTGCTTGCCGTACGCGAATCGCTCGCGGCATGCGAGGTGCTGCTGAGGATCTCAGCCGTCTCACCATAGGCGATCACGTAGTATACTTTGTCGTAATATTTCTCGATACGGAAGTGTAGTGGAGCTACACCATCATCGGCATAGCTACGGACGGTGCGAGGCTTGGTGGTGCCAATAGTGAGGTAGCCAGCGGTGCGCTGCTTGCTTGTGTGGTCAAGCTTGGTCGTGTAGGTGATGGTCGTGTCGCTGTAGAGTGCAAACTCAGCCACGTTACTAACGAGTGGGCCGGTGATGGTCATATCGCCGAGGCTTGCTTGACGCAGATCTCCCTCATCAGTGAGGACGAATAGCTTGCGGCTATCGCCCTGTGAAAACTTGGCAGCAGCAATATCCACGCCAAGCTGCCGCGTGACGTTCTCGAGCTTGTGGCTACCCTGGGTATCGAGAACAAGCCACTCGGTTTTGTCGCCATTGTAGGTGTGCTTGATCGTTACATAGCGATTATCCTTATCCCACGAGTCGAGGGTGAAGGTTTGGTGCTCGGCACTGTCTGGCGCAGTGTAGTGTGCGCTGTCGAGTGTGATGTTCGTCGTCTGTGGCTTGTCGCCACTGAGGTCAGCCAGAGTAACAGTGGGCTTGTGCGCAGACGGAGTGAAGGCAAGATAGCGATTATTACCCGAGGCAATGGCACTCGACGCACCACTAGCAGTTGCGACATTCTTATGACTCGGGTTGCTAGAGATAAGCCGGGCGTAGTCGAGCCACAGCACGCTGCCGGCCTTCACATCCACCGTCTTGTGCCAATCGTGGTAGCCCTCACGCTGGATGGTGATATTACGCTGGCCCGCCGAGAGGGTGAGCTTGCTAGGTGTCTCGTTGCTGAGGCGGGTTTGGTCTACCGTCACTTGGGCGCCATCGGGGTGGGTGTCGAACTGCACTAGCCCCCCTTGCACAACCTTACCACTCGACCAATTGAGCCGGTACCCCTGTATTGCATAAGCAAAAATCACGACAGTGAAGAGAACAGTCAGCACCATCATGCTATAGATCAATGTCAGATGGACGCGTTGGCGTCGCTTTCGTTGCTTCGTATCCATGACAACATTATACCATGGCTGACTGGAGGGAAGTAGGATGCGTTGCCTATTTAGTTCAACCTTGCAGCAGGCTCATGTATTTTATTTTGTCCCGAGGGATTTTATACAAAACAGCTCCCACCTCTTGCAAAACCCCTTATGCTTGGAGTATTATACGATCAAAGAGGGAACAAGGGGGATATTACTATGCGTCATACGACGGCCACACATGGTGGACACGTGCCTAAGCAGGCAACTAAGCAGGTTGCCACTAATCCACATACGCAGAGCTCGGGGCAGCGTCGCACCGGTACATCGGGGCGGCAACCTGTGCTATACGGGCCGGAGCTAAAGATTATTCATACTGCGCGCACTCGCCCTCCGGCGGCGAAGGTGGCTCAGCCAAAGCATATCTCAGAAATGATCCCCGCAAGCAAGGTGATACAGACAACTCAGGCGGCCACAGCGACGCCGCAATCACTCGTAAAGAACCATACGAAGGCCACTCAAACCACTCCGCAGCGCCCCGCGCATCAGCCAGCCACGCCGCAAAAAACAACGGCACCACATCGCGCCACAGCACAGACTGCTCGCATTACGAAGCATCACCGGCCAGTGGCAGTGCAGCCTATTGTGTCGTCTCAGCCCAGCACACCGCGCCAGCTACGGAAGCGGCAGCCCGTGACGATCTCACCACTCTCAGTTCAGCCAGCAACCACTGCATCGCCGCGCGCGCAAACACACCGCACCGCTCAGCATACGCCCGCGCAGCCTGGTATACCACGCAGTATGGATTTTGTCTTTGTGCCATCAGAGGTAGAACCACCCAGTGCCGCCAAGCGCCACAGCACGCCGCCGCCATCGCAGCTAGCGCGTGTGCTTGCCACCGAGCAAGCGCAAACCCAGGCCGCGCAACCAACCCTGCCGATCGGCCTGCCCACGCTCAACCTTGCAGAGCTCGCCGCCCAGCCACTGGTGGCGCAGCCTTCCGGAGTGCCCCAGGGTGAGGTGTGGTGGCCACCAGCCGAGCCAGAGCTCACCACGACGGAGAATATCCCCGTTGGCACACTGCCGCGCAGCGTTCTCACCGAGCAGAGCAAGAAGCCGGCAGCCGCGCCCCCATCCAAACGCCGCAAGCTCTTCGCTAGTAAACGCCGCACCAACAAACCCGCCACCAGCGTCGCACCGCCACCGGCTCGGCAGCCAACGGCCCACCACTGGGGGAGGCGCCTCAGCATTGCCGGGGCAATGGTGGCACTACTTGCCTTTGGCGGCTACCTAACGTACCACAACATGCCTGCCATTGCTACTCGCATGGCCGCCGCTCAGGCTGGCATTAATGCATCGTTCCCGTCGTATCAACCCAGTGGCTATAGCTTGGTGGGCGGCATATCGCAGCAGCAGGGGAGCGTCTTGATGAAGTTCGCCGCCAACGCTGGCCCAGGCACCTTTACTCTCACGCAGAGCCGGTCAGATTGGGACTCTAGCGCCGTCTTAGCCAACTACGTTTTGCCCAGCTTTGGCCGCAACTTCGCCACTACCACCAGCCGTGGCCTCACCATCTACAGCACCCACAATGCCGCCGCATGGGTCAATGGCGGCATCCTCTACACCATCAAGGGCAACGCACCCCTGTCGAGCGAGCAGGTGGAGCGGATTGCAGCGAGCATGTGAATCTCATTTTGAGAGCCTGCACTTCTCTCATCACTTCATCCGATGGAGTGTGAAAACAGATTGCAATAATCTGTTTTCAGCCCAGCGCAAGAGGTCGACATCCAGCGAATGTCGACCCTTATAGTGTTCCTGAGGAGGGAGTGATGGGAGAAAGCACAGGGTATAACCAAAATCATGCTGTTCTTTGTCATGCGGTTCATCTGCTATACTTATCCATATGAGTAACGACACATCATCTGATACACCATCTTCGCATGCCACCACCATTCGCACCCGCTTTGCGCCCAGCCCCACGGGGTATATTCATGTGGGTAATGTGCGTGCGGCACTCTTCCCGTGGCTGCTCACACGCCAACAGGGAGGGAAGTTCGTCTTGCGCATTGAGGACACCGACCGCGCTCGCTTTGTGCCTGGGGCAGAGGATCTGATTCTTGATACACTCGACTGGCTTGGGCTAGACTGGGACGAAGGCCCACGCGTTGGCGGTGATGCTGGGCCATACCATCAGTCGGAGCGCCTCGCCATCTACCACCGCTGGGCACAGAAGCTCATCGACAAAGGCCTCGCCTATGCCGACCCCTACACCCCAGAGGAAGTCCAAGGTTTTCGCGAGGAAGCTCGGGCTGCCAAAAAGGCCTTTTTATACCGCGACTATCGCCCCACCAATCCACCAGAGTGGGATGGCACCCAGCCACTGCGCTTCAAGGTAGCCGAGCCCCAGCGCTACACCTGGCACGACCCCGTGATGGGTGAGCTCTCTGCTGGGCCAGAAGCGCTCGACGACTTCATCCTCATCAAGGCCGATGGCTACCCAACGTACAACTTCGCTCACATCGTCGACGATGCCGAGATGGGCATTACCCACGTCATCCGCGGGCTAGAATATATCTCCAGCATTCCACGCTACCTCAGCCTATACGATGCGCTAGAGCTTGAGCCACCAGTACTAGCCTGCCTGCCACACATCATGGCACCCGATGGCAAGAAAAAGCTCGGCAAGCGTGATGGTGCCAAGAGTGTCACCGACTACCGCACCGATGGTATTTTGCCCGAGGCAATGCTCAACTTCCTCGCCTCGCTGGGCTGGAATGATGGCACCGAGCAAGAGATCTTTAGCAAGGAGGAACTGATCGAGAAATTCCGCCTCGAGCGCGTCCAGCGCAGTGGTGCTCGCTTCGACGAAAAGCGCCTCCTCTGGATGAATGGCCAATGGATTCGCCGCTTATCGCTCGATGACCTCTACGGCCGGGTCGAGCACTACTGGCCCACCAGCGCCGCCACCGCCGACGAATCGTACAAAAAACAAGTGCTTGCCCTAGTACAAGACCGCCTCAAGACCTTGGCCGAGCTGCCAATGCTGAGCCGCTACTTCTTCGAAGAGCCCACCATCAACGAAGAGCTCATTACCACCAATAAGCCTCTGCGCAAACTGACGGACGAGCAGCGTCGAGAGCTCCTTGCTACAGCCCACGCCGCTCTGGCTCAGCAGCACGCATGGACGCCAAGCGCTATCCAAGACACCCTCAATCAACTCCTCGAGACCACTGGCCATAAGCCCGGTGTGCTCTTTAGCCTCATCCGCATCGCCACTACCTGGGCACCCTTTAGCCCCCAGCTGAATGACACGCTGGCACTGCTTGGCAAGGAGCGAACGCTGGCACGAATCGAACAGTATCTTGGGCAATAACGCACTCCGCATCACACAAAAAACCGGCTCTCACAGCTGGTTTTTTACTTGAACAAATAATTGCATCGCTAGCAAAAAATAATAGCAACAACAGGGGTAGGGGGCTGCCCGCGAATACACAACGGTACTCAAGCGGGCAGCCCGGTGGATAGAAGGGCCATGCCTATGCTATTCCATAGGCCGGCGTGAAGCTTGACGTGAGTCAAGCCTGCTCAGAGGCAACACGAGTCGAGTCTTGCGACCCTAGCTCACACATCTCCTGGGAGATGCTACCAAACATCTCCACTTCTTCCTTGCTCTCACCAAGGATAGAAGGCAGTGCAAGAATGCGACTCATACGGTCAGCTTCGGCGGTCGCCAGAGCATTGCGCTCTTCACGAGTGCGACGAAGATCTTCCTCCATCTTGCGACGCCCATCCTCAAGAGTCTGCTGCTCTTCGAGGATACGCTTGTTCGTCGTGAGTCGATCAATCTCCGTTTGAATACATTTATACAATGTATTCAAGGCAGATCTCCGATACTCAGGAGGGGATGGCAATTCTGCGTTGAGTTCCTTACTAAGGAGCTCAGCCAGAGCAGGATTCTGCGCAATGACACGAGATATAGAATCTTTATCAATGTTCACAACCCTTTTACACCGTGGAATCTCATCGTGCCTCTTTTCAAAGGCCCGGCACACCTCAGCATGAAGGTTAGATTCGAGCAGACTTCGAACAGCGTTCACTAAATCTGGATCAAGCTGAGCCACAGATATCTGCCCACTTTTAAATGCGCGTCTCGCTCGGCGGTAACACCTATAATCATCAACAGCCGCCAAATACATGATTATTGTATTGAAGCCATTGATTAAGACAAACGCAATAAAAAATGGTAGGTATAGCGCCATTCCTAGTAGGACTACCGTCAGAGCCGCGGAGAATGTGCCAATCCAGAAATAGACTGCTGCTATTCTTTTGAGAGGCTTGACTGCAGAAGTCCAGTCCTGAGCTCCTGTCTTGGCCCAGACCAAGACAGGATTATTATTTGGAACAAACTCCGACCCAAGCAGATCATCAGCGCCCTCTATCCAGAGAGCACTACTCATATGAGAAAAATCCTCCTTCTCATGCAACTCGCCATCAATCGAAAAGCCCCATGGACCATGTTCAAAGAGCATAATTCTCATTCCTTTCTATCCGAGAGAATTATGAAGTAAATTATATATATACATATATCTGTCAAGGCCCTATTGCTGCGTTATTTACAACGATACAGAGGCGGCAGCTCACTGTTGCCTCAAAATATTATGCTATTTGCTGGTATGGTAGTAGCCTGGCTACGGTGGGTAGGTTGCTATCCTTGCCAAGCGATGTTCGTGCCACGAGAGAGGGAATACCGCGCAATTACTCCGCTGGAGGTATGTCGCCCGGCCAGACCGATGGTGCCGGCTCCATACCGCTCACAGAGTCTGCGCCATTAATTATCTTGCGCGCAACGGGAGAGGCGAATATTTCAACACCCTGCGGACCCGAGCCAATCCCTAGCCCTCCGAGGGCGGCATCTGTCATAGCTCTCATGACATTAGCCGATGGCTGGCGCACCTCTTCTCGCACCTGCCCCACAGGCAAATCTCCGCTGCTCGCTTGTTGTGGTGATTGACCTCCATCATCGCGCCACACCGGTGGCACTGCATCGGTACTTCCACCATTATCTGTACTACCTGCCAAAGGGCCATCGTGTCGTCGTGTCATATTTCCTCACCCAAATTATCGTTAATGGTTATTCATTGTAGGCTATTTTTGCGGATTTGCCAAGGGGTTTGTTGGGTAATTGATCGCATTGCGCTTCTTGTGGCGAAACTGTTAGTGTCTCCTCGTTACTTCACTTTAGGCGATATGCAAAGGCTCACTCTCCGAATCTGAATGTCAAAAACCTTCCTTCCTCTAAGTTCGGCTCTCACCGCCCCATCACTTTATCCGATGGAGTGTGAAAATCCGCTGCAATAACGGATTGACAGCCCTGGCGCAAGAGGCTGATGTTTGGGAGATATCGACCCTTGCAGCGATCTATCGGTGGGAGCGATAGGGCAATGGGGCGTGAGGAATGATGCAGGTTTTGGGATGTAGGTATTCCAGAGGTGCACCAACTACACATCAAGACAAAATTCCTCATTCATCGCTATCCGCTCATGGTATAATGGCCATAAGATGAGTTCACCACAGAATACACCACCGGCAGCCTTTGGTGGCCGGGCGCAGCGTCGGCGTTTGCGGCGGCATGGACGGCACTTTATGGGGCTGCGACACTTTGTGGGGCAACACCGCATGCCCGTGATGGTGATTGGTGGGGCATTGGTGGTATTTGCTGGAGCAATGGCGTCATTTTCTCTGCTCAATAAGCCTCGCCAGACCAAGCCCGCCCCCGTTGTGGCAACGCAGAAAGCCCCAGAGGTGTATTATTCGCCCTTGACTGGCCTCAAGGTCGCCGACCAAGCGGCCACCACCAAGCCTGTTACTGCAGTGATGATGGAGAATAGCCCCAGTGCTCGCCCCCAGTCGGGCGTCAAGCAGGCTGAGGTGGTGTACGAGGCAATTGCCGAGGCAGGTATCACTCGCTTTCTCGCACTGTACCAGCAAAACAAACCAGCGATGATTGGCCCAGTGCGCAGCCTGCGGCCATACTACATCGACTGGCTGGCGCCATACCAACCCAGTGTAGCCCATGTGGGGGGTAGTTCGCACGCTTTGCAGGAGATCCGCAATGGCACTTACCGCGATATCGACCAGTTCTTTCATGAGCGCAGCTATTGGCGTGCCACTGACCGCCGTGCCCCACACAATGTTTACACCAGTGCCGAGCGGCTGGATGACCTCAATAGCAGCAAAGGCTACAAGCAGTCTACTGTCAAGATCGCACTTGCCCGGGCCGATGGCAAGCCAGCTAACCCTGCGACCGCCACTGTGGCCGTCATCAACTTTGGCAAATCCGCCCGCTACAACACGCGCTATCAATACGATGCCAGCACCAACACCTACCAGCGTAGCATCGGTGGCGAGGCTAGTTTGGACCGTGAGGAAGGGCAGATTGCGCCCAGCGTTGTGGTGGCGCTAACCGTCCAGCAGACCACCGTGCAAGAGGATGGCATTCGCGAAAATATCATCACCACTGGCCAAGGCAAAGCAACCATCTTCCAAAATGGCAGTGTAGTGGAGGGGATATGGCGCAAGACCGACCGTACTAGCCCCCTTGAGCTACGTGACGCTAATGGCAAGGCAATCGCTCTTACCCGTGGCCAGACATGGATTGCGGCAGTACCTGGTGGCACGGGGAGCGTGTCGTGGCAGCAATAGGCCCAGCCCGGCCATTACCACCTCATCGTCCACCTACCCTTATTAAGCAATATTGGCCGCGCTATAGCCGCCGTGCTATTGGTGCGAGTGTGCTCATGCAGTGCACTATTGCCGGACTCGTGGCGAGTACGCTGTGGATGATTGGCCTAAGCCCTAGCCAGCTGCAGTTTTGGCTGGTCATTATGGTTGTAGTGCTGGCGAGTATCCCACTCAATATTTTCCTGCTCATGCAGCTACTCACCCCGCTCAAAGACCTCACACATGCTCTCAGCCATGTAGCAGGCGAGCCTAGTACCATTACACCGCCCAACCCCAATGCAGCACACTTCGAGCGCGATGGCTTCAAGCCGCTACTGCAATACATCTACCAAACGGCCGCACTAGCTGGCCAAAACCCGCCGAGCCAGGCTCAAGCACAAGCTACCCAGATCGAGGCCGCGCTTGATCAAACTAGTGCTGGCATTGCCATCCTCACTGGCCAGGGGCAGGTACGCTACCACAACCGCCACACCCCACTGCGCCAGAGCCATGATGACACGGCCGAGCTCGAGCTGTTATTTGAGCCAGGCGATGGTCTGACAGAGTGGCTCGCGCACTGCCGCCGCAGCGCTGTTCATGCTGAGAAGACCTGGCTACGCGTTGCAAACAAGCTGGTGGGTGAACCTGGGCGGCGTATCTTCGACATTACGGCCAATTATGAGAAGGGAAGCAGTGCCGAGGTTATACTAGTGCTACACGATCGCACCACCCTCTACCAACCCGAGGATGACGACCTCGATTTCATCGCCTTTGCCGCTCACGAGCTGCGCGGGCCCATCACCGTTATTCGTGGCTATCTGGATGTCCTCACTGAGGAGGTTGGCCCAGCGCTGGCTGGCGACCAGCAAGAGCTACTAGGGCGACTGGTCGTCTCAGCTAACCGTCTCAGTGGCTACGTCAACAACATCCTTAATGCCAGCAAGTTCGACCGCCGCCACCTCCGCGTCCACCTAGCAGAAGAGTCAGTGGCTAGCATCTACAATATCATCCGCGACGACATGCAGCTGCGCGCCACCACCCAAGGTCGCCAGCTCACGGTGGATATCCCCACCACGCTGCCCACCATTGCAGCCGATCGCTCCAGTCTGTCTGAGGTGCTGAGCAATATCATTGATAACGCGCTCAAATATAGCAACGAAGGCGGGCTCGTAGCCGTCTCAGCAGAACAAGACGGTGCATTTGTTGCCATCAAGGTGCAAGATCACGGCATCGGCATCCCCGCCAATGTCATGGGCAATCTCTTCCACAAGTTCTACCGCTCGCACCGCAGCCGCGAGACCGTAGCTGGCACAGGTATTGGGCTCTACATTAGCAAGGCGATCGTCGAGTCGCACGGTGGGCAGATTGGCGTGGTAAGCCGCGAAGGGGAGGGTTCCACCTTCACGATCACCATCCCCACCTACGCCAGCGTAGCAGACAAAATCACCGATGGCAGCAATAGTCAGCTCATCACCAGTGGCAGTGGCTGGATAAAAAACCACACGATGTATAAGGGATAACAGGGGTAGCAGGAGAAAAGTTATGGCAATTCAAACAATTCTCGTCATCGAAGACGATCGCTTCATCGGCGAAATGTACGTGCGCAGCCTCCGCAAAGCAGGCTATACGGTAGACTGGCTCATCGATGGGGCAGACGGCCTCGTGGCAGCACGTAACAATCACTACGACCTCATCTTGCTCGACATTATGCTCCCCGAGAAACGCGGCAGCGAAATCCTCGAGGCACTGCACGCCGAGCCGCAACACATCGCTGGCACGAAGATCGTCATCATGACCAACTTCGACCAAGACGAATCCACCCGCCTCGCTCTCCAGACCAGTGTAGACGGCTACCTCATCAAAGCCGAGATCACCCCACGGCGATTGCTGGAGATTATTGCGGGGATGGGAGAGAGGTGAATAACCACCTCTTAGCTATATATACTTTTTAATCCAGCGTCATCAAGCGCCTCAATCAGCTCTTTATTTGGATCAAAGGCATTAGGGGACATAATATGGCCATTAACTGTGCTCCGTACTTGTTCAACATCTATAGACATACTTACGCTGCGAAAGTATTGCTCATCTTCAGAAATATCGATTCCTAGGCGCTGAGCGATAAAGACACTCATCCAAAAACTTACACCGTAAGCACGTAATTCAGCCCTTATCCTTGCCTCTTCTAGGGATCCACACTCTACTGGCTCATCAAGCTTATCCATTGCATGAGTTACCTCATGGATAATAACATTTTCATATCGGCCGTCGTCGCGTATTTTAATAACAACATTTGGCTGACCAGTTACAGCTCCTACGATTGGGCTATCTTTTTTGTGATAGTCTACATGAACAGGCTTATTCATAGATTTTGTCAAGCCAGCAACACTCTCATCGGACAATTGAAGTAGTTCCGTTGTGTTATAATCATTCTTTCCATCAATGAAATAGTGAGCAATTTGTCGTTCGCCCATTGGGTGGATGACACTGCGCTCCCCTTTGATCCTACCATAGTACTGTAAATCAGTAATGCTGATCATCGGTGTCCACACCGCTTCACCGAGGCGCAATCCTATTACCGGAATAGTCGGCTTTTGTACCCATCCATTAATTTCCTCCACAATACCATCAGAGTTGATCCCTGGTAACTTCACATAATCCACTGCGGAAGCGAGACGTATTGCAAGCCCACCGAGCATATCTTGAGCACGTGCGCTCTCTGCTGTCGTATAGATAATCTCAAGCGATCGCTTCAGCTCATCTTGCCGCGCTGCATACTCAGCAGGGTGCGGCGCGTTACTTCTGTTTCTCTGTTGTCATTGTGGTGATTATACTACATTTTGTGTAGAACGCAATAGCGAACAAGCTTATTAGGATAACTCTCCCTCACATGGCGGGTCCATCACACCGAGTATACTTCGGCAAAGAGTGATAATACTGCTAATCTTTGCCTAGTGTATCACCATCTCTATGTTGATTGTTCTGTCAGTCCGTGTTATGCACGATGGTGATGAGACCTAGGATCTTACTACACACCTCAAAACAACACGCAAATAAAAAAACCTCGCCGAGGCAAGGTATCATAACATACGATATATTAGTGGTGACCTCACCGGGAATCGAACCCGGATTGCCAGGATGAAAACCTGGTGTCCTAACCGTTAGACGATGAGGCCGTGCAAGTGCACATAGCAGTGCTGTGTGCCATTATACGAAAAACTCGCTGGTTTGTCCACCATAATACCGCTCTATTGCCGCGCGAGCCGAGAATCATGCTCTGGCTGCGGCGATATCTGCTATACTAATGACACGATATTGCGTTATACAACAAAGTTATTATGGATATTTCGCCCGTTCCGACATCTGTACTGGGAGAGCACCCACCCCAGCGTCCCGCCAAGCGGCGGCATAGCACACTCATGCTATGGGTGATGCTTGCGGCGGCCATTACTGTAGTGCTCTCGGCCATTGCTGCGGCAGTAACCCTTCTCTCCTCGCCGCAGCGCATGCAGGCATCGGCAGTGTCGGCCACGCCATCACGCACTGATGTATTTCTGGCTAACAGCTATGGAGCAGGCCAGCACGCAGTGCGATTTGCAGCGGGGCAGGGTGGCTTGAACTTTTTGGGTAGCACAGCCGACCACTCGCGGCTTGCCATTGCAGGGCAGGGCGCGCAGGATACCACACCAGTGCTCCGGATTTGGGACACTGGGCGCAAGCAGCCAGTTGCCACGTGGCCAGCCAGCACCTGCAGCAGCGTCACACCACGTGGAGTGGTGTATTGTGCCAGCCAACAGCGGGGGCGCTCGGTCATTACGGCGGTGGAGCTTGCTACCGCCAAGGTTCTCTATACTACCCCTGTAGCTACCCAGCCTACTACGCTTACATATTACGGCACAGATAGCCAACAGCAAGACATTATTGGCGAGAGCACCACCGCCACCTTCTACGCCGCCACAGGGAATCTGCGCACTATCACCAGTGGCGATTTTCAGAACCCCAACGCCATCTGCACGATAGCGGGTGGCAACAAACTCCTCTGTCGCCGTAATACCGAGAAAGATCATGGCGCTAAGCCATCCCAGAAGTCACCCAGTAAGCGTGCTACCTCACGTACCACCACCGGTGTCGTCATTACGAATGAACGCCAGGCGACCACTGCAGATCAATCGACCACCGTCATCACCGTGTATGATATCGCCAGCGGCACACGCGAAGTGCAGCGCACAGCTAGCTCCAGCAACGTCACCTTGGCAAGCGATGGCTGGCTGGAGGGCACTGCTGGCAGCAATACCATCCAATCCAGCGGGCAAGAGACCTTCGAGAGCTATGGCATTGATGGTAAATCACGCGGCCACAGCACTGTCAATAGCGCGTACAAGCTCAGCCCAGCCGCCAGCTCCTTCACTAATCCCACTGGCACCACTGTGCCAACCTACCCCCGAGAGGCTCTCACCACAGACATGCCACGTGTCGTCGTGGATGGACAGGGCAGGGAGTTCTTGCGCATTGCCAGCCAAAACACCCAAGACTTCGCCCTCAGCCAGGCCACCTACAGCCGCACCAGTGGCGGCACACTCACTCTGGCCGACGGCGGCAATATTGTCTCCGCCAGCCTGGATGGCTCACTCCTCCTTACGAGCAACCTCCACTCCGCTGGTATCCAAGCCAGTGGTAGCAAAGGTCTCAAGATCGTCAAAGTCGCTGATGGTGCGACCCTCCTCACCATCAAAGCCACCGACATGCGCAGCCTCACCATTCGCAGCAATCTCATCGCTAGCACCAGCAAGGACGGCACGCTTGTGGTATATGTGCCGGGCAAGTAGCGCTTGCGTTTAGCGATATACAGCACTTGCTACCTCTGCGTAGCGGTTAATTTTTATAGCAAAAATAACCCGCCATTGTGAACGGGTTATCTGTAAGAGTAGCAGAGCGGTATTCTACCGGCTGGCTGCGTGGTTTAGCACATAGGCACTGAGACAGGCCAGGCCGATGCTGAGCATGACGATGGCGGTGTGCGGGTCGATGCTGTGCGAGATACTCAGCACCACTACAATGACGCTCAGCACCAGGCAGGCTGCGATGAGCAGGATGTCGAGCATTTGCTTGGGCGTCTTTTTGCGAGTGGTCGATACCGTTACCTTTGTCTTGGTGGTTGTTGCTGGCGCGGCTGCTTTGGCCGCTGCTTTGGTTGATTTTTTTGCCATATGGCCTCCTTTGTTTTCTGGCACTATTGTAGCACATCGTAGAGAAAAATGGGTGAATAAATTACTCAAGGTCATAAGAAGTGGCGGGCAGCGAGCGCGGCTCTCGGCCAACACTCCATTGCCATCGCCCAGGCAATCCGCTATAATACACACAAAGCATAAGGGGGATAACCAATGGGGGTGCAACAAATCAGCCGGTTTTGGCACCGGCGCTTGTGCGAGGCAAGCATGCTCTATGCCGTCATCATCGTGGCGCTGTGGGCATGGCGGCACTTTGGCGGGGTGGATCAATACAACCTCGTGCTTGGCATGCCACTCATTGCCGTCATCTTGGCCGGTATAACAGGGGTCGTGGCAGCGGTGCTTCACATCTGGCCACCGCAGCAGCGGCTTGGGCAGGCGAGCCTAGTGGTGTATCTCTGCGCCGTTGCCACAACGGGCGCACTCATCGTTGGCACTGGCGGGCTGAGCTCACCCTTTATTGCGGCGTGGCTCTTGGTGGCGGTCTTTGCGATGTTTTTTGGCTGGGTAGGGCTAGCACTGGTCTTGCTACTGGTCAATGCCTACCTCAGTTGGGGGGTGCTAGCGGGGCATATTACAAGTACGATGATCCCCAGCGCTATGCTGACGGGCGAGTTACCCATCTTGGTGGGGTGCTTGCTCTGGGGGCCGGATGATCGCGCTGCCGAGACTCGCACCACCTCATACCGCGAGCTTGCCGCCACACTAAGCCGGGTAGCAGGCAAGTCGGACATCGTGCTCAATGCAATTGGCGATGGCGTGATGGCGCTCGATGCAGATGGGATGATAGAGCTCATCAATCCAGCAGCTCAGCGCCTCGTGGGCTGGGGTGACGAAGATGCTCTGGGCCTGAGCTACCAATCCGTTCTCAAGCTCATCGATGCCAAGAATGACCCCATTACCAATGATACCGACCCGATCGCCGCCGTCCTGGCCGATAACCAACCCCTCACCACCGACCGCCTGCGCCTCGTGACAAGCTCTGGCAAAACGCCGATCATCTCACTCGTCATTTCGCCCGTCAGCAGCGAGCCAGGCAGTGGAGTCATCGTCGTCTTTCGTGACGTGACGAAGGAAAAGGCCGAGGAACGCCAAAAAGCCGAGTTCATTAGCACCGCCAGCCACGAGATGCGTACCCCTGTGGCGTCGATCGAGGGCTACCTTGGCCTCACACTCAACCCCGCCACTGCCACCATCGACCAGCGTGCCCGCGATTTCATCACCAAAGCCCACCGCTCGGCTGAGCACCTTGGCCGGCTCTTTCAAGACCTGCTAGATGTGAGCAAAGCCGACGATGGCCGCTTGCAGAGCAACCCCGAGGCGATCGACCTCATCCCCTTTGTCAGCGACATTGTGGAAGGGCTGCGCCACAAGGCCGAGGACAAGCAGCTCCAGCTTATCTTCAAGCCACGCCCTGGCACAACTGGCGGCGAGCATAGCGCTACCTTTACGAGCCGGACGCTCAGCCCTGCCTTTTATATCTCTGTCGACCCAGACCAGCTGCGTGAGGTGCTTGATAATCTGGTGGAGAATGCTATCAAATACACTCCCAGTGGGCGTGTAACGGTGGATGTAACCGGCGGTAGTGGGCGCGTGACGATCGCCATTGCCGATACTGGCATTGGCATACCAGTAGAAGATCAGTCGCACCTCTTCCAGAAGTTCTATCGGGTGGATAATTCGGACACGCGCGAAATTGGCGGCACTGGCCTGGGGCTCTACCTCAGTCGCCGCCTCACAGAGGTGATGGGTGGCCGCTTGTGGGTGGAGAGTGCGTACCGGCAGGGAAGCACCTTCTTCCTTGAGCTACCCCGCCTGAGCGAGCGCGACGCCCAAACCGCCCTCGCTGCCAAAGCCAAGGCAGTAGCACAAGCCGCCAAGGCAACTCCGCCTCGCCCAGTGCCGGCTTTTGCCACGGCTACACTCCAGAGCCAAGGCTTTTTGTCACAGCCCAGCCCAGCTACTCGCACCCAGCGCCCAGCCCAAAAGAGCAGCCGCACAGCCACGCCACCCGCAGCAAAAAACGTCCAATCTACCACTGTTACCGTTGCCCAGGCTGCTCCTTCCACTCCCTCAAGCGCCACACCACCATCTACGCCACAACCATCACCCACGGCGCACATCATTGCCACCAGTCAGCCCCGGCGCAGCCCCACTCGCGTCCGCGATGTCCTCACCACGCCGCGCTCTGCTGCGCCACCACGGGCAGTGCGGTAGCTCGTGTAACTATTTCCAGACATAAATGCTGAGGCCGATATATCTCCACGATACCGGCCTCTTTTATATTAAAACCTGCTACTAGTGCCCCTCCTGCAACAAAAAGCGAGAAGGGAGAAGGGGAGTAAGCAAAGCCCCAGGCTGCTACACGCTTACAACTAGGGCTTCTTGCGTGAAGATTTGCGTGTTCGCCCATTGAGCAGATATAGCGTGATAGAGCTAAAGGCCATCGCTTCCGTACCACGCGCTACCCAATGCATCCTCGTCTCTTCCTCCTGGCGGCCTTCAAGTGCAATAATATTCGAAAGTCCATCAGCATCAGCAATCTTCTTATCTGTCGTCATCACATGCTCAGCGACTGGGTTGAGCAGGTTACCCACCGGCTCCATATTGCCACTGTCATGATAGAGACTAATACCTGTTGCAGCTGTCAGCGTGGCGCCAATGGTGGCCAGCATCCCTAGTGCCCGCGCAACTTTCTCACGCCGCGAGGATCGCTCGGGCGATTGCAATTTTTCTGCAAAACGCGTGACCCAGCTTGGCTTCTCGCTTTTGTGCCGTGCCCGGCGCTGGTATGGAGCTCCGGCATCTCTGGCATGTCGCATTTGTGATGTTATTGTCATAATTCATCTTCCTCTGTTAGAGATAATATGATACCACAGTATATATTTATAGTCAATAGTTACGTATCTATGCCCAAAACGCCCAAAACCTCCAAACCTCTCATACTTATAACTAGACTCGCAGTACCCATGCCGAAGATATGCACAGAGCGCTCCCGCTTCCTGCATCGCTGGCCTTCAGATACGTTTTTCCAATCTCTCTATGCAAATCCAATTGTGCGCCCACACCACCACTGAGGCAGCTCTTTCTATCACTTTCTCTCAAAAAAACCACAAGCACTATGGTATTTTTGCTGATAATTGCGTACAATAGAGGGTGATATGACAAAGGTTAAGATTCTGCTTGTCGAAGACGACAAAAGCCTGCGCGAAATATACGGAGTACGCCTGTTGGCCGAGGGGTATGACATCGTGTCGGCTGGCGATGGGGAAGAAGCACTCGCCATGGCTATCAAAGAACGTCCGCAGCTCATCATCAGCGATGTGATGATGCCTAAGATTAGTGGCTTCGACATGCTCGATATCTTGCGCAGCACCACCGAGACGCGCGGCATCAAGGTGATTATTATGACGGCACTCTCCAGCCAAGACCAGCGCATGCGCGGCGAGGCGCTCGGGGCAGACCGCTACCTCGTCAAATCGCAGGTTGGCATTGAAGATGTAGTGCGTGCCGTACACGACGTCCTTGGTGATACAGGGGTGAGCCACCGGCCAGCAGCACACACCACTCCTGAGCCTCAGCTAAGCGCACCAGCTATGCCCGTGCCACCAGCCAGCCAGCCCACCACACTGCCGCAGCCCACAGCGCCATTCTCTACACCGCGGCCAGCCAGCCTGGGTGAGCGAGTGATCCACCCCCTGCAATCTTCGATGCCGAGGCCAGATTATGCCAGCTTAATAGACGACGAGCTGGACGCCGCCAATGGCGCTCCACAACCCACAGCGCCGCAGCCACCAGCCGATCTCACCACGCCACAGCCATTCACCTTGCCGCCAGCCGCGGAAACACCAGAGGCCGAGATCGTCACGCATCACGATGAGCATTTAGCCTCAGCGAGCGATGCACCAAGCCCAGCCGAAGCTCCGCACCCACACACACCGCCAGCCAGCGATGCGCCCACTGCTCAGCCACCACTCATCAACGATATTATTACGCCGCACAGCACCGCGCCATCGGGTATTCCAGAGATTACACACCAGGCACTGGCAAGCAAACCGCCACTACCGCCACACCACACCCACACTCCAGCCGACGACGAAGCCGAGCTGGCCGAAGCTCTGCGCATGAGCACACAGCAGGCCGATGATGAGGCAGACACCGATGCAGCTGCCTACCAGCCAAGCCAAAACCAGCTCGTGACGGACGCCGTAGCCAACCTCACCGAGCAGATGGATACCATGCCGACCCCTGTTGAGCCGCTAACGCCAGCCACCACGGCACATAACACATCAGCGCCAAGCCATCCAGCACCAGCAGCCTCAGCGCAGCCACCAGCTACTCACCACGAACATCACGAGGATTCGCCAGCTCATCCTACTGCTGATAGCGCAGCTATTACGCCGCACAGCCCACAGGCCATCGCTGCAGACCCGTCTGATGCGCTAGCCGCGGCATTGCTCCAGGGTAGTGCAGCCGCTCATCCATCGGTCTCGCCAGTCGATCATCCACTCTACGATGCCATCCGCCCAGCTCCCGTTGCTGCAGCGCATTCTGCTCCAACACAGGCCACCACTGGAGCACCAGCTCGGCCACCAGCTACTCACCATGCCGCGCCAATGCCTCAGCCAGCGGCCATGCCTGCGCGCCCAGCACCAGCCATCCAGCATAGCCACGACGACCTCAGTTTCGAAGAGACTGAGCGGGCAACGCCATCGGTTGTATCGCACTAAAAAGCGTATCCATATCGCTCCACACGTGCTATACTAGATAATCATCACTGCATGGAGTCTGTTATGCCTGATCGATCACCATTCAACTACCCATTCCATGAACAACCTACCGATGACCCTGTCACTGGCCCTGCTGCGCGATGCAACGATCCACTACAAGCTGATAGCCGCCAGCATCCATCGCTTGAGTACCCACTTGATGTGCCAGAGGTCAAACATAGCCCACTTTTCATACGCATTCGTGCCATTGGCAAGGCTGCTCTCCGCGGCACGCGGAGCATTGTTTCAGCGGTTACTCGGCCGTGGTCGCGTCATACCCATCAGCATTAAGCCGAGAGAGTTATCGGCACAGAGCCGAGCCTTCGGCCAGCACGTCCTGGATGATATAATAGAGGCATGTCTACTACTCGCCTTAACAAACACATTGCTCTTGTGCTGGGCCTGTCGCGCCGCCAAGCGGATGACTTAATCGCCGCTGGAGATGTCGTGGTTGATGGCGAGGTAGCCGTGCTCGGTGCCCGCCTCCAGCCGGGTAGCCTGGTAGCGGTACAGGGCACACCACTACCCAAGCAGGTTGCCTACCGTACTATCATGCTCAACAAGCCAGTCGGTTACGTCTGCTCGCGCAAACAACAGGGGTCACAGCCCACTATTTATAGCCTTTTACCAACAGAGTTGCACGCTCTTAAGCCCGTTGGCCGGCTCGATGCCGATAGCTCGGGCCTGCTTTTGCTCAGCAACAACGGCGACTTTGCCTACCGCATGACCCATCCGCAGTTTGCCAAGGTCAAAGAATACCGCGTTCGGCTCGACCACCCACTCGAACCCCTCCATCAGCAGATGATCAGCGACTACGGCATCCAGCTTGCCGATGGCACCAGCCGGCTCATCCTCACCCGTCTCCGGCCCGATAGCCGCACCGAGTGGCACATTAGCATGAGTGAAGGCCGCAACCGCCAGATCCGCCGTACCTTCGCCGCTCTGGGCTACACCGTGGTGCGCCTGCACCGCACACACTTTGGCAGCTATAGCCTGGGCAAGCTACCACGAGGCAAGTGGCAGGACGTGGCTGAGCAGTAGGGTGCTGCAAATCCACTCGCGCGCTTTCATGATATAATGAGAGCATTATGGCTACCAAACTTCCTACCGTTGCAATCATCGGGCGTGCCAATGCTGGCAAGAGCTCGCTGTTTAATCGTATGATGCGCTCGCAGCAGGCCATCGTGGCACGCGAGGCTGGCACGACGCGCGATCGGGTGGTAGGCAAGGCAGCCTATCATGGGCATGAGTTTTGGCTGGTCGATACCGCCGGCCTCAAGCCAGCAGAAGACGAGTTTGAGGCAAGTATTCAAGAGCAAATCACTGATGCATCCGACGCGGCCGACGTCATTCTCGTGGTCGTGGACAGCACCGAATACCCCAGCGACGAAGACCGGCGCGTCGCCAAGACTGCCCTCAAGAGCCGCAAACCCGTCATTCTCATCGCAAACAAAACCGACCTGCGGGGCAGCTTGCCCACCAGTGAATTCCTCCGCCTTGGCATCAAGAGCATCATCCGCACCAGTGCCGAGCACAACAGTGGCATTAGCGATGCACTGGATGAGATCTGCCAACACATCCCAGAGAAGCGCCAAGCCGAGCCGAGCGATGTGCTCAAGATTGCGCTGATCGGCCGGCCCAATGTGGGCAAATCCAGCCTCTTCAACACCCTGGCAGGCAAGCAGCAAGCCATTGTGGCTGGAGTAGCAGGCACCACACGCGATGTCAATCGCATCCGCCTGCGCTACCAGGGGCAAACCATCGAGCTGCTCGACACCGCTGGCATTCGCCGCCAAGGCAAGCAGGAGGTGGGCATCGAGAAGTTTAGCGTCTTGCGCACCCTGGCTGCCATCGAGGAGGCCGATATTTGCTTCCTCCTGATGGACGTGAACGAGCTCAACACCGCTCTCGACCAGCGGCTCGCAGGCATCATTGCCGAGGCAGGCAAGGGCATGGCCATCGTCGTGAGCAAATGGGACGCCGTGGAAGGCAAAGATGCCTACACGCGTGATGCACTCGCCCCGCAGATCTCCGCCCAGTTCGACTTCACACCGTGGGCACCACTCATCTTTACCAGTGCCGTTACGGGCCAGAATGTGACGAAATTATTCGACCTCGCCCTTGGCATTGCTGCCCATCGCCAGCAAAAGACCACCACGCGCACCCTCAACGACCTCCTGCAGCGCTCTGTGCAAAAGCACCCACCAGCCGGCCTCAAGAACACCCACCCCAAGCTGCGCTACATCGTCCAGACAGACACCAATCCACCGTGGTTTGTCATCTACGGCAGCAACCTCAAGTTCGTCCACTGGAGCTACAAGCGCTACCTCGAGCGGCGCATCCGCGACACCTACGACTATACCGGCACCCCCATCAAGCTCTCCTTCCGCGACGAGAAGCAGCTCAAAGCGAACCGCGAGCGCGTCAAGCGCGGCCTCGAACCCGTGACGAAAGCATATAAGCAAGCCAAAGACGCCGAAAGATCCACCAAGCGATAATTATAATCTCACAAGCGCGTACTACGAGGCGTTCATGATGTGCTGTGCTACATATAGAAAGAAGTTGACAGCGTGATCAATTATTGATATATATATTAGCTTTTGTTGACAAACCTATCGTGTTTGACCAAAAGTGTTTTTTGACAAGCGGGAGAATAGACAGCAAGGTGAGATTCTCTGGCGCTAGTTCCTAGGCCAATAGTAGTTAGTGCCCGATAACCTCATCTTGCTGGCCGCCATCCGGGCGTCAGAGCAGTGTTTTCTCGAGAGGGGACACAGGCGCTCCGCCTGGATGAGGAGAAAGAGTATCATGGGCACATATTACAACCCCGGTGTTAGTGTAAGCCAAGGACGCGTCGGGCGTAAGCTCGACACGTTCATGCACGACGCTGCTACAGATGCTCTCCGTCCAGGAGAACATCTGTATGCCTGCCTTGAGTTCACGACACACACTGTAGCAGTGTGTGTTGACGGATTCGACGAGTTCAGACAAATGTCTGAGCTGCTTTGTCCATATACCCTACATGCCCTGAGCGAGTTCGAACATGCTCGCTCAGTATAGACCGAGCTGACAAGCCGCCAGAATTACCAGCGGCTACGCTGCTGCGCATATTCTCCTGCTTGTCAGTTCGCTCTATAGACCCGCTATACTGATGGGTCAGCGAATAAATTCTATCTCGAAATGATCCATAAAGCACTCCGTCAGCAGCCAGCACCAAAAAAGTGGTAGCCCTACCACTAAGTGTCCCAAACTACAGGCGTAATACGACACAGGGAAAATAAGAGGTTTTCGCATTTTCGCACCCAAGCTAGCAATTGATATCGATCACCTTACCCAAACATCATCAGCTGCGCCACCAGCCCATCGCGGGTGATGCTGCTGGCGTGGGTGCCAATACAGACCAGCTTGGGTGCTTCGCCAGGCTGGCCAGTGGTGATCTGAATCTGCTCGGGCGTAGCCTCGATGTGCCGGCGCGTACCATGCTCATCAATAAAGCACCCCTTGAGCCGGCGCAGCTCATACGTCGCAAAGAGCTGCAGCCACAGCGTCTCAAAGGCTGCCTCGGTAGCAGTGAGCTGCGACATGTCGATGACGCTGTAGGTCGGGTTATCTGGCACGGCGAGCTCGCCATCATAGGTGTCGAAGAAGGTGAGTAGACTCGACGGCGTTGTGATCTTACTGAGGTCAAAGCGCCCATGCGGCGCAGACAGCACCCGCGTATAGGGCAGGGCGCGGCGCTTGGTATCATAGGTAGTGCGATCATCACCGTGCAGGAGATCTTCTTTAGTGATGAGAATCGTGTCGGCGGCTTGCAGCTCCACCTCGTGGGCTGGCTCAATACCATGCAAAATCTCGTGCGCCGTGATGACATAATAGCTCTGCAGCAGCTCGTATTTGGCAAAGATCCGCGCATTGATGAGCTTCTCCACCAAGTTCATTGTCCGGGCTACCCCTGTTGCCTCGATAAAAACCGGGGCAGGAGACGACTGGCAAAAGTCCAGCAGCATGCGCGTCAAGGCATGCTTGGACGAGCAGCACACACAGTCGCCCGCCAGCGTCGTCACAAGCTCTGCCAGGCCTTCTAGCCGGTAGCCATCGACATTCTCGTTGGCATATTCATTCTCGATCACCCGCGAACCAGCAAACTCCGGCTGACGCAAAAGATACTCCAGCACACTCGTCTTGCCCGCCCCCAGCGAGCCATTGATGAGGTAGAGCGGCACCAGGCCAGGCTGGGTGCGCTGCTCATCGAAGGCAGCATTAAGGCTAAATTCAAGATCATTATCGCGCTGGGCCATGGGTTTAGTATAGCATGGCAGGGCATGCCCGCTCGCTCTAACAGAGGATATTATGATCTTATACTAAGGAGTGAGGCTGCTGGGTACGGTGTTATAGTTGAACAAGAAAATATATGGAGGCCAACCATACAGCAGGCGGATGATCGCTGTAGTATAATCTGGCCGGAACATTTTCGGTTCAGCTATAGCACCACCAATGCAGTAATGGTGGTAATGCTTTTATAATCACGGCTCACACTACAGCCATGACAACAAAAACCTCATCCATGCTATACTAATACGTATGAAATTAATCCTGGCCCAAGGCAACCCTGGCAGCGAGTACGCCCGCACCCGCCACAATATTGGCTGGCAGTGCCTGGATGCGCTGGCCCACGCGCACGGCGCCCAGTTTGCCACCAAGCCCAAGCTGCACGCCGCCACCGCTAGTGTTACCATTGCTGGCCAGCCGGTGCTGCTGGCTAAGCCAACCACCTTTTACAACGATACCGGCCGGGCGGCTCGGGCGATCATGGATTTTTATAAAGTATCGCTTAGTGACGTGCTTGTTATCCATGACGAGCTGGCGCTGGAATTTGGCATCATTCGTGTGCGCCACAGTGGTAGCGATGCAGGCAACAATGGTATTAAATCGCTCAATGCCCACCTGGGCCAGGGCTATGCGCGGCTGCGGATTGGTATCCACAGCCCACTACGGCGACGTATGGGCGATGCAGCCTTTGTGCTCAAGCCCTTTAGCCAGGCAGAGCAAGAGGCGCTTGGTACGGCCATTATCCCAGCAACTACCGCCCTGGTAGAGCAGTTTGCCACAGGCACGCTGGCCGATACTAGCCAGCGCGTCTACACCACGCCGGTATAGGCACCGATGGCCGCCCCCGCCACGATATTCATAGCCTGCGGGCCAGCCGTTTGCTGAGCTGCCGGCATTGCCCGGGCGAGCACCCCGGCCAGCGTACCACCCACGGTGTAGGGGTTGCAATCTAGCGTGACCGCCTGGGTGTGAATGCCATGGCCTGGTGTATACAGCGGCACCTCTACCGGGGCAACTGGCACCAGCTGCTGCACCACCCAGTCCTGGCCGCGGCTACCTGCCAGCAAGGCCTGCCACTGGCTTGCCGTGCACTGATGGCCAAACACCAACCCCTGGCCAAAGCCATCATCGCAGCGTTTTGCAATATAGTCCTGCCGGCGGTGGGCGTGCTGCCAATCCAGCTGCTGGGCTGCTGCCAGGCTATAGGTGGGTGGCATGATGCGCCGCAGGGCCGGCACATCCACCCCCATAGCGGTGAGCGTCGCCTGCACCGTATCGTCCCAGGCTAGGGCAAAGAGCTCCTTCGAGCGCAGCAGCCAGGCGCGCAGGTCGTTCTGCTGCACCACAGCGGGGCTATAGCGGATGGCCTGGTAGTCGGCAATATCAACGTCATAATTCGCCAGGTACACCGTATTACGCCACAGCACATCAAAGCTATGGCCGCGCACCGTCATGCGCCCAGACTGGTAGCCAAACTCCGGCGGCTGCGCCAGCACAAAGCGCAGCTCCACACCACGCTCCCGGGCAGCCTGGGCAATGCCGGCGGTGGCGGTGGGCAGATCGACAAACTTTGCCAGGTAGCCGCGCTCCATGCTCACGGCCACGGTTAGGCTTGATCGGCCCGGGGCAGCGTCTATAAACCAACTGGCCAGCGCCGCGTAGAGTGATGGCGAATCAGCCACACCAGGTGTGTTAGGTGCGCTAGGGGCAGGGGCGGCCTGAATAGCCGGTATGTACGCGGCGGTCATAGCCAGCGCCTGGCGGGCGCGCTCATAAAAGCTAATTGCTAAGGGGGCGGATTGGTTCACCTCGATAAACTGCGGCCCAGGGCTGTGGGGCCCAAGCGGCAAAAAGCCATCAATCCGGCGAAAGCGGCGGCGCATGGTGCGTGGGCTGACCGGCGGCGCGTGGTCGACCAAATATTTACCCTGGGCACTGAGCGACTGGTACAGCCGGTCGTACACCACCTGGCCAGGCAGAAAGCTCGGGTGGGACTCAATCGCCACCAGGGCGTCCTGCAGCGTATAGACGGCCTGGGCGAGCTGGGTGGCGGCTGGCGGCGTCAGGGGTAGGGGAGCCAGCAGCACACTGGCCTGCTTGCCGGCAATTGTAATCGGTGGGATGCTGGCCAGCTGCTGGGTGAGCTCACGCTGCTGGGGCGGCGTCAGGGCCTGCAGGGCGCTCGTCCACTGCGCCAGGGCCGCTATATCCACGGCTGGTTACTCCATAAGTCAAGCACGGTGCCGCAGCCTCGCGCCAGGGCTTGGGTGTAGATATGCGCCGCCAGGCTGATGTCTTCAATCCCCAGGCCAGTCGGGCCAAAGAAGACCTTCTGCGCCGGGGTGGTGCGGCCTGGTGCCTGGCCAGCCAGGATATCACCTAGGTTGGTAACGTCGCTATCGGCAATAATACCCTGGCTAAAGGCCACCGCGTGGGTCTGCACGCCGCGGTGCTTACTCTGCTGCCAGTTATCAGATACAATCACATCCATATGGGCCAGCAGCTGGGGCTCATTTTCGAGGCAGCCGATGTTACATATCGTCATCCCCGGCCGGTTCACCGCCTGCAAGGGCACCACTGGCTGGTTGACGTTGGCTGCGCAGGTTATAACGATATCGGCATCGGCCACGGCAGCTTCGGCGCTATCGACGGCACTAACGGCCAGGGCCGGGTAGCGCTGATGCAGCCGCTCAGCCAACTGGTGCTTGCTAGTACCCCGGCTATAGATACGGATAGTATCAAGGCCCGGCAGGGCATGCAGCAAGCCACGAATTTGCGTCATCATATTCACGCCCGCCCCTACGCAGCCCAGGCTGCGGGCATCCGTACGGGCCAGCTTGGGCGCTGCCAGGGCACTGACGGCCCCGGTGCGCATGGCGCTTATAACCTGGGCATCCATAATGGCAATCGGCATTTTGTGAGCATCATCAAATAGGGTAATGGTGCCCGTTGCCCGCGGCACGTTCTGGGCGACATTCCCCGGCATCGCGCCCAGGGCCTTGACGCCAAACACCGTCCCCACTGGTGTGCGCACAGCGGCGGGTAGCACATTGACCACACCAGCCTGGGCCTCCTGCTGCTTGTGTGCTAGCCGGAGCGATGTCTTAGCTGGCTGCAGCGCCTGGCCGGCCCGCCAGGCCGTAAAGGCCTCCTGCACCGCCTGGGTCGCCAGCGCCATATCGCTGCCACCAGCATCCAGTACATCCTGCCGGCTGAGCCACAACACCTGGCCAGGGGCCAGGTTGTGGGCGGGTTGTGGCTGTGGCGACGCAGCGCGAGTACTGTGGCTACGCACCGGGGCGCTCCTGGGGTGGTAGCAGGCTCAGGAGGTCAATCGGGAACTTCGCCTTTGGCCAGTTTTGGGCTGCGCGAATATGAGCTTTGACCGCTGCGGCCCGCATGGCTGCGTTATCGCGGCTATGGGCAGCAACCGTGCTAAGCAGCTGGCGCACCGTCGCGGCTGTGGTGGGTTCAATATCACTGGTTGCGAGCGGCTCACCACGCTCCAGCCGGCGCACAAAATTAGACATACCAATGCTATAGGCCGGCGCCTGGCCCAGCTGCGCGGTAATAAACGCCGTATCCGTTTCATCAATAATTTTATTACCCACCGGCACTAATTTTACGTCATCATGGGCGGCAAGCTCGGCCAGCTGCTGGTAAATGGTCGTACTCTTGATGGTTGGCTCAACCGCAACGAACACCATATCGAACAGCCCCAGCATGCCAACGCCAAACACATCGGCACCGGCGGTGAGGTCGGCAACGATCAACTGCTCGGGGCTATCCTGGGTATGGGCCAGCACCAGCTGTAGCTTGCCCAGTGCCCCGTGGTGGCAGGACCAGCCCATGGTCTCTTGGCTGTAAGAGCCAAGCTCTAGCAGCACGGTACTTGCAGGGTGGGGGAGACCCTGCCACGGCTCCACCTGGAACCCAAGCGGCAGGCGGTCGCCGTCGCTATAGGGCGGGAGTGTACGCGGCAGGCTTGGTAAGCTCGCCAGCTCTGGGCGCGCCTGGCGAATAGCCGCCTCAACATACTTGTAGATTGGCGTAAAGGCACTGGCCTGGGCGTGCGTCCGGCCCAGCGCCCCGGCTAGGTGCAGGTTGATATCGGCGTCAATAGCGTAGATCTCGGTAAAAAGCTCTGGCGCTAAGCGGGTTGCCAGCGACGATAGGGTTGTTTTGCCGCTGCCACCCTTTCCTAAAAATGCAATTCTCATATGGGCAAATTGTACTCCTCGCAGCCCCCTTTCGCAAAAATGTTGCAAAACTGCCTATTATTGCAACAAAGTGGCCCATGCGCTATTATAAAAGCTAGTATGGCAGTCACCACCACCCCCATCACCCAGCACCTACGCCACCATGGCTATAGCATTACCGCACCGCGCCTGGCAGTCCTGCGTGTGCTGCAGCAGGCCAACGAGCCGCTTAAGCGGGCCCATATCGCCGAGCGAGCCACCGCCGCACCGCCCGCAGGTAGCTCCCAGCCCGCAGCTGCTCTGCCACGCTGCAATCGCGCTAGCGTCTACCGGGCGCTGCAGGTGTTCGAGCGGATTGGCATTACCACCGTGCATATGCGTGGCTGGACGCCGTATATTAGCCTGGCAGAGCCCTTCCAGCCACACCACCACCATATTACCTGTACGATGTGTGGCGCGCACCAGGATGTGGCCACACCAGAGCTCGAGGCCGCCCTGCAAGCCGCCGCCAGGAGCCACGGCTATAGCTTGGGCCAGCACAGCGTCACGCTCAGCGGTATCTGCCCGCGCTGCCAGCATCGTGCCAGCGCCCATACGCATACACACGGGCACGCACACGGCGCCGGAGGAGGCAGCCCCCGCTAGCCCTGCTGCGCCTGTTGCCGTCGGGCCAGCCGGCGCTTTTCGTACATGCTCGAGCAAATGGCCGTCACAATAAACACCAGGCCAATACTCCCGGTAACCCACTCTGGTGGCTCCACCTGGTAGAGCTTAATGTACATCATTGCACCCAGGGCCATAATCGCCCAGTGGGCACCGTGCTCAAGGTAGCGGTACTGGGTGAGGGTGCCGGCCCGCATCAAGTACACCGTCAGCGCTCGCACCCAAATTGCCCCCACACCCAGGCCCGCAATAATCAGCAGCAGGCTGGTGGTAATAGCAAAGGCCCCAATCACACCATCAAAGCTAAAGCTAGCATCTAGCACCTCAAGGTAGAGGAAGCTGGCAAAGGCCGCCCAGCCTACCTGGGCACCAGCCTGGTGCGCCGCGCCGTGCTCATCATCGTGGAAGAACGAGCCAAACAGCTCTATACCAATATGCAGCAGAATCCCCAAAATACTCGATATCAGCACGATGGTCTGGTACTCCGGCGCCACTGTAAAGTACAGCGCCACCGCCACACTCAGCATTAGGCAGATCTTGAGGTTTTCGAACCGCCCCGCCCGGGCCAGCCAGGATTCACCCTTAAGCCAGTGGGTGGTTTTGCGCCGATCCATAAAGTAGTGGATACCAATCATCAAGAGGAAGGCACCGCCAAAGGCATCAATCATCGGCGCGGCGTGGTGCAGCACCTGGCCGTAGCGGGCCGGGTCGTGTAGAGCGAGCTGCACCACATCGCCAAACCCCAGGTGGGCGGCAATCATCACAATCACAATCGGCAGCACAAACCGCACCACAAACACCGCGATGAATATCCCCACCGTCAGGAAGATCTTCTGCCAGAAGGGGCTTAGGGTTGCCAAGACGCGGCTATTGATGATGGCGTTATCGAAGCTGAAGGTCACCTCCAGCAGTACCAGGATGGCAAACACCCACAAACCGCTCGTCCCCAAATGGCCAAAGACCGCTCCGCCCAGCAGCACCGTCAGTAGTGCCGAAAACCAAAAAATACGAAAAGGGTGATGAGAATGCCAGAGATGTTTCATAGTGATTTAGTATAGCACAGAATAGGGCAGGGCTTCATCTTCTATGGCCTTCTAAGCCAATCTTCGCGAAAGACTGCACCAAGGTCTATTATTACCCTCTTTGCCGACCACTCGTCTTCTGCTTGTAGGCTCGTAGACGCCTCTTGCGTCTCTGTGAGGCTCCCAAGATAGGCAATGCGCGGCTCATACGCACGTATCGTCTCTGGGTCATCTATAATGCCATACGCACTGAGCTCGGCAGCAGTGGCTGGCTGGGCTACTGCTTGCACCATCCCAACAACCTTCATCTCGCCAGATGGAGTACGCACAACGACCACACCGCCCGACATACCGGGCAAAACGGCATCATCTAGCCCATCAACATCATTGGCATCCTTGGCCGACCGCTCAAGGCCCGAGATTACGGCCATCTTGCCATCAGCCCCGCGCTGCCCAGCAGGGAGAAGCACATCGACCTGCGGTGTGGCGATCGGTTGCCCCCACTCCACCGGCGCACCCGCAGGGAAGCCCACCGCAAAGAATGGCTGGCCAGCCTGTGTCGCTGCCGCTATCTCCTCATCTGTTGCAAGCTGGAGTGATGAGCTATCTGGCAGCGCGTCACGCGGCCTCAGTGCCGCTACATCAGGCATGCCAGAGCTCCATTGACCTTCGGGCGGTGCTTCGCGATTATGGCAGCCTTTTTGTATCTTATGAGTCTGGCCATCCGTCGTGCGGAAGGTAATGTCTGTTTGGCGGATAGTATACTTATTCGACACCACATGGGCAGCCGTCATCACCATAGGTGTGCCATCTGACATTGCTATGATGTAGCCACTGCCAGTGATATCCACGCTGCCCGCCTCCGCCATATTATGAGCGTGAGCTTCTATCTTGACGATGGAGTGCTGCACTGCCTGCAAAGCCTCCTGCTTTTGCTGCTCCAGCGACTCGCGATCGCCCAGCGCTTCAGCTATGCCCACCGGTGAGCGCTGAGCTACCGTCTCAGGCTGCGTGAGGTCAAGCGACGAAGATCGGCCAACTGCCATGCATGGCGGCAGTGGCTCATATGGCCGCTGCGCCTCGCGTTGAGCATGCTTGGCATAGACCACACCAGCCATTGGCATGCAGCCAATTGTTGCGCCTACCACTGCACTAATTACCTTTTTGCCAAAATTCTTTTTCTGCTCTCGCTGGAGTTGCAGACGCTCCATTCGCGTCCCGGGGCGAGGCGAACATGAATGAGAATTATGTTCTCGAACTGCCATTTCTGTCATGGTTTGGCCATTATAGCGCTTTGCGGGGGTAAATACAAATTCAGTTAAGGTGATTTATTATTTATATTTATCTCGGTACTGCACAAGCAGGGAGTTAACATCACACAGCTCTAGCACCTTACTATGCATGCCAAGCACTTCTTACATATATCCCACTTGAATAAATAATAAGTTCACTGCGTAATAACAGAGAAAAATATGGTGAAAAGTATTGTTCGGCCATAGATTTTGTGTGCGCTGAGCTATACACGGACGCCCGATAAGAGCGCATGTCAATCATACAAAGTTTTGACTTGCACTCTTGCTTATCTGTGCAGTATGAGCGCTTGCACCCTCATAAGCCACGACACCGCTATAGCAGCTTTCTTCTTAATAGCTAACTCATTCTCATTATAATATTCCGTCTAGGGCTAAACCTCATCGGTGCAAAGGTGTTTTGTGCCACACCAGAGGGTATAGTAACGCAAGGGAAGGACTACTTATTGAATCTTCTGCACGCGAAAGCCTTACAATCTTTACGATGATGACTATTAGCTCTGTCGACAGAGTAAAACCTACCAGGGTATTAGCCACTACCACAGATACCAGCTACCTTTGCCTTGATAGCACATGTCACAAACCAGAGCAATTCACAGCACCTTCGCACACCAAAGTAAATCAGCTTAGAATAACTAATGCGCGACTAGATCATCACCAACTCACCCCAACAAAAAAGCGCTCATAGTAAGGGTGGGCATCACTATGAGCGCTTGGTTTGCCCTTCGTCCCACCCAATCAGGGTATACGTGATCTACTCACACATACGAGATCCGCTGGACAAAGGGGTTAGTAAGCACACAACCCTGTCTAACGGTGCTGCAGTGGAGGGTAGATAACTACAGCACAGATTGTGTGCAACCTAACACGTTACCTTCGTGAAAACACTGGGGTAACTATGTTAAAATAGGGGGTATAAGGTACTTGAACGAGCTTGCGCTCAATCAATCACTTATGATACTAGCACCCGCTTGACAAAATGTCAACACTTTTCAGCACAAATCATGCAACAGATCAATCACACCACACCACAAGCCCACCAATACCTCAATCCACTCTGCCATATTGCCAAGCCACCGCAGCAGATTCACTACCTCGGCACGCTACCCGAGGAACGTCGCCCGAGCGTGGCGATCGTTGGGTCGCGCCGGCCCACGCGCTACGGCCGGGAAGTGACGGAGCAGTTCGCCCGCGAGCTGACCCGCCAAGGGGTGATCATCATCAGTGGGCTCGCTCTTGGGATTGATAGCATTGCACACCAGGCCTGCGTGGCAGTGGGTGGCACGACGATTGCTGTGCTGGGCAATGGCTTGCCGCGGATCTATCCAGCTAATCATACTGCGCTTGCGGGCGACATCGTGGCTAAGGGTGGGGCAGTGGTCTCGGAGCACTTGGCGGGGGATGGCTACCGCTTTGGCAGCTGGAGCTTCCTCGAGCGCAACCGCCTCGTCGCTGGCCTAGCTGACGTCGTCATTATCACCGAGGCGGCCGAGCGCAGTGGCACGCTCAACACTGCTGCCCACGCACTCGAGCAAGGCAAGGACGTCTTTGCGGTGCCAGGCAATATCACCAGCCCACTCTCGCAGGGCTGCAATAACCTCCTCAAGCAAGGCGCGTTGCCCGCCACCAGCCCAGCCGATATCCTTGCCGTCATGACCATCACACCGCCCCAGCGCCAGCAGAGCGAGAATGCCACTCTGCCGCTGGGTAGCACACCGCTCGAGGCTGCCATCATCAAGCTGCTACGCCAAGGCCTGCGCGACGGCGAAGAAATGCAGCGCCGCCTAGGCACACCCATCAGCGAGTTTACCATTGCACTGACAATGCTGGAGATTAACGGCGTTATCCGCTCACTTGGTGCCAACCAGTGGACATTGGCTTAGTATTATGGTACAGTACCATATACTATGGCAACAGCAGAGCAAACCCCAAGACGACGCGAATATCACATGAGAGATATTCCTACTGTGCCAAATGCCATCTCGGCTACTGGGCTAGGGTTAGTAGCTGCTGGTGCTCAGAAATTTGACACTGCGACAAAGGAGAACGACAAAGCTGGCCAGATCATTGGCGCACTCATGATACTTGGTGGTCGTATATGCGACCTAACAGATGGCCCAACAGCACGACTCCTTGGCCAAGAGAGTGACGTTGGTGCAGGGGCTGATGCTGGATGCGACAAAGCGGCTATGGCTATTATTATTGCACTACTCGTCAAGCACAATATCATGCCCAAGCCAGTTTTGGCGACAATTGCCACTAAGAATGCCGTCAATGCTGGTGCGACCGTCTATCATGGCCTCACAAATGATGAAGCCTTCCGTACGCCAAAATCCGGCAAGTTCAGTATGGCAGCAGATAATATAGCAATTGCTGCCTATTTTCTCAAGTCGCTCGCTCCTGAAGGGAGCAAGCTTGAGCGTTGTGCTGGTGTAGCAGCACTAGGGTCAGTTGCTGTAGGTGCTGTCCTTGGTATTGCCGCTGCGAAGGATTATCTCACTGGCCACTATGCCAAAGCTAAAGACTACAGCAAATCTACCGAGTCTACCCCAACAACACACACCTCACCACGACGACCTCGCACCCGTATGCGTCACAAACGCCGCGTGCGTGGGTGATGCGATTGATGATTCGTGCAGCATTCTTTATCGATAGCCAGGCTTCTTATATATTTCCACACTATCAGCAATACCCTTACCTATAGACCAGGGAGGGGGAGAGGGTATCCGAACTAACCTCCATATATTTTCTTGTGTGGTGAGTTGCCGGGAGAGTCGATAGTGGAGTGTTGCGGCTCAAGATGCACCCCATTTGCATTCCATTCTACTTTGCGGTATCATAGGCGCTTGATTAGATAGATTAATAGCAAGCATATAACTATAACAAGCGAGTAGATAATCAATGAGCAAACACACACAACTAGTCATCGTCGAGAGCCCCGCCAAGGCCAAGACAATTGAGCGCTACCTGGGCGGGGAATATCAGGTGCTCTCGAGCGTAGGGCACATTCGCGCCATCCCCAAAAAGACCAAGGATGGACAACCGCCGATCGATATCAAAAACGACTTCAAGACCGTCTACGAGATCGATCCAGACAAGAAGAAGGTCATCACCGAGCTCAAGAAGGCCGTGAAGGCGGTTGGAGCAGACAATGTGTGGCTCGCAACCGATGAAGACCGCGAAGGGGAGGCAATTGCCTGGCACCTGTGCGAAGTCCTTGGCCTAGACCCACAGCGCACCAAGCGCATCACGTTCCATGAGATTACCAAGCCCGCCATCGAGGCAGCCATCAAACAACCTCGCACTGTAGATATGCAGCTCGTGGAGGCGCAGCAGGCACGGCAGATCCTCGACCGCATCGTGGGCTTCGAGCTGAGCCCTGTGGTGTGGCGCAAGGTGCCGGGTGGCAAATCAGCTGGCCGTGTGCAAAGCCCAGCGGTCCGCCTGCTTGTGGAGCGCGAGCGCGAGATTCGCGACTTTGCGAGTAGTGCACAGTTCCGCGTAACGGCGCATTTTGTCGTAGATGGCGAGGAGCTCAAGGCCGAGCTCAAGCAGCGCTTCGACAGCGAGCAAGCCGCCCACGACTTCTTGACGGGGCTGAGTGGTGCTCGTTTCACCGTCAGCAGCATTACCAAGACGCCCAGTACGCGCAACCCCGCTGCACCATTTACCACCAGTACCCTCCAGCAGGAGGCCAATAGCAAGCTCGGCATGGGCAGCCGCGCTACCATGGCGAGTGCCCAGAAGCTCTACCAAGAGGGGCTCATCACCTATATGCGTACCGATAGTGTCAATCTCAGCCGTCAGGCCATTGCCGCCAGCCGCACATACATTACTCAGCAGTTTGGCGCTGACTATTCGCACAGCCGCACCTTCGTCACGAAGTCAGCTGGTGCCCAAGAGGCTCACGAAGCTATCCGCCCGACCGACATCGCCCGCGAATCCGTCGCTGGCAGTAGCTACGATCAAAAGCTCTACGACCTCATCCGCCGGCGCACCCTAGCCAGCCAAATGGCCGCTGCGAAGCTAGAGAACACCACCATTACCATCAGCATCGACAGCACGCAGCTCGAAGCCGAGAAAACACTCATCTTTGAGGCAAAGGGTCAGACAGTGCTGTTTGATGGCTTTTTGCGCGTCTATGGCGGTAAGGATTCGACCATCCTGCCATCAGTCAGCCAGCACACCACCCTTGAGCTCGCACAGGCTGAGGCGCGGCAGGTCTTTGCCCGCCCACCAGCGCGCTACACTGAGGGGACGCTCGTCAAGAAGCTTGAGGAGCTTGGCATTGGCCGGCCTAGCACCTACGCCACCATCATGAACACCATCCAGACTCGTGGCTATGCCGAGCGAGGCGAGAGCGAGGGTGAACCACGCGATGTCATCGTCCTGGAGCGCAGCGGTGAGACACCGAGCGATAATACCCCTGTCGTCACTCGTCGCATCGTCCAAGAAAAAACTGGTGCTACCCGTGGCAAACTACTGCCCACCCCAGCGGGCGAGCTAATCGCTGGCTTCTTGACGAACCATTTCGACCCCATCATCGACTATGGCTTTACCGCCCGCGTCGAGACCGACTTCGACAACATCGCTGCCAGCAAGCTTGCGCGCAATGCCATGCTGCGCCAATTTTACGAGCCCTTCCACGAGCTCATCGAAAAATCTGGCGACATCGACCGCAGCACCGTCGGTGCGCACCGCGAGGTTGGCACCCACCCCAAGACTGGCAAGCCGATCTTTGCCCGCTTTGGACGTTTTGGGCCGATGCTACAGCTGGGCAGTAGCGAGGATAAGACAACTAAGCCACAGTTTGCGCCACTCCCCAAGGGTGAGCGCATCGAGACCGTCACGCTCGAGCAAGCTCTCAAGGCCTTCGAACTACCACGTACTGTTGGCACCACTGAGGATGGTCAGACCATCAAGGCAAACGTTGGGCGCTTTGGGCCGTACATTCAGGTAGGCAAGCTCTACGTCAGCCTGAAGGAGCATGACCCACGCGACATTACCGAAGCCGAGGCTCGCGTGCTCTACGCCGCCAAGCTCAAGGCCGAGGCAGAGAAGCACATCGCCGATTTTGGCGCTATCAAAATCCTCAAGGGACGCTGGGGGCCATATGTGACTGACGGCAAGACCAACGCACGTATACCCAAGGATACTGATCCAACAACTCTGGATGAGGCGCAAGCCCGCGAAATCTTGGCCGCCGCACCACCCAAACGAAGCCGGCGCAAGACCGCAGCCCGCACCACCACCACACGCAAGAAGCGCACCGCCTAGCCCGGCGACCTCTCGTATACCAGCGGCTCCTCTGTACTGGCCGCTGGTTTTTCTATGTCAGCCCGCATTGCTGCGAGCCCGTCAACTGCCCCGTCATGCTCGCCACATCACTTGCAAATGAAAAGCCTCAAAAAATTGTTTACCATAAGCGTAAAGTGTGTGCTATAATAGTTCTATGATGAAACGATTGACTTATATCACCTATTATTCTATAATCAAATGTAAGAAGTGCGAGTGGGCATTTGCAAGCAACTGAGAAGGAAATGGAGAACCGAATCATGAACCAATCAACCAAACAACCAACCGAAATTTTTGCCGCGTCGATCGCTACCATCCTTGATGCAGTCGGCGAAGAACACGACCGCGAGCGCGAGATCATCGTGCGTCGCTTTGGCCTCAAAGAGCGCCGCGAAACGCTCGAGCAGATCGGCGAGCTGCTCGGTATTACGCGTGAGCGTGTCCGCCAGCTCGAGAAGGCCATCGTGGTGCGCCTCAAGCTTGCTGCCGAAGCAGGTGAGCTAGAGGGCCTGCACGACGCCGAGCGCCTCATCATCCGCGACCTCTCCGAGAATGGCCGCGTTGGACGCGTCTCAGACATCACACAGCGCCTGCTAGACGTCGAGACACCCACGGTGCAGCAGCGCGCCCACATCGCCTTCATTGGTGAAGTGTCAGCCCGCCTCACCCCCATCAATGAGACCGACAAATACCACCAAGGCCTGGCCATTGCCGAATACGGCGACGAGAAGGCGGTGCGAAGCCGTGTGGATGAGATCGTTGCCGCCATCAAGCAGCATGGCGCGCCCATCAGCCTCGAAGCGCTGCATGACCAACTCACCTACGAGAACCCCAACCAAGTGCGCGGCCTCGCTAGCCTCTCTACCCAGCTGGCCCACCTCAAAGACATGTGGGGCCTGAGCAAGTGGCCAACCGTTAATCCCAAGAATATCCGCGACAAGATCTACGTCGTCCTGCTGGATGAGGGGAAGCCGCTGCACTTTAGCGAGATTGCTCAGCGCATCAAGGAAAGCACTTTCAAGCGCCGTAACGTCACCAAGCAAGCCATCCACAACGAGCTCATCAAAGACAAGCGCTTCATCCTCATCGGCCGCGGTATTTATGCGCTCGACATCTGGGGTTATAGCCAAGGCACTGTAGCTGACATCATTGCTGGTATCTTGCGCGACGAGGGTGGCCCACTACACCGCGACGAGATCGTCAAGCGCGTTCTCAAGAGCCGCCAGGTCAAGGAGACCACCATCCTTCTTAATCTCCAAAGCAAACCGCTCTTCAAGCGCGTTGCCAAAGCCACCTACGCCCTCGAACCACCCAAGGAGCAAGCAGAGGCGGTCGCAGCAGCGTAGCTCTAGACAAACAATACACCAATAAGAGACGGAGCGATGAGAGCTTCGTCTCTTTTGGTTATAATAGGTATGGCTACAATAATGGTACGAGGTCTATCCAGGATAATTCATCTCGATAGATGAAGCGCCTGGCAGGGTATTGGCTATTGGTTTTGGTCATAGCAAACGCAGTTTCTTATTCAATTTTGATATAACAGGTGGAATATATATATCATGCTAGAATACTGCCATTATGACAATCTATTCATCTCACACCTACACCGTCACCGACCAAGCAGCCCGCTGGAACGCTAATTCCGCAGCACGTCTGCACGAATTAGGATCAAACGACGACCCATCGTATCGGGCGCTCTCGCATCTTATCCTGCAGAAACTGACCGGATTATTACCGGACGGTCATGGTAGCGTACTTGATGTTGGCTGTGGCATTGGGTTTTTGTCCAGCCATATTGCATCACTTGGTTTTACGGTAGTTGGAATTGATCCAGCTGATCAAGGTATTGAGATTGCTTCCACAACGCATACACAGCCTCATCTTCAATTTGAAGCCACGTCTCTTGAAGACTATGCCTACAACCATCCCAACGCTTCCTTTGATGCACTCGTGGCAAATATGGTGTTGCATTGTGTGCCAAACCACTATTCATTCTTTGCCGCAGCAGCTCGGCTTCTTGCGGCTGACGGTGCGTTTATAGCAACATTGCCCAACCCCAGATACCTATCTGCCAGGAAGAAGCGATGTAGATGTATCTGACTATAACATGCAAACATCTTACGTCTTTGAAATCCCGTTTCGGATTCATGGCAAGGACGCGCATCCAGAGCGAGTTCTTTTCTTTCATCGGCCAATGAAGGAATATATTGCTGCGGCTACGGAGGCAGGATTAGCGGTGTCGGATTTCTCGGTGCCTGAGCACATTGGTGTTGGGCGAGCCAAACGCATCTCAGTGCTCATCCTCACAAAAGCATAAGTCTTTATTTTAGTGGATCACAAACAGCCTGAAAATAAGTGAGAGCTCAAGTCTACAGGTTAAGAGAAATAACGATAGGGAAGTGGCTTCCCCTCCCGCCCCGAACACTACATATACTCAGCTATAACAGAGGTAATTTGCCGCGTGGACAACTATCGTGTACACATGATGGCTGCGGATATTTGCGTGTGATTTTGCGCTCATAGGCTTATGTATCGGCCGTTTTGTGTGCAAGATAATTCTGCCACAGCCACAATTTGCTCATATATATCTCTTGCATCTATTCCTTTGCAGAGCATCTCAGGTGCACAGCAAAAGTGGCCGAAAAGGGTAGGGCAAGGCAGGGGAGTCTGCCGCCCTTTCGCCAAAAATTCCCAGCAACCGCCCTACCCCTGTTCTTGCCTCATTTCACTAGCATCTACCACTGATAAGCTCATATTCGAGAGCTATGTTATCGTGACATACCTCACCTGAGCTGTAGCTCTCTGGTTCTTCTGTACTTATTATTATAGCCAAAGAGTCATACTTGTCCTTGCAGCAGCACACAGCATATTTTCGGCTTAGATGAAAGCTATTAAGCTATAGTAATCAAAACGGCCTAAGGCCGCATAGAAATATACCCAGAAAGCTCACAATTTCACAGCGCTGATTAACTATACTACACAATATAGCAAGCAACCATGCACAGCAAAGTAGCGGCCAGAAGTAAAGCATAAGCATAAACATCAACGCTAATAGACAAGGGAATATGAGCCGCACCATGACGCAATCTATGCGCGCACAAATAATTCACACCCACGCAGCAGTAGGGTAGATGCAAAAGATGTATCATTAATCATCTTTAGGAGTGTAATATAACTTCGCACAATAATCCTTTTACGATGCATATATAGCTCAGACCTCAGCTGTAGCCTGAATTAAGCTGGGTTTGGCGGTTATGGGCTTTATGAGCATAAGACGCATATCCGGTATAGATCTTCGATTATTGATCGATCTTGCTTCTTGTTCAGCAGGTTCACTTAAGATATCTGCGCCATCCAATGGGGAGAGTAAGGATAGAGCCGTGGACTTATATGTCCTGCAAAGGTAAAAGTACACGCTTGTTCTATTGGAGGGAACACACGGCGCATATATTCATGAACATTCGCGTGTGCAAAGTTATGTACATTTGTTCGTGTGAGTGTGTCTGATTGCCGCGCAAGGTTTGCAACTTGTCTGTGCAATGGCTCGATATCAAACAAATGAGCGCGGCTGCAGATCTAGGTATGCGCGCTCTGGTCTCGTATTTGCCTGGCGTCATGCCAGTGCTTGCCCAGACTCCACAGGCTGTCTGCCGTGTTGCTTTGTTTGACATTTTGTTTGCTTAGTATTTTTGCTATGTTTTCTACCCTGCTTGGATTGACCGAAATTAAAATACTATACAATATCATGATTTGACTTTTCTGCAAAAAACATCTCCCCTACTATTTTTTGCATTTTGTTGATTTTGTAGTATAGATATAGTATTTGCATTTTTTATGTTTTGTTATGTAAAGTGTTGTAAATTTGTTCTTGTTTTGCAGAACAGCTCCCCTGCCCTTTGCTGAGATACGCTGTAGGTATTGACCGCGATCAATTACATACCTTCAGTAGTTCTTGCACTGTTTCTTTTGTCACGCCGCTCTATTCTCTGGAATATTAATGGAATGGTCTCTAGTATCTTTCTTACACAGCCGTTCCTGGTGCGGCGCTTGTGATGGATTTAGCCTCACTACAACACCGTGTTCAGTGGAGCAGCTACTTGTTAGAGATATCAAAAATTCTTAACATTAAAAACATAAATGCTCTATTGTCAATACCCCACTACCGATACGCCGCTCGGCCACTGACGCGGACATCGAGATATTTGGGAGTGATGTGGTGCTGCGCCAGATAGCGAATGGCCCGGGCGGCATCCTCGCTCTGCAGGCCAGCCGAGCGATCGACCGAGAACTTAACAGGATACTCCACCCCTGTAAACCAAACGTAGATTTGACGAGTTGTGCCAGCAGGCAGCGTGATTTTTTGGACGGTGAGCTGGTGGCGACGGACTGCGCCAACGACTTTGCCGATGAAGCCGAGAAATTGGTTGCTGGCAACGACTTGGTTGTTGCGCGTGCCGATACCACTGTCGTCTACTACTTCAATGCTTGGCCGTGGCCCATAAGCGCGGCGAAAGGCGTGGCCCTCGGTATCAACAAAGAGTTGCTGGCGATTGACCGTCCAGACCACTGCTGCCTGGCGCATGGCGAGGGTGATGGTGCTACGCCCCAGGCCAGCTTGCTGCGTGGCTGGAAGCACTGCGGCCACTTCGGGGCAATCATGCGTCTGGAGATAGGCCGCCAGCCGACTAGTATTGAGTGCAAAGCGAAAACGCTCCAGCGGATGGGCAGTGAGATAGTCGTTGATCTTGGCTTGGTAGAGCTGATGGTTGCTGGTGAGATTGCCTGCAACAACTGGTGTCGCAATGACGTTATCGAGCGCAAACCACACTGCAGCCAGCAGCCCCACTACCACTCCAAGCGACAGTGCCACGCGGCGGCGCGTCCGGCGCAAATCATGCGCATGCATACGCGGCGACCGCAGCAGTGCCTTGGGCTCGCCCGCACTCGGCACGCGGCTCACCAAGCTACCAGTCAGCGTCCGGTTGCGTCGGTAGGTATAGGCGGTGCGCTGGGGCTGCTCTTCCCTCTTGTTTTTGGCAGCTCGACGGCGTGCTGGTGGTGGTGTTTGTTTTGTGCGAAAGCCCATGATGCTACAGGCCATTATACCGTAGATGGTTGGTTGTTGGCAAAGGCTGCGCCACTTCATTTTCGATCCCATCTGGGGCACCATCGTCAAGAAGTTCCCACAGGCCAACACATGACACGCTCTTGACATATATTCCAGGTTTATCCATACTAATGGCATTATCAACATAATCGGAGAAACTGCGATGAAAGTACTAGAAACAACGAAGGATGGGGCAACTGTTCAACTAACGAAAGACGAGCTTCGCCTTATTGGGTCATTAGGTATTGAAGTGTTTTACGGAGCCTTTCGACAAGAATGCAAACGTCTTTGGACTACTGTTGCTATGCCAATTCCATTTGAGCAATCTGGCGAAATATTGTACAAGTTTCATGACATTGTCAAGGCCGTAAACGCCTTATCCAAGTAAGATGAGATAATTGTATTCAATAAACGATTACCTAACGCCTGGGAGCGACGCCCAGTTTGCCGCCATCGAAGGAATCATGGACCATGGTTACGAAAAGCACGGCGGCGACATCCCATGGGCTAGCCGCGAAGAATTTGGGAACGCTGCGATGAGCGACCTCAACAGCGCTGATACAGCCCTATCCGCATCATTGTCGCTAGTCTCCAGACGTGCTGTCATTTGGTGAGTCACTATGCAAGCTTATAATAAAATTATACTAAAACCGGTCATTCCAACCGGTTTTGTTTGTCTATATGATACGCGAGTGCTCTACCCTACTTCTGACGCCGAGCCGTCTCTACCACCATTTGCGCTACATCGCGGGCAGCGTAGGGACGTGCATAGGTGTGAAGGCGCTGAGCAAGCTGCTGGCGCTGCGCAGGGTCGCGCATGAGGGTAAGAATGGCTTGGCCAAGGGCATCACTCTGCTCTAGGGCGTCGTCTTGCAAGACCAGCGCAGCCTTGGCTTCGGCATAGATGGCAGCATTTTTGCGTTGGTCGCCCAGGTGATGGGCCGGCACCAAGATAGCCGCCTGAGCGAGGCCAGCGAGCTCCTGCGTGAAGGTGGCACTGGCGCGTGATACTACCACATCGGCTGCACCGAGCAATTGCGCCATATGCTCGAAAACGAAGGGTACGCAGTGAAAATCGGGGTGCTGCGGCGCTTTGGCTTGGGCGGCATCATAATTGCCCTTGCCTGCCACCAGATAAACCTGTATGCCAGCAGCCAGCAGCTCATCAGCAGCGCGCAGCACCGCGTGATTGATAATGGCCGAGCCAAGACCACCACCGGTAGCAACGACTAATGGCTTGTGTGTATCAAGCGAGAAGGTCTGCCGTGCCTGCTGCCGCTGAGCCGCAGTGAGCGGACGAAAATCAGCGCCAATCGGCACCCCCACATAGCGGCTACGCGATGCTGGATAGTGATAATGCTTGAGGGGCCAGCCTGTAGCAATCGCTGCTGCCCAACGTGCCATCACACGGTTAGTCAGGCCAGGGCGAGCATCGGAGTCGTGAATCACTACTGGTACGCGCAGACAGCGCGCTGCAATACCGACCGGCAAGCACACAAACCCCCCCTTGGCAAAGATCACATCTGGCCGCCAGCGCAGCACCAGCCAGAGGCTCTGGCATATGCCAGCCAGGATCTTAAAGATATCTAGTATATTAGCCAGGACAATACTCGGCATGAGCAACTGGCGCACTACGCTGAGGTGCTGGTAGCGCCGGAACTTGCCCGCAGCGATTGTCCGCACCCGCACTGGCACTGCAGCGTGCTGCATGAGCCCGCGCGATTGGCTAGCGAAGGCCTTATCGCAGACGAAGGTCACCTGCACATCGGGCTGGAGGGCTGCGATTTCATTAATGACGGCGACGACCGGCGTAACGTGCCCGCCCGATCCACCGCCGACTGCCAGTAGCTTCATGAGAGGTCTCCTTTTCGTTGATTGGTTGGTAAGCTGCCTGGCGTGATAATTGGAAGGCCAGACCAAGCGCACCAGCAATAAATACCATACTGGTGCCACCAAAGCTCAGCAATGGCAGCGTAATACCCGTCAGCGGGAAGACTCCAATCATCGACGCTACATTTAGCATAACATGTGCACCCAGCCAGCCAAAGACTCCAGCTACCACCAGACGCATTGTCATATCAGGCAGGCGCTCGGCAATCCTCAGCAGGCGCAGTAGCAGCGCTGCAAACAATGCCAGCACGACCACCGCCCCCACAAAGCCAAACGTCTCACCAATGATGGCAAAGACTGAGTCATTAATCGCCTCAGGGAGGTAGCCCGTCGCTTGGATACTGTTACCAATACCCAGGCCAAATAGCCCGCCCGTACCCAGTGCAATCTTGGCATTCTTGATGTGGTAGCCATCATCGTTGCTACTGGCGGCGTGGTCATCCCCCTGGAAGAAGGTCGCCACCCGCTCCATGCGGTGCGGCGCAATGACGATGAGCAGCAACACCAGTGCCACACAACCCGCCGCTAGATAGGCTAGCCAGCGCCAGCTCATGCCACTCATCACCAGCATACACGCCACCATGGCAGTGAGCGCTAGGCCTGTGCCCATATCCTTTTGCAAAAATATCACGAAAAAGAGCGCTGCGCACATCATAATTACCATGGGGATGATCGTCTGATGGAGGTCGTTTATCACCCCCTGGCGCGCCCGTGTGCCGAGGAAGAGCGCCATATAGATAAGCATGCCAAACTTCAGCATCTCGGCTGGCTGGAAGCTCCCTAGCGACCCCAGCGAGAACCAGCGACACGCCCCAAGGCTACACTGGGCAATTGCCGAGACATGCAGCATATTGCCAAGGACAAACAGCAGCGCACACAGCACGAAGCCGCTGGCTAGCAGCGTACCCGCCTTTTGGCGCAGCCACGCAAAGGGCACGAGCGACAACCCCACAAAGGCGCTAATTGATAGCAGCAAGCTCACCGTCTGCTTGATAGCGAAGTAGCCATCGGTGTAGTAGTTGGTGTTGTGCGCAGAGTTGAGCACATTGGCACGCTGCGGGCCAATGGCATACATCACCACCAAACCCAGCAGCATGAGCAGCCCCACCCAGAGGATAATCTGATAGTCCGGCCGGTGCAAACGCGGCACAGCGACAGATGGAGCGGAGGTAGTACTACGTTGCTCACGGCGCACTGGCTGAGCCGACCGAGCCGAAGCCGATCGGTGTGCAGCACGAGTGCGGCGAGCAGCAGCCATTCTAGATGTGTCCCCCACCCAGCGCCATCATCAGGCCAATAAAGCCCGCCACGCAAGAGATCACCCAGAAACGCATCGTCACCTTCACCTCTGGCCAACCGACTGCTTGGAAGTGCTGGTGAATTGGTGCCGAGATAAACACCTTGCGGTGGAAGAACTTCTTGCTGAGGATTTGAATAAGGCTCGAGCCCGCCTCTACCACAAACAGCACACCAATCACGGGCAGCAAAAACAGCGTATTCGTCAGCATCGCCACGACGCCTAGGCTCGTCCCAAAGGCAAAGCTCCCCACATCGCCCATAAAGAACCGTGCTGGATAAATATTAAACCACAGGTAGCTCAGCAGCGCCCCCACCACGGTGAAGCAAAAGCCCGCCAGCTGCAAATGCCCCTGTAGTAAGGCAATCACCCCAAAGATGCAATAGCTCACCGCCAGCAGTCCACCAGCCAGACCATCCAGGCCATCGCTAATGTTCACTGCATTGCCAGTTGCTACCACCGCAAAGATAAAGAGCGGGACAATCCACGGGCCGAGCTGCCAGTCACCAAGGTACGGCACATGCACCGTTGTATAGCCTAGCTTGACGTAAAAGAACCAAGCCAGCACCGCCGCCATCACCGCGATCATTGAGAACTTCAGCCAGGCACGCAAGCCTGCCGAGCCCGAGCCATCACTGTTGATATTGATCACATCGTCCAGCAGCCCCACTGCCCCACCACCAAGCAGTGCCGCCAGTGGAAGCCAGGTCTGGGCTCGGTCGAGATTAAACCCCAGCGTCACCACGGCAATGGCCACAATACCAACCATCCCTGCCATCGTGGGGATATTGCGCGTGAATTTATCGGCATGCAGCTTAGTAAAGACCGTCAATTCCTCGCCCGTTGTGCTCGCGGCCCGCTGTTTTTTCCAAAACTTATAGCGGTAAGCAAAGTAGGTATAGAGCGGCGTGAGGGCCATCGCCAGCAAAAAGGCCGCGACGCTGAGGAGAAACGTCGCGTTGAGCTCGCGAACGAGTGTGGTGAGGTTCATTATGGTGTGTGTCCTTTCGGCTCGAGCTTCATATAGTCGAGCAACCAATTAGATATATCCGTGAAAATCGGGTGAGCGTCTTGACCCCCCTGCATATTCAGCCCTTTGCCCGAAACCTCCACCATAATAACATACGCTGGTGTTTTGCCAACCTCCCCACCAAAACCGAGGTAGGTGCCAATAGTTTGGTTAGAAATATACTTACCATCCTTGATGGTTTGCGATGTACCCGTCTTGCCGCCAATGTAGAACCCCGCGCGGTCACCACCCGCATAAAAGGCCTGGCGTGCTTGGTGCACCATCTCGCGCACAGTGGCGGATGATTGCGGCTTGATAACATGAGCATACGAGGCCTTGCGTGCCGCCTTGGCAAAGGTGCCATTGTCGTCAATCGTCCCCGCAATGACGGTGGGGCTGTGGTACGTCCCACCATTGATAATCGCACTAAAACCGGCTGAGACCTGCAGCATTGTCGCATCCATCCCCTGGCCAAAGGACATATTAGAGTAGCGCACCGCATTGCCCTGCTGCTGGGTGGGTGATACGATATTACCCTTAGCCTCACCAGCGAGTTCCACTCCCGTCAGCTGCCCAAGGCGAAAGCGCTTGTGGAAGTAATCATACATTGTGTCGCGCGCCTGGCGAGTGATGTAGCTGCCATTGCCCAGGCGCTGCGCCACCGTGACCATACCAGTGTTGAGCGACCAATTGAGAGCGTGCTGCATGGTAATATTGCCCGTCTGGCCCTTGCTGGCATTGCCGATAGTGATGTCGTCTACCTTGATGCTGTCGGTGTTGTTGTAGGTGGTTTGCGGCGTGATGACCCCTTTGTCGATGCCCGTCGCCACTGTAAAGGTTTTGATATCAGAGCCCGGCTCGTATGGTGTGGTGATGGTGTTGTTATTGAGCGCGGCGACGCTTTTGATCGTCTTAAGGTTGGACGGGTCATAGGTGGGGAGGTTAGCCATGGCTAAGACTTGGCCATTCTGTGGATTCATCACGACGGCACTGACATCGGTAGCGCCACTGCGCTTGGCCCCATCGACAAGCGCTTGCTCGACCCTCGTCTGGATGTTGCGATCGATCGTCAGTACCATATTGGTCCCATTCTTAGCAGGCTGGTTGATATTCGTCCGGCCAATGGTTAGTGGTACTGAGCGGATATCTGTCACTGTCTTAAGCACTCCATCTGTGCCGCGCAGCTTATCATCATTAGCCTGTTCGAAGCCGTACTTCCCCTTACCCTCGGCATCGACAAAGCCCAGCACTTGGCTAGCCAACTGCCCTTCTGGGTAAACGCGCTGGCTCATCGCATCAAAGCCCACCCCAGCGAGATTCTCCTTCTTGATAAGTTCAGCCTGCTTACGGCTCACTTTGGTGGCAAGCACTTGGTAGCGGCTTGGTTTACGTGTGATATATTGGCGAAAATTCTCACGCACATTACCACCAGCCACCTGGTTGAGGACCGTCACGATCTTATCTACATCTGTCACAGCCATCGGGTCAGCCCACACGGTATAGACCGTCTCATTCATGACGAGTTTGGCGGGAGTAGTACCATCCATGGTGTATATCTCACCGCGCTGGGCGCGCAGACGAAATTGCTTGACTTGCTCGCTATCGGCCTGCGATACATAGTAATCATGTTGCAGCACCTGCACATACCCCAGGCGCAGTACAAACACCACAAGTAGCCCGCCGAGCACAGCGGCGAGCGCCTGAGCGCGTGGCGTAGCAAGATGGCGCTGCAGCATGGGCTACTCGCTGGCGTACGCTGTATTGGCTGGTGTTGTCATCGTTTTGGCCACACTACTACCCTGCACTTCCTTAAGGGCGGTCAGACGGGCGTTATCGACCTCCAAGTCCTTCTTTTGCTCGCTGAGAGAGGAGATCTTGTCGTCAATCTTGCTGGCCTCGTAGCCATAGCTGACTGTGTGTGTCGCCTGCGCTAGATATATCAAGCCAAGGATGGTGATAAGGAGGGCAATCAGCACTGTGTGGGTGATTGGTCCAAGTTTGATAGCCGAAGCAAAAGCAACGGTGTTACGGTTGCGCTTCCAGGTGCTCTGGCGTCGACTATTAAATTGCATTGTCCGTGTGTAGGTTGTCATTGTGGTGGTGTTTGTGTTGTTTAGCGTTAGTATGGGGTCGTTTCTAGAGTGGGGGCGGATAACGCGCCGCCCCAGCGCGAGGTCTTAAGCCAAGGGCTATTTGCCGTGGCGGACCAATACTGTTGTCGTGATTGATTGATTTTGTACGGGGATACGAACTGGCATGTCCCTACTCCTTTTTTTGTTTTTTATATTTTTGCGGCGGCTCGCAGCTTGGCGCTGCGGGCACGCGGATTGTAAGCATCGTCATGGCTGCCCGCGATAGGTTTCTTGGTGAGGATGCGCAGCTCGGCCTCGTAGCCTGCCTGGCGCTGCTCTGCGAAGAAGCGCTTGACCAGCCGATCCTCAAGGCTATGGAAGCTGATCACTCCCACACGTCCACCAGTGCGCAGCAAGGCTGGCACCAGCTGGAGCGTCTGCTCTACCTGCGTCAATTCGTCATTGACGGCGATGCGGACTGCCTGAAAGGTACGCGTGGCTGGATGGGTCTTGCCCCGCTTGCCACGGGTAGCGTGCTCGATGACGCGCGCGAGTTCTCCAGTACTCGACAGTGGCCGGGCCACGCAAATAGCTGCAGCATAGCGCCGTGCTATCGCTGGCGATTCTTCGCCGTAGCGGGTGATCAGTCGGGCAAGCTCTGCCTCTGCCATGTGGTTGACAATCTGCTCGGCAGTCATTGCCTGGCGTTGATCCATCCGCATATCAAGCGGGCCAGTGTGTGTAAAGGAAAACCCTCGGTCAGCTCGATCGAGCTGTGGTGACGACACCCCCAAATCCAGTAGCAGCAAATCAAACTGCTCACCCTCGCGAACCAACTGCTGTACTGCCTGCAAAAAATCGCAATGCATCAGCCGTGCGCCCTGCCCTGCCAAGCTACCAAGCTGCGACAAAGCATACTGGTCGCGATCGACCAAACACGCCGTGGTATACGTCTGGGTCTGCTCGAGAATCGCTGTGGCATGGCCGCCATACCCCGCCGTCAGGTCGAGATAGCGCTCACCTGGGCGCGGCTGGAGCTGGGCTAACACTGCCTCCAGCAATACCGGAACATGAAGTGGTGGATGTGCTTTAATACTCATACGTTTCTTATGGTAGCATAATATTGCTTTCCTCCCCTACTGGTCGTAGCCTATTTAGGCAAAGAACAACAGAGAAACCAATACTAAGCTGGCTAGCTATACGCCGTCTCACGCCTTGCCTCACCACCTCCTGCACTCGGGATCGCTATAAGGGTCAACATCTCCCAGATGTTGACCTCTTGCGCTGGGCTGATAATCCGTTATTGCAACGGATTATCACACTCCCTCGGCAGGAGGATGGCACGGCAATGCTACCGATAGGTATAGCTATGCTTTTCCATAAAGATACGCCCCACTCAGGCTACTGCGAGATAGTCCGATGCGGGTTCGAGATCACCCATCTGGTAGCGAAACCTGTTTGTTTTCGCATAAAATGTGTTTGTTTTTGTTGACGATCTTTGCTTGTACCGGGCCGAGAGAGCCCGCCAAAGATCGTTTGAGAGACTTATGTGTATAATTGCCGCAGCAATTATGTGAGGTGGAGTTTTTTGGGAGGTGTTTGTGAGGAAGGTGCGCCCGACAGGGTTTTGCGTGGGTCGGGTGCCCACATGGCTCACTACCAGATGGTTGATCTCGAGGATATCAGTTACACGTGCTTGTTAAAGAGCGTCACAAAAACAGCCTCGCTACTCGGCCTGCTCCGGTGCCATGAGGCGCCAATACTGGCCAGCGCGCACCGCTACAACCTCGCGCGATATCCCGGCATAATCCAGCAAATGCTGCTCTACTGTTACCCTGCCCTGCTTTTGGTCTAGGGTGGCAGCCGTCTTGCCGCGCCGGAACTTGACGTTGAGGTCGGCGACATGTTCATCCAGGATGCTGCCCGTCAGCGCTGGCTCTACCTGGCTATCCCACACATCCTGCGCATACAGGTGGAGGTAGCTGCCAAAGCCGCGCGTCAGGACTACACCGCTGGCAAACTCCACCCGAAGCTCCGTCGGTATGGTGAGCCGACGCTTGTCATCCAGCTTGCGTTCGAAGTAATCCATGGGGTGTGGCGATCCTTACAGATGAATTATTTTGTTTTTGTGCAGTGGTGTTTGTTTTTCTCGTGGTTACCCACTTTCTTCCACTACTCCCAGTATAATACCCACTCTCACCCACACGCAACCCCTTTTACCCACGGCGTTCCCCGCCGAGCCAACGCTTATCCACAAATCTGTGGAAAAGCTCAACCAGTATCAGGGGTCAGCAGTTTTCCCCACTCTGCACAATGTGGATAAGAATAAGCGAGATTGTTGAGTGTTTTAATCTGATCTAAGCGCGCCCATAGTAGATATATCTTGCCATTTTATACGCACAAAAGTAGAAAATACGCTGATTTTATGGCATTATAAGCAAAATAGCTTGACGCGGCTCTCATATATTGATATATATATTAGCTTTTTAGC
>CAJPUN010000005.1 GCA_905373835.1 Candidatus Saccharimonadota bacterium
GCAGCCGAGCCTGCACAGGTTCAGCTTTTACGCTCGAAATAGGTTCGAGCTTTGGCTCCGCCAAAGTCTAGAAAAAGCCACCCTACAGGGCGACCGTTTCCAATTTTGTTCCGAAATGGTGCGGGTGCGGAGAATCGAACTCCGATCCCAAGTTTGGAAAACTTGTATACTAGCCGCTGTACGACACCCGCACGCGCTATCCATTATATCACTTTTTTATGTATAATAAAGGTATGACCCGAGGACTCCATCGCTTGCGCGGATCGAGCATACACACCAATGGCGTCGCGCGCAATACCCGAACCATCGTCAATGGCGCGAAGACGTCGTCACTACGCGTCGACCAGCGCCAACATCAATCCATCCAAGAGCGTCGCGCCAACCACTTGCGCTACCAAAGCTCACACACTATGATGGGCTGCCGACCAGTCGCAGCCAATAGTAGCCGTATCGATGACGAAGCACCTTATATGAACAACGAGCGTCTCCGTGGCAGTGGCGGTGGGCCACGCGACCCATCAGGATCGCGGCCAGGCACTGCCACCTACGCCCGCCGGCGCGACAACACCGTGCACACGCCGCGACAATCACAGCCAGCCTACAGCAAACCAGCTATGAAGCCAAGCTTCCGCCCAGGGTTCATGCAGCAAAACAAAGGCCAATAGCCACGCGCTTTGGCCCGCATCACTAGAGGTTATATACTACAAAATACTTCTAGCATCGTAAGAGTGTCACTTCTTTCTCTTAAATTTTCTCTTAAGGATGGCGAGTCTGCGCTTTCAAGCGTCCTCGAGAGCCCCTTCATATCTTCGCTCTTCTTATTCCAATGCGTGGCCAATAATAGAATGAGCACTTTCTTACTATCATTCCCTTATAGAGCTAAGGCTGATTGTTCGAAAGTGCCATACTCTTACCGCTTATACTCTGGTGGGATGATTTCATCTGCTGTCACAACCTCTGATGCACCATCAGTCTGGAAGGCTTGGCGGGCCTGCTCAAGCGTGACGGTAATCGTGCTGCCAGGTGTCACACTACCGCTAAGCATCTGGCGCGCCACAGTATTCTCCACCGCTTTTTGCACCACGCGGCGCATTGGGCGAGCACCAAGCCGTGGGTCGTAGCCACGTTCGACGAGAAAGAGCTTCGCATCATACTCTACCGCAACCGAGACCTTTTGCTGGGCGAGTGTGGCATTGACCCCTTCGAGGATAAGGTCAAGCACTTGCACCAGCTCTTCCTTAGTAAACGGCCGGAAGAGGACGATTTCGTCAAAACGGTTGAGGAACTCGGGCCGGAACTGACCACTGTTAATGAGCTCGTCGGTAAACTGCTGCTCGAATTGCTCAAGCTTGTAACCATGCTCGATATATTCGCGGATGCGGTCGGCCCCAGCGTTACTCGTGGCAATAACAATCGCATCGCGGAAGCTCACCTCACGGTTCTTGATATCGCGCAGGATCCCCTCATCCAGCAGCTGCAGCAAGGTTGCCAATACCTCTGGCGCGGCCTTCTCAATTTCATCCAGCAGCACCACGCTAAAGGGCTGTTTCATCACCTGGGCGGTTAAGCTGGCTGGGTCATCAGCGCCATCGGCAATTAGGCGCGACACATCCTCTGGCCGGACATACTCGTTGAGGTCGATCCGGACAATCTTGCCCTCGCCACCAAAGTACACATCAGCCAAAGCCTTACTCAGCTCTGTCTTACCCACTCCTGTTGGCCCAAGAAAGAGGAAGGTGCCAATTGGCCGATTTTGGTTGCGCACACCAGCTCGTGCCCGGCGCAAGGCGTCACTTACCACGCTGACCGCTCGCGTTTGGTTGACCATTCGTTGGTGGATGAGCGCCTCCATATTGAGCAGTCGCTCGCGATCATCTGCGGTATTTGCCACACTTATTTTCACATCCATCGTCTGCTCAATAGCTTGCTGCACCGATTGCTTTGTCACAATGCCATCCTCGTGGTAGCTCGCGGCTGACTCGAGCAGCTTAATGGCTTGGCCCGGCATGGCAAGATCATGAATATAGCGTGCACTGAGCCGATACGCCTCGCGCAGTGCCTGGTAGCGGTAGGCCACATGGCGCTGCCCCTCGGTAATGACGGCTTGCTCTTGCAAGACGCGCAGTGTCTCGGCTTCGTTTGTGGGCGCTATGGAGATGCGATTAAGCGCATTAGCAAGCGATGGGTTGCGCCGACCAATCTGCAAAAATCGCTGCTCATCCATGCTCAGAATAACCCTCAGGCGCCCTGCCTCGAGAATAGGTAGCAGCACATTGGTCAGATCCACTGCGCCAATCCCTTCCTCGAAGAACAGCTGAGCATTATCTAGGCAAATGATGATATTCTTGGCCGTATACGCCTCACCAAGGACGCGCATAACGAGGTTCTCGAGCTCGCCCCGGCCTGGCGCTGCAGCGATGAGCGATGATGAGTCGAGGATGAACACCTGCCGAAACTTGAGACTACTAGGCAAACGTGCCGAGGCATCGAGGAGCCGCTCGGCAAAGGCGTGGATAATGGTCGTCTTGCCGGTGCCAGCCTGCCCCACCAGCACGGCATTTTGCCGGCCACGAGTGCCAAAGATATCAATGAGCTGATCGATTGCCTTGGTGTGCGACGCCACATCAACAGAGAACATCCCGCCACCACGGCTAATTTGCTCGCTAATATTTTGCCCAAAGCGGCGCAGTAGCGGAATATAACCAAACGACCAATCGCGCGCCACCCCACCAGTGCGCCGCGGCTGATGAATCTGCGCTACCAACTGGCGCAAGTGGTGCTGCCACTGCACCGCGCCGTCGAGATCTTCGTCGTCAAGCTGGAGTTCCGCCAGGATATTCTGGTAACCAGGCACACTGCGCACCAAAGCCACCATAAGTACACTACCAGTGATTTGCTCGAGCTGGTTGTACTGGCGGATACGGTCGGCAAATTGCCAAAACTCGGGCATAATGCTCGGGTCATCGCTCACGAGATCCTGCACCAGTGCCGGGCTCAGGCCCAGCCGCAATGCCATAAAGAGCCCATCATTGACTGAGCGCAATGCCCAGGCAATATCGCGTGGTGTTGGCGCGGCGGGCAACCGGCCCAGCACATCACCCGCAAGCAACCCATCAGCTGTGCCACCACTGATAGACAAATGGGCAATCTCACCCTGATACCACCGGTGGAGCCCATATGGCACCACAGCCAGGCTCGCGACAAACCACCCCAGTGGCAATTCAACCGCCAGCAATGCTCCCGCCCCTGCTAAGAATAGCAAAAATGGTGCCCACCACCAGTGATCGAAGCGGCCCATCTGCACACCCAAGCGAGCCTTCTTAGCACGCAAGCTATCGTAATGAAAGTCGCTTACCATGGCAGCCACCCCACTATCGCAAGCCCCGCCCCCAGCAGTGGTAACGCAGGCACAAGCGCCCAAGCGACAATAAAGACAAGCCCCGCCGCAGCGGTTACTGCGAGCGCTACAATGCCAAAAATAATCATAAAGCTCCGCACGATGCCGCCAATCGTCCGCGAGATGAGGCGGTCAAAAAAAGCCCGAATTTGCACGCCAATCGGCCCATCCACCGCTCCTGCCGATATCTGTCGAAACGGCGCAAACCACGTTCGCACCAGGAGATCAATTGAAAAATAGTCAAATACACTCACCAGCTTCCCCCACACCATCGTGATCCGCTGCCACCACCCAGCGCCATACCACCACGCAAAAAATCCAACCACTATCATACTATGCATTGTAGCGCACTAGCGTAATTTGTGCTATATATCGCGCCATAAATAAAGGGTGATTCATGCTATAATAAACACCATGATTCGTATTACAACTCTTGTGGGCAAAGGAGTGCAGCGCGCAGCTCGGTTGCGCGGTGGTGGTTCGGCATTGCCAGGCCTCGTCGTCGAGAAGCTCGATCGGCACTTTCTTGCCCGTACGCTTGATGCTCTACCGCATGGTGTGGTAGTAGTAAGTGGCACTAACGGTAAGACAACCACTACCAAGATGGTTGTAGCCCTACTGGAGAGCCAAGGCCTCCACGTCTTTACTAATCGCACGGGGAGCAACTTCACCCGCGGCGTGGCAGCAGCACTACTTGAGGCGGTTGATACCCACGGCGTACTGCCAGCGGATATTGCCGTGCTCGAGCTTGACGAAGCGCATGCGGTGCACTTCGTCAAGCAAGTTGCCCCACGCTATTGCCTGCTGCTCAACGTCCTGCGCGACCAGCTCGATCGCTTTGGCGAGATCGACTACACGGCGCAGCTGCTTCACACCATTGCCATGCGTACCACAAATGGCATTGTTCTCAATGGCGACGACCCACGGCTGACGCGGCAAGAATTTACCGCTGATCTCACAGCACCAATAAGCCGCTACGGCGTCGACCCATCGCTCGCCCACCTCTTCCCAAGCGACGATACCATGCGGAGCGCCTCAGCCCAAGCTGCAGCCACCACCAATGCTGATGTGACGCTATGCGGCTTGTCCGACCAAGCTGCCACTTTCTGCTTCGACGATTCCGATCATCCTGTCTCACTGAAGCTCAAGGGTAGCTACAATGCCCAAAACGCTGCAGGAGCACTTACCCTCGTCCGTACTATTCTGCAAGATAAACTCGATACACCCGCCATGCTCGCTGCCCTCGCTCAGGTCGAGCCAGCCTTTGGCCGCGGCGAAGCTCTGACCGTCAATGGCCAGCCCTGCGAGCTTGTCCTCGTCAAGAACCCGAGCGGTTTCCGCCTGAGCCTGGCATCGTTTGACCCTCATAAGACTGCTACAATGATTGCCATCAACGACCAGTACGCCGATGGCCGCGATATGAGTTGGCTATGGGATGTCGACTTCGACACGCTTCGGCCCACTGGCGTGGCAATGGTAAGTGGTGTGCGCGCCTACGATATGGCGCTGCGCCTCCAGTATGATGAGGTAGAAACTCGGCGCGTTGTGCCTAGCCTTAAGCAAGCTCTGGCGGAGTTTGTCCGGGCTAATCGCGGCACCCCCTTGCGCATCTACTGTACTTATACCGCCATGCTTGCCTTGCGGCGCGAATTAGCTCATTACACAGAGGTAAATACTGTATGAAAGACAACACTATCACCATCCTCCAACTCTACCCTCACGCCATGAATATCTATGGTGACTGGGGTAATACCCTCACGCTCAAGCGACGGCTCGAGTGGTATGGCTACAGCGTGCGGCTCGTTGAATATAACCCGGGCGACACTTTCCCAGCTGATATTGACATCATTGTGGGTGGCGGTGGCCAAGACTCTGGCCAAGCTACCATTCAGGATGATTTACTCGCGATTGGCCCCACCCTGCAGCGCCTCGCTGATGATGGCGTGCCAATGCTGGTAGTGTGTGGGCTCTACCAGCTATTTGGGCGATTCTTTAAGACCACTCAGGGAGCGATCATTCGTGGGATTGGTCTCTTTGATATCGAGACGGTCGCTGGCGAGCAGCGCCTAATTGGCAATATCGTCACTGCCAGCAGCGACTTTGGCGAAGTCATTGGCTATGAGAACCACAGCGGCCTCACAACCCTTGGGCACAGCGTACCACCCCTAGGTATCGTGTCGCGCGGGGCGGGCAACAATGGTACCGACCAAACCGAAGGTGCGCGCTACCGCAATGTGATCGGCACCTACCTGCATGGCTCAATTCTACCTAAGAATCCACGCATTGCCGACTTCCTGATCGAGCAAGCAGTATCGCGGCGCTATGGTGAATTTGCGCCCTCTGTCCTCATCGATGACACCTTTGCCACCAAGGCACGCACTGTTGCGAGCAAGCGACCACGCTAGTGCGTCGCTATGCCCCTCAGTTTTTTAGACCATAGAGTCATCAGTGTTGGATATCCAGACCTCGCTCACGACAACATTAGACAATCTTAAGCATACTTTTAGCAAACCTGCTATACTAGATCATTGTGACAACCCAACCAAAAGCCAGCGCGTCCTCTGTTGGGCGCATCGTTAGTCTCGACCTCATGCGCGGGTGGTTTTTGGTTATCATTATTCTCGACCATCTCACCTACTTCCCTAATGGCCTCACTTTCCTCACTGGCGACAGTCGTCTCGCTGTCTCGGCAGCCGAAGGGTTCTTCATTATATCCGGCCTTGTCTTGGGTATTGTGCGCGGTGCCAAGCTCCGCACGCAGCCCCTCATGACAGCGACGCGCTTGCTCTGGAAGCGGGCTGGTACGCTCTACCTCACGAGCATTATCGTGACGATACTATCGCTCCTGATTAGCTGGTTCTTTATTGATAATAAAGGTGTCAAGTTGCCACTACCGCTGCCCGACGGTAATTGGCTTGGCCTGGCGTGGGATATTATTACCTTACAGCAATTCTACGGCTGGGCGGACTATTTGCGCCTGTATGCACTGTTTATTGCGGTAGCACCAGGCGCGCTCTGGCTACTGCGGCGCGGCAAGTGGTATATCGTGCTAGGGCTCAGCCTACTAGTGTGGGCACTGACACCACGGCCAGTTAGTGAACTATACCAACCGCTCACCTGGCAGGTGCTATTTTTCATGGCCTTTGCCCTGGGCTACCACCTACCAGAGATTACTGCACGCTGGCAATCGTGGCCACTGCGTCGTCGACGCATCATCAAGCGCAGTATTGCAACGCTCTTCGTCCTCACACTCTTTGCCGACGCATACGTCACCTTTGTGGCACATGGGCTAGGTGACGGCTTCCATCAAACGCTTGCCGCGGCCGATACCGCACTCGACAATCAGTTCCTCAAGCTCGACCTACCACTGCCTCGCCTTACCCTATCGTGGCTTTGGTTTGCTGGGTTCTTTATGCTGTTTCGGCGATTCGAGGATCGCATCAAGCGGTGGCTGGGCTGGATTTTGCTGCCGTTTGGCCATAATTCGCTCTATGTGTATACGGTGCATGCGTTCGTTATTCTCGTTATGCATCTCTTTGTGGCACCAGATTATTATATTAGCGATTTTTATTTTACGTCGGTCGATCGTTTCCACGAGATCCCGGCCAACTTCGCCTTATCCGTCAGTGCACTTGCGCTTATCTACCTTGCCGTCAAGACAAAGTTTTTGATGAAGATTATTCCACGCTAACAGGGATCAGCTAGAGAGATAGACTTTCTTTTGTTTCATTAATCTATCCCATTAATTAACTCGTCTTACTATACATCTCCCATAAAAAAACAGAGGCCGCACGAGCCTCAATTATATATGGTATACCCGGCAGGGTTCGAACCTGCGACCTTTGGTTCCGGAAACCAACGCTCTATCCAGCTGAGCTACGGGTACGTATAGTGGTATTGTACCACGGATGATTATGGCTTTGCTAGTGGATTTTTTGCCGACAAATCGGTACTATAAAAGATATGAGTAAACAACTAGCGCGGCAACAATCTGCCGCTCGGGTCAAGAATTCTGCCCTTATTCTCGCTAATCGACTATTTCCCCTTGTCTGTAAGATGCGACGCCACTGGTTTCGCATCGCCATTGTGCTAGCACCACTGGTGGCAATGGCGCTGTGCTGGTGGATTGGCAGCCAGCAAAGTGTGTGGTTTGATGAGGCATATTCGGTGTGGCTCGCCAAGCAGCCAATCAGTGAACTCATTCGCCTCACCAGTATCGATACACACCCGCCGCTCTACTATCTCATCCTCAAGCTCTGGGCCAGCGTGTGGGGTTATAGTGAGCCAGCCCTGCGCGCCTTTAGTATCCTCTGCTATGGCGGCGCGATGGTTGGTATGGGCTGTTTCGTGCGGCGCTGGTTTGGTAAGCGCGCCGCGGGGTATACACTCCTCACACTGATTGGCACACCCCTACTAATGCGCTATGGCTTCGAGATACGAATGTATGCGCTGGGGTCGTTGATTGGTGTAAGTGCAACCGCCGTACTGGCACGCGCTTGGCACGATGATCGCTGGCGCGACTGGATGCTCTATGCGGTGCTTGTCGCCTTCGGCATGGGGACGCTGTATTATAGCGCCCTACTCTGGCTGGCTCAGCTGCTCTGGCTGATGGTTATGACCTACCGCCGCCAAGGCTTACAACAGTGGTGGAAGTTGCCGTGGCTTTGGACATATGTCGTGAGCTTTATGTTGTTCTTGCCATGGCTACCGACCTTCTTGGGGCAGATTGGCAATGGTGCTTTGGCCGAGATTGGCCAGCCGATGAATCTGCAGAATTTGCTTGGCATCGCATCCTTCAATATGATTTATAAGCCATCTTGGTTGCTAGGCGTTGTGTCGTCGCAACTTGTTCTGATTATTATCTGTGCCGTTGCGTGGGCGTGGCCTCGTGCCATGCGTTCGTTGCCGCATCCCGAGCTTGCCTGGCTATTGCTTGCTCATATGGGCGTGCCAGTCGCAGCACTAGTCGTCGTGTCGCTATCCGCCCCAATGTATGTCGAGCGCTATCTTGCTCATGTGGTAATTAGTGGTATCACTATTGCAAGTGTTGTCCTCTATACGGCCTGCGTAGCCCTGCACCGTTCGCCATTGCGCTGGCACAAGGCCGTATCGACCGCCCTCTTGGCACTTCTGCCAGTGGTTATGTTTTATGGCATGGTGCAGTTATCATTGCAGGGTAATTTCAACTTCCAGCGCGATGAGCGACCCAACGTAAAGCAAATTGCCACCCAGCTCGGCACCTGCCGCGATGGGAGTGTCATCCTTGCGGCCGACCCGTACATCGCCATAGAGATAAGCTATTATCTCGAGCAAGCGCAGTCGCATTGCCCCATCTACATGGCCTATGTGGGTGGCCCACTGATGGGCGGCTACGCACCGCTCGAAGGGAGTACCACGTACCGCAAGGTAGCCGACACCACTCAGCCCTTTACTGATGCCAAAAAAATCAACGTTCTCTACTATAGTAGCTCGACCGCAACCACCACTCCAACACTACCCAGCGCCTACACTCTGCGCTCCGTCACTGGTGACCCACTCGTGCTGATGCAGTTTGCCCGTGACTAGTGCCTGGGCACTATACTATCTCTACAGTGGTGGATAGTTCATAGCCTCACCTATTAATTGCAGATTACCCCACCATCATCTACACTAGAAAGACAAGGAGGCATGTATGATCGAACAACTCAAAAGACAACTTATTGGTGCGTGGTGGGTGATTATTATCATTAGCCTGTCATTGATTATCTTTGGTGGAGTATCACTTGTGATGCCAGCAGTCACTCTCACTGTTTTGATGACACTCCTCGCTATTTTGATCATCATCTGGGGCCTGTCGCAACTGGTACGTGGGCTGCAGGTAGCGAATGGCCAAGCGAAGACGTTTCTCGTGGTGGTAGGTGCGCTGCTTATTCTGCTTGGCGTAGTGATGCTTGCCAACCCTCGGGTCAGTGTGGCGACGCTCAGCTTTGTCCTTGGCTGGGTAGTGATGCTGCGCAGCCTCATCGACCTTATACTCAGCCGCATCTTTCCCGCCAGGAGCCGCACGCGAGCGCTCTGGCTCATGTCTGGCGTGATCGGTGTAATCGTCAGCTTCGTCCTCTGGCTTTTCCCAGTGAGCAGTGCTCAGCTTTTCGTCCAAATCGTTGGTGGCTATGCACTGGTTAATGGCATCATTCTCCTCGCCAATGCCATCGAGCTGCGCCGCACCATGCGCCGTCGTATGCATGGTCATCGCATAGCCAACAAGCCAATCGACCGGGGTGAGGTGATCGACCTGTAGTATATATTACAATACTTACACCTCAAAACTTGCGTCGTTTTTCCGCCTCAACCATACTCAGGATCAACATCTTGAAAATACCAATTTCTCAGCATTAGTGCCGCAAGTCGGATTGCCGCAGCGAATTTTTGTAAAGCAGCGAGAGAATGAAGCTAGTATAGAAAAAGGACTAAGATTTTGTTTGCAATATCTTAGTCCTACCATATTCATCGTTACCTTAGCTGGCAAAGTGTACGGATCATAGAGAACACGCCCAAGGTCTGATTTTTGTTGATGCTAAAATTTTACCTCTGCAGCTCCGGCTCGCACACTGCTGGCTGGGTTGGCTCAACGGCGCGGATCACATGGCAGTAGCGCAGCACACCATCGGTCGCTCGCGACTCATTCTCGCCAGATTGCGCCTGGTAGGCATCACATCCGCCCTCTTTGGGCTCGCTCTCTGAGCCCTTTATATGATAGACAAGCCCCCGGGTGGTGCGCGTTGTCGCCTCTATGCAGTAGGTTGCCGATGCGACGTACTTGAGTGTCGCCGTAATATTCTCACTCTTATTATAATCAGCTGGTAGCGACGTTGGGTAGCCATTATAAAATGTCTGGTAGGCTGTCATGGCCGCGGCAGCAGCCCGCAGATCGCTCACGAGCTCCGTCTGGGCTGCACGCTGACGCCACGCACCATATCCTACGACCGATGCCGACACCAAAATAGCCAACACTGCCACCACGACTAGAATCTCAACCAGCGTAAACCCTCGCTTATTCATGCCTTCATGATAGCATAAGCGTTATAGAGTGTACAGATGGTTGCTGTTGCATTTTGTCAATGTACACGAAAAGTACCACCTCACAGCACGCTTACTACCTACTCTGGGGGTGTCCTACACCAAGTAGCTGATAATCTCATCTGCCACTGCAATAGCCGACGGATAGGTGCTCGTGTCAATCGGGCCACCGGGTGTTAGGTCGTGGCTAGCCAGCACCGCTGGGAACTGCTGCATGCTATCCATGTCATCCTCGCCATCGCGCATAAATTCTTCGAAACTCTGAATCACCGCTGCATCGCGCCCAGCACGCCGCCTCGCCTCGGCCACTCCCTTAAAGCGCTCGTAGCGGAGTTCATCTGGCGCTGTGAGCACCACCGTCCGGTAGCGATCGCCCAGTCGCTCCTTAAGGCGACAAGCACTGCGGTAGTCGCGCAGGCCATCGAGCACCACCAGCTCCACACCAGGCCGCTCAAGCAGCTCCAGTGCCCGGTCGGCCAGTAAGCTCGGCGCAGACTCCGTCATAATCTGCAGCACGCGCAAATAATCGCTCCGCTTGCGCAGTGTAATATGATGGCTCGCGGCATATTCGCGCAAGACATCGCTCGGACGAAACAAAACAACCCCGGCACCCAGCCGCGGCATTAGCTCACGAATTGTTGATGATTTGCCGGCGAGTTCTCGCCCAGTAATATTCACAATTTGGATGGTTCGAGTAGATCTCATACCCTCTATTGTAGCATGGCATCCGCAGCAGAAATACCTCAAAAACAGCAAATTTATGGTATTTGTTCTATTTTTGGCTCATAACCTCTGTCTATACTCTCCTCTATATCTGCAACTTTATTCGATGAAGTATGCGGACTGGCCACTACAATAAGTACTGTACCCTCGCACTGAAGGGATGAATGTTCTAGAAAAGCATTCATTTTATGCAGCCAAGCCAGCAGCAAGAAGCAGACGAAGTGAACCGTTTGCTATGAAAATATAGACACTCAGGTATGTGTAACAAGATATATTATTGCATAATTATGTATAATATTGTGTATTATATGTTATTACCCCTGTTTTTTGGCACATTATGCAATATTGTGCGTTATTTTGCCATTTTCCTCTTCCCTTTTTGCGACCTCTGTTGTATAGTGAATGGACTATGTATACACAACAGAGACCAAACAGGGGTCATGAAGCCCTAGATTCTTCATCAACATCCAAATGCGGTGATGGCAAGTATGAAGTTACTGAGCTACCATCAATCCCACGGCGCACTATACTAGGTGCACTAGGTGTTAGCTTGGCTGCTACGCTCGTTGGACGTCGCTACCTAGGCAGAAAGGAAAGCCCAAGCACACAAGCTGAGCATCAACCCACCCCCGAAGAGCAAGCTGCCCAGCTAGTCGATGCGTATAGCGGTTACCTCAGCCAGCGCAAAGCCTACGAGGAAGGCAAAACCACAGAAGAGCCTCGGCTACCAGCCAACCTGGATGGTATTACTACTCTAGCCGTCGAGGCTGGCGACAGCATCGGCACTGTGGTAGACCGGCACATCGCTGCACTTACCGAAGCAGATGCATTCCATACTAAGCCCGAGCAAGATGGCGTGACTAATGCTGCATCGGTGCGCGTTGCTGAGCTCTACCTGACTGATGGCGACACCCGCTACGAACTGCAGCCTGGCGACATCGTGATACTCGCGCAATACCAGGGTTTTGTTATACCACTGACAGTCAACTCGCCCGAGCCAAGCGCAAGTGTGTCACGGCCCACTCTCGAGCCATAACTATTTGCGCGCTACAGCAGACCAGCCAGCCACTCTGGCTGGTTTTTTGGTATAAGCATAGCTAGTTCGCTCTCTCGCATCAAGAGTGATATAATAGCGTATACGATGCAAATGGAGCAGGTGCAAGCACTGATTTTTACGATTCGCCAGGCGGATGCCACGCGGCTAGATGACCTTGCGTACGCCGAAAAGACGGTGCACACACTTGCCGAGCTGGCTGGCCTGCACGCGCTCGAGTCCGTCTCGCATCAGTTCTCACCGCAGGGCGTGAGTGTGTCGTTGCTGCTCGCTGAGTCGCACGCCACCATCCACACCTGGCCCGAGAGCCGCGGAGCATACCTCAGTATTGCCACGTGCCGGCCCTTAAGCAAGGATACAATCGAGACTCTTCGCCAAGCCATTGCAGACGCATTTTATACCAACACTATAACGATCGAAAGCGCTGTATTATGACCAAACGCACCAAAGCTCGCCTCAAAATCAACGATGTCTTACGTGGCAAGCGAACCAACTTCCGCGCGGTAGGTTGCTTGTTGTTTAAAGAAGACAACCCCGAGACCAAGCAAACCTCCTACTGGGAAGAGTGGGAGCTAACGGGCCTCGAAAATTACGATAGCTGGGTGGAGTACGACCACGATAGTAAGGTTGTGTCACTCTACGAGCCAGTGCGGTTTGCCCAGCGGCTTGAGCCAGAGACGCTCGCTGCGGGTAATGAGTTTAGCATCACGCTGGAGGACGGCACCGCACAGACCATCACCGTTGCCGAGGCCGGCGAGGGCACCATTATGGCTATCCGCGGCAAGAACGCCTACCAGGTCTTTGAGGGTGAGCCAATGGCCTATGCCAGCCTGCACTACACCGACGCCGAGACCGGCGCTACCACCACCTACACAGTCGAAAAATACAACCGGCGCGAGTACGACGTTTACCGCAAAACACCCCTGTCCGACGCACAGCAGAAGGAACTATTTGGCCGGCTTATTCGCCCGCGCAACTGGCCGCTATTTTGGCGCTGGGTGATGATCATCAGCTTTGTTGGGGCGCTGCTCTTTGCCATTTACGATGAGTTCTTTGGCCACGATGATTCGCACGGCAGCGGCACCTACCACGGGCGCAGCGTCTATGGCGGCGGCAGTGGCGGCGTAGGCAAATAACCTGGGCGCGAAAGGCACACAGACACTATGGCACATACTCGCGTCACGCCACCGGGCACCAAGCATATCACTAGCAAGGAAAATATCGCACTGTTTGCGGCGGCACTTTTGGTGGCAATTGGCGGGCTTATCTACGAGCTCATCCTGGGCACGGCTGCCTCGTACCTAGTGGGCGATTCAATCCTGAGCTTTAGCCTGGCAACTGGTATCACCCTCTTTGGCATGGGGGTGGGGTCGCTGCTGGTGCGGCATATTCGCTGGCACCCAGCCACCAGCTTTGCCGTGAATGAAATCCTGCTCGGGCTGGTGGGTGGTAATTCGGTGCTGCTGCTCTACAGCGCCTTTAGCTTGAGCAAGCTGCACTGGCCGGTGTTTGCGCTGATTAGCCTGGTGATTGGTGTGCTGATCGGCCTGGAGATCCCGCTGCTGGTGAAGATGTTTACCCGCTACGGCCGGCCGTCTTCGGTGGAACTACTCAGCAAGGTGCTGGCGATCGACTACTTTGGCGCGCTGGTGGCCTCGCTGGTCTTCCCGCTCTTCTTGCTGCCGAGCCTTGGCCTGATGCGCAGCACCTACTTGATTGCCACGCTCAATATCGCCGTGGCAGTGCTGATTCTACTGCAGCTGAAGACCTCGCGCAGGCTCCTAGCTGCCAGTGTGGTGGCGACCATTCTGCTGCTGGGGCTGTTCTTTGGTGCCAGCTGGCTGGAGCACCGCATCGATACCAAGGCCTATAAAGACCCGGTTATTCTCTACCAGCAATCGGCTTACCAAAAGATCGTCCTTACCAAGTACAAGCAGGATTTACGCCTGTATCTGAATAACAACCTCCAGTTTTCCAGCCTGGACGAAGCCCGCTACCACGAAACGCTGGCTGGTGCGGCGATGACAGCGGTCAAGCAGCCCAAAAACGTGTTGATTATGGGCGGTGGCGACGGACTGCTAGCACGCGAGATCCTGAAGTACCCCAGTGTGGAGCACATCACCCTAGTGGATATCGACCCAGCTATGACGCAGCTGGCGCGCACTAGTCCCCTGCTGACTGAGCAAAACAGGCGCTCGCTTGCTAGCCCCAAGGTGCGCGTCGTCAACGAGGACGCGTTTTTATTTGCCTTCAAGACACACCAAGCGTATGATGCCATTCTGATCGACCTGGTCGACCCATCGAACGACCGCCTGGCCAAGCTCTACTCGCAGCAATTCTACCGCCAGGCTGCGCGCATCCTCAGCCCCAGTGGCGTGATGATCACCCAAGCGACGTCATCGTACTTTTCGCCACACGCCTTCGCAATGGTGGCTAGCACCGTCGCATCCGCCCAGCCCCAGCGGCATATCATACCCTTTAGCATTAATGTGCCTTCCTTTGGCGAGTGGGGCTTTGTGCTGTCGACCAAGGATAAAGCCAGCCTGCTAAGCCAGCCGCTGCCACCTGGGCTCAGCTACACCGACACCAAACTGCTCGACTACGCCCTGCGCCAGCGCCCTGCTAGCCTACCCCCAGCCGGCATCTCTACCCTGCTAACGCCGCGGATCATCGACGTCTATAACCGTGATATGGCGCAGTGGCGGTATCAATAAAGAGCACTTTGTGTGGAGCCTAACCTCTTCCTGATATCAATCTATAATCACAATTCATCATGTGCAGGTATATAGTCTAGCCAAAACTAACCCGTCAGAGCTGCCACATTCCTTGCTTTACTCATCAACACCCACCAACTCTTCTATACTATTGGGATATTTTGCGTATGTTTGCTCTATAGATCGGTATATCGTATGATATATTCATGTATCATAAACGACCACGCGAACAAGCCCGCCATTATGACATCCAGTGGTACCGCCAAACAGGTGTGTTTCACCCTGAGCAACTACCATCAGAAACACCAACAGTTGGTGTTTCTGCCAATACCTGGCGCGAGTACATGGATCTGATACGCAAAGCAGCTGCCGATCGCTTCATCAGCCCCGAACTCATGACGACGGCAGACATAGATCTGCTTGAAATCCCAGGCCAACGTGATGTGGTAGATGATCGCCTCGCCGAGCTACAGGAACTCTCTACCTCTATGCCCACAGCGGAGCTTGTGGTAGGCACACCAGAGTACCACCCAGATGGAATTTACAACTCACTTGTTATTATCAAAAATGGTACACGCCGCATACTTGAGCGCAAACGCACGATTTTTAGCTCAGCCGAGCAGGGGATATTCACCGCAAGCAACACATTGCAGCAGCGGTGCACCCGCACGTTATCTGCTGTGTGTGCCGATCTAGTGGGTTATGGCATGCAATACCCCCAATACCCCAAACTCCCCCAAGACACTCGTACCATCCACGCCAGTTGCTGCTGGGCGACACCGCTCGAGGAGGGAGCTCGCTATGCCGCAGCGCCAGATGAAAAACGCTATACCGGCGCCATAACGCGCACGCTTGGTTATCTCTTCGCACGCTATCGACAGCTACAGCAGGTCGTGGTCGTCGATCGCACTCCACCCAGCACAACCATCCCACCGCTCAACTGCGTGGCGCGGCGGAAGACGCATAATGGTATAATAGGGTCATGACACAATACGAAGGAACCAAACTCATCGACTTTACACCTATAGCCAAAGTTGACGCATTGCAGATTATTGACATTATCCCCGGCACTGGTACCGAGGTGCCAGCTGGCGCAACCATCACCGCACACTATACTGGTGCACTGTCTAAAAATGGCATCATCTTCCAGAGCAGCCACGACTTTGGTCAGCCCGTCACCTTCGGCCTCGACCAAGTCATCCGCGGTTGGACAGAGGGCGTGCCTGGCATGAAGGTTGGTGGCATGCGCCGGCTCATCATCCCAAGCGACATGGCCTACGGCTCCGTTCGCGCTGCCGCCAACATCCCACCCAATAGCGATCTCGTGTTCGACATTGAGTTGATGGACATTAAATAACAAAAGGTCAGCGCAATAAGAAGCTCTTACTAGGTGAGCTTCTTATTTTCTTTGTAGATTTGCCTAAGGCGATTGATATTTGTCATTATAGACACTCATGGCACCAAGCAAATAGCCACCCTTTCCAGATGGCTATTTGCAATGCAGCTGTAGCTATAACGCGATGTTACTTCTTGTCGCTGCTTTTGTCGTCGACAACTTCGCCTTCGACGGGTTCGTCTTTGCCAGGCTTCTTGTCGGTCGCTTTCGCCTTGGCGTCAGCTTCTTCTTCGGCCTTTTTGTCCTCAGCTTGCTGCTGATAGAGCTTAGCGCCAATAGACATCGTCACGTCGTCCAGCGCCTTGGTGGCAGCCTCGAGCTCATCTTTGTCCTCTGTGTTCTTGTGCTTCTCAGCTTCGGCAATGGCATCTTCCAGCGTCTTCTTGTCGTCGCTCGAGATCTTGTCCTTAAACTCATCGGGCATCTTCTTCGCCTGGTAGATGGCATTCTCGAGGTGGTTCTTGGCATCAATTACTTCACGCTTTTTCTTGTCTTCGTCGGCGTGGAGCTCAGCTTCCTTCTGCGCCTTCTCGATGTCTTCCTTGCTCATGTTGCCAGAGTTTTGGATGGTGATCGACTGCTCTTTGCCCGTGCCTTTATCCTTAGCGGTAACACTGAGGATACCATTGGCGTCAATGTTAAAGGTCACTTCAATCTGTGGCACACCACGCGGTGCTGGTGCAATACCGTCAAGCACGAAACGGCCTAGGCTCTTGTTGTCATTGGCAAACTCGCGCTCGCCCTGCAAGACGTGGATCTCCACTTGCGGCTGGTTATCTGCTGCAGTTGAGAATACTTCGCTCTTGCTGGTTGGCACAGTGGTATTGCGCTCGATTAGTTTGGTCGACACACCGCCCATGGTCTCAATACCGAGACTGAGCGGCGTCACATCTAGCAGCAGCACGCTCTTGACGTCACCGGCCAGCACACCACCCTGAATGGCCGCACCTACGGCCACCACTTCGTCTGGGTTAACGCCTTGCATTGGGTCTTTGCCAAACAGCTTCTTCACCCGCTCGACCACTGCTGGCATGCGGGTCATACCACCAACCATGACGATGTTGTTGATATCAGACTTGCTCAGCTTGGCGTCTTTAAGTGCCTTCTCGACTGGCCCATCGAGGCGGTCGAGTAGATCCTTCACCAAGTCCTCGAGCTTAGCGCGCGTCAGGCTCATCTCAAAGTGCTTTGGCCCATCAGCATCAGCGGTGATGAATGGAATATTGACATCATACTCAGTAACAGTCGAGAGCTCCTTCTTTGCCTTCTCGGCTTCGTCCTTGAGGCGCTGCATGGCAGCGTTGTCTTTGCGCAGATCAATACCTTCTTTGGCCTTGAAGTCGTCGAGGAAGTAATTGACGATGGCGTTGTCGAAGTCCTCACCACCAAGGTGAGTATCACCATTGGTCGACTTCACTTGGAAGAAGTCATCAGCGATCTCCAGCACCGACACATCAAAGGTACCACCACCAAGGTCAAAGACAACGATGTTCTCTTCTTTGCCCTTATCCAGACCATAGGCGAGAGCAGCCGCCGTTGGCTCATTGATGATACGCTCGACTTCTAGGCCAGCAATCTTACCCGCATCCTTGGTAGCTTGGCGCTGCGAGTCATCAAAGTAGGCTGGCACGGTAATAACCGCCTTCGTCACCTTCTCACCCAAGAAGGCCTCGGCATCAGCCTTGATCTTGCTCAGAATCATAGCGCTCACTTCTTCTGGTGTATATTCTTTATCGCCCAGCTTAACGGCGACGGCATTACCCTTTTTGACGATCTCGTATGGCATAATGTCGAGATCTTTCTGGACTTCTTTGTCGGTGAATTTGCGGCCAATCAAGCGCTTAACGCCATAGATTGTGTTCTTAGGGTTGGTCACGCGCTGGCGCTGCGCCACCTGCCCCACAAGGCGCTCACCTTTTTTGTTGATTGCTACCACTGATGGTGTGGTGCGGTTGCCTTCAGCATTGGCGATAACCTCTGGCTTGCCCGCAAGCAAGTATGCAAAGGCACTGTTGGTCGTACCAAGGTCGATGCCGATAGTTTTACCCATATGTTTCCTCCTAGTGCGCCTGCCCTGCCGGCAACGACGCAACGTTGTTAGTTTATTGTTTCGGTTATTAACATCTTGTTTATTCTAGCACTCTTTAGTAGCGAGTGCCAATAGGTTTAGTATAGCGAGCTAGCACTCGGCTGTCAAGAGTGCTAATAGATTTTGCTCATCACTGATAAATTTCATCACCCGCAGTAATTGCCGCCGCGAGCGTCTCAGCCCGCCGGAGACGCCAATACGCCATCACTGCATAGATAAGAACTGCTACACCACCGGTCAGCACCGCATAGCCCACACCGCGCACAACCCGTGTATCACTCCCTTGGATAAATATCACATAGAGCGCAACTGCTCCCACTAGTGGTGCTACCGCTGCTGCAACCACCGCCCAGCGTGCCCGCACTACACGCTTACTAGCAAATGTCCGGGTATGCTGGTGCCGTGCCCAGACTGCAGCAAGTGCCGCCACGAGTCCAGCACCAATCACCATAAGTAAGTACAGGCGATTCGTCGCTTGGTTGGCATCGTCTACTGTTGTATTAAGCACACCAACAGCTGAGTCATACTGACTTACCGCTGTTTCTACATCTGTCAAATAGACTGCTGCAGCCTGCGTATCTTTGCTAGCAAAGGCCTGTGGAGCACGCTCAAGAAGCGTCTTGACGGCTGAGGATTTTTCCTTCACTGCTGCCGCATGACGGCTGTATTCATCGCCAAGTTGCGGAGAAAATGAGTGCTTCGCCACTGCTGCAAAGGCTGCCGCAGCCTGCTTGGCCCGTTCATCAATAGAGTCCTTCTTGGGCTGAGTGGCATAAAGCTCACGTGTAAAGGCTTGATAGGCTGTGCTCGCTCGCTTGACCACTGTAATATCGGCTTGGTTGGCCAGTGGCGTTGCATGAGCATGAGCACTGCCAACACCAAGTGTTGCTAATATGATGAGTGTTCCTGCAAGCAGCCAACGCCTCACCACACTCACTCCTACGGCTGCCGGCTGACCCGCACCATAGCATGGCGCAGGACGTGACCATCAAGCTTATAGCCGCGCTGCAGCTCTTCACTAATAATTTCTTTGTCACCACCTTCGTCATCCATCGAGACAGCTTCGTGGAGGTCTGGATCAAACTCCGTCGTGCCAAGCTCAATCACGATCGGCTTAAGCTTGAACTCTGCCATCAAGCCATCGAGCTTCTTCGACATTGCCACCACCCCACTCGCCCAGGTGTCATTCTGGAGCTTCTTAGGGACGTTGGCGGTGGCTCGCTCGATTGTATCAATCACGGGTAGGAGCTTGCGAATTGCCTGCTGAGTGCCCGCTGCCTTAGCCTGGGCCTTCTCTACATCAACGCGTTTGCGATAATTCTCAAAGTCTGCTCTGGTGCGCTGCAAATCCTGCGTCAGCTCGCCAATCTGCTGCTCGAGCTCGGCCGTATCTGGCGCTTTCTTGTGTTTTGTCATCGATATCATTCCTCCTGCCTAGTGGTGTTGCCTGTGGTACTGAGCAGACTGCTCAGTCGTCATTATCCTTCATAGTATAGCATGGCTGCAGCACAAATAACAGTGGTCGTGTTATCATAATATCTCCTCCAGCATCACCCCAGTGCGCTTGACAAGCTCGATGGTACGGCGGTAGTGCTGGCGCATGGGGCCAATCACACCAATGTAGCTGCGGTCGCTATAGGGCGAGCGAAATTTGCTAATGATGAGCGTTGCGTCACTGCTCTTGCCGATGGGGTTCTCGCTACCAATATAGACATTAAGTGGCTCATTGGGCCGAGCTTCGCGCAGCCACGGCTCGATATTGTCAATCAAATGTGCGACCGATTGGACATGCTTACCCTCAAGAAATTCTGGCTGGCTAAAGAGCCGGCTAATACCATTCATATAGAGCTCACTGCCGATGGTAGCAAAGCCTAGGTTGCCCGTAAGCTCAACGAGGCTATCCACCGCACTGCGAATGGCTCGATCAGCCGCATCGAGATGTGAGTTGACGTGCGCTTCGATAGCCTTGGTGCTGCGATCGATCCCACTGGGGAGCTCACTCATCTGGGCGTTGGTGATGCCATTAACATAGAAGCGGTAGCCCTTGCTGGTGGGGATACGCCCAGCACTGGTGTGCGGTGCCTTGACGAAGCCCATCTCCTCGAGCTTGGCCATCTCGCTGCGGATGGTTGCACTAGACACACCAAATAGCTTCGCTAGCGTCACACTCCCCACAGGGGCAGCGATCTCGGCGTATTGCTCGATAATGGCAGAAAGAATCGCTTGTTGTCGTTCGGTCATAGTCGCATTATAGCGTAGGGTTGGCACTCTCGTCAATAGAGTGCTAATGAGCTAGTGGAAGATATAGCCTATTTCTTGCTGCTAAGCCTCGTCTGTTAGCGAGACGTGTCACAACGATCTATCCTTCCGCTCCTTGGCCGTCAAGATCGCGCCGCTCGACCATTGCGCTCTCAATTGTTTTATAGCGCGAAAGTGATAGCAACATACATGCGGTAGTTGCTACCTCTGTCACTGTGCTATTTCTTTTCACTATTTTACCTATCAAGACTAGCGCTCCTTACACTGAGCAATGAGCTGGCTCAGTTTATCTCTTGCCTGCTGATTCTGCTGCTTGAGCCTATCCATAGCACACACAATAGCCTTGCCTAGCTCAGGGTCGCCATCTGCAATATCAAAGCAATTTTTCCAGAGATCACTATACGTCCAGGCTGTCATCGCTATTCTGCGGCGCAGCTCGGCTGCTCGCGGGCAGCCATAGCACTGCTTGGGGATATAAGAAGCCGCAGATATATCTGGCTCATCAAGCCCACCGATAATACTATAGAATTTTCGAGATTCATTGCGCGATATCATAGCGTCTATTGTGCCTTTATCTGTAGTTATTTATCATTAGCGTAGTGTGTTATTGTTGGGGGTGTCTGCCGTGGGCGGGTCCTGTTCACCTCTGCCAGTACGATCGACTACTGTCGCTTCGCGGTTTTTCCCGTCTTGCATAGCGGGTGAGCCGCACACCCTTGCAACTGTTTTCCCATCTAGACTTATGCATTTTATAATTCCAGGGCAGCCTGCTGTCTGCCTTTCTATGCCTGGCAGTAGCTGATTGAGTGCGGCATCCCCTATATCAAGCTTTATCCTTGCAAACTCCCTATACCTAGCTTGTGCCTCTTTTAGTCGCTCTGGATCCTCTAGGATCTGCTCTATTTCTTCATCAGACGCGCCTTGTACTCGTAGCCACGTTGTAATATTGTCTGCCGTCTCCAGTGCTGTACGTTCCAGCGCTTCCTTCTGTGCTAATGCCATTTTGAGCGCTTCTATTATTCCTGCCAGCAGTGGGCATTTTCGACATTGTTCAGGAATATAACTATTAGGATCAGGGCCAGTACTAAGACCCTCGACAATATCATCAAACCGCTCTGTCACAATATCAGGTAGTGTAACTATTTTTTGCTCTGTTGTCAATCTGGGTGTCGCTTGAGTATTAGAGCCCTGGTGATTTTCACGCCTCTCATCACTATCACCTCTCATTAGAAACATTGGCGAGAATGAACATTATTTTCAAATATTCAAATTATGTATCGGGGATAAGCCTAGCAGCTGTTGCTTTTCGCTACACTCAAATAGAGGAGAGGCTGGCAGAGAGGGTGATTTTTTGAGGTTCAACTGTGCAAATCCAAGCTCACACCCCTCCCTCTCGCTTCGCTGGTAACGCGTCAATTCTCGCATCACACAATTTTGCAATCTGAGCCATAATACAAAGCTTTGCTACCTCTATGTGAGATTTTTCTAATAATCCACTAAACTACACCCTCAATAGGACGAGCAGTAGCGCACAAGCACCGAATTCATTTACAAATCTGCGGCCATTACTTCCCGCTGCGCGCTCGGGTGAAGCGTCGGGCAGCGTCGGTGGAGAACATGAGCACGATGATGATGTTGACGCCAATGAAGAGCAGTGTGCCAGCGGCCGACCACGTGACCCTGCCGATGGTCAGCCCAAATGAACTAATCACCGCTGCGAGGCTGGCGATGCTCATCAGCAAAATCCGCGAGCGGTCGCTGCCGCGGAAGGTTAGCCCCGCAAGAAAAATCACGATGCCAATCCACGTTGTAGATACAATGGCTGAGATAGTCGCTACAATATGCGTCGCACTCTCAATACTCTGCAGCGGCAGGCCACTCTCGTGAAAAATCCGCACCACCTCTATGCGCAAGTGGCTAAAGTTGAGAATCTCGAAGAAGGTACTCATTGTGGCCACAGCAATCGCCAGGCCAATCATAATAATCCCAAGGGCGATCTGTGGTGGGCGGCGGCTCAAAAATTGCGACATGAGGGTAGCGTGTTCATCAGGCATAGTCTCGTGCGTCGTTGCGTCGAGAATCAGATCGGAAGGCACGTCCTCGTCTTCGCTTGCCTTGGCACGGACGCGGCCAAGCTCGATGACAGGCAGATCGCCATCGGTAATAATGTTATCTCCACCCCCGTTGCGCGAGTGGTAGCCCGTCGAGAAATCCTCTAGTACCGTTAGCTCAATCGAACGAAGCGCACGCGTGACTGTCTTGACGACATAGTCCCGCTCAATGTCGGTGTTTTCGTCGATCTTGTGCGTCACTTGCAAGGTAAAAATTGATAACCCCACACTCTTGTCGTACGTACCAGCCGCGAGCCAGTCCACCTGATGCCCGCCGGGCAGCAACCACCCCTGGGGGCAGCGCCAGAAGCGTACGTGATGACGCTTGCCCGGGTTGCCATCGATCTCCTGCTGGTAGGCAAAGTCCTGCTGCCGGCCAAATAGCACTAGGGGCGAGACTGGTGCATTAGGATAGCTGCGGCGGGTCAGTGTGGCGAGGATAATCCGCCACGACGAGCGCACCGTCACATCATCAGCCAGCGCCCAGCCAGCGGCCGTCATGGCACGGTGGAGCTGAGCTTCGCTGCCGCGAAAGGCGAGATTGACTGGGTCGCCAAGGAGACCATCTGGGGTGCGCGTCCGGCCAATGAAATAATTGGGCACATAAATACTACTCAAGATGCGGTGCAAGCGTGGCAACGCAAAATACGCCGTAATCACCCACACCACCGCAAAGAACCCCACCAACCACCAGCCACCAGTGTGCCAACCCTCGCGCCACACCAGCCACACAAACCAAAACGATGCCACCCCCGCAAAAATAAAGAATCCTTGATCGACCAACGCCGTGGGTGACCACACTGGCCGGCGCAGCGCTAGAGATGAGCGCTGCTTATGCTCGGCATCACCTGGCTCAGCGGCAGTGCGCGTGGCTGGCTTGCTCATATATGCTCCGGGTGCTCACGCAAGAGGCTATCGAGCAAGTCTCGCGCCGCCAAGCGAGCTTCGTCATCCTTGCGATTATACACATCTGGCTTAGAGGCAATCGCTCGCACAATGCGCGCCGTCTCGTCGATATCATCGTTGATGACGAAGTGATAGTATGGGACTTCGAGTGCGTGGGTGATCTCGCGAATTGCACTGGTATAGCGCTTGGGCCACTCACGATCAAACTCCGCCTGCGAGGTATAGCGCACACTAAGGCGTCGCTGCCACTCTTGAAAGTTTGGCGGTAAGAGAAATATCGCGACCACGCCTGGAGAGAGCTTTTTATACTCATCAACACCCTGCACATCAATATCCGTCACCGCAATCTTACCTGCATCGCGAATATCCTGAATCTGCCTGACCCCTGTACCATAGAGTGTTCCATGGACAAACTTCGCCTCTACAAAAGCACGGCTTTGCAACAACTCTGCGGCAGTTGCTTCATCGATATAATGATAGTCGACCCCCTTTTGCTCCCACACACCTTTGTTTTGGCGAGGCTGACGGGTGGTGTACGAGACGATATCGGCAAACTCGGTGCTCGCGAGCAACCGCTGCTTGGTCGTATCCTTGCCTGCCCCAGAGATACCAACAAGCAGCACAATCCTTGTGTCACACACAAGCTGGCGCACTGCCTCGGTTGGCTGATACTGTTCGATAAGTGATTGAAGATTCGTCATAGTCATATCATATTTATGATAGCACATCGTAGAGAGTGGTTTCTCACCCGTGGCGTAAGAAGCTAGCTATTATTCTTGATATTGTTTAAATCTATCTGAAAGTAGTCTTCCAGAAACTCTTGGGAGTACTGATCGATATCTGTCATATGTCCTCCGATACGCACACAATCAGGCATCCCCATATGATCTGGCTTCGTTACAGCGTGATATTGCCGATGCGCAATAATCAATGCTGGTTGGAGCTGCTGCTCAGGTCGAAACTCATGATGAATCATTGCTGCAATCTCCTCTTCTCTACCGCGCGTTTGGTATGTCCACCGGCCACGGGCAATTGACTGTGCCGTGCGTCGTGCGTCCGCATAGTGACGAGTAAAATGCACTGGCACGCCATCAAGAGTAAGCATATCGTTGCCATTGCTCAGTTCTAGCGCAAGCCGCGCTAAGCTCACTGCTCGCCAATACCGATAATCGCTCTCTCTCTCTCTGCAGGTGGCACATTGTCATACACGAGCGCTCTGTCTATATCGGCCAGCAATCGGTCATAACGTATCTGCACTTGCACACAGCTCCTGTTAGTTGTTAATCTCGCTTGAGCATTACTGTAAAGGCTTCGCTGGGGATATCGACCTTGCCAAAGCGTTTCATACGCTTCTTGCCACGAGCTTGCTTGGCAAGGAGCTTCTTCTTGCGACTCACATCACCGCCGTAGAGATAGCCAGTGACATCTTTGCGGTAGGCACCAATATTTTCGCGGGCAATGAACTTCCCACCAATCGCCGCCTGCAGTGCCACCTCAAAGCTCTGGCGCGGCACAACATCCTTGAGCTTCTTCACCACCTCGCGCCCCAACCGTTGCGATTCCGAGCGGTGGCACATCACACTCAGCGCATCGACCATCTCGCCCGCCACGTAGAAATCCACACGCACTAAATCCTCCGCTTGGTAGCCCCGCAGTTCATAATTAAACGAGCCGTAGCCGCTGGTAACCGACTTCAATTGATCATAAAAATCCGTCAGGAGATTAGCCAGTGGTGCCGCAAAGGAGATGAGGGCACGCTCGTCGATGTAACTGAGGTTCTTTTGCCGGCCGCGTTTACTGACGATGAGCTGGATCACTGCGCCGATGTAATCTTGAGGCACAACGATCTCACCATCAATCCACGGCTCGCGAATCTCCTTGATCTGGGCTGGGTCGGGCAATTCACTAGCCGATTTGATGTCTAATTCCTCGCCATTCGTCAAACTGACTTGGTAGTCGGTACTCGGGTTGGTGACGATGAGGTCTAAATTATACTCACGCTCGAGCCGCTCGCGAATGATATCCATATGCAAGAGACCAAGGAAGCCAATCCGCACACCATAACCCAACACCGGCGAATTCTCTGGCTCAAACTGCAGCGCACTATCGCTCAGGCTCAGCTTCTCAATCGCCTCCTTCAGGTCATTATAATCTTCATTAGACACCGGGAAAAACCCCGCATAGACGAAGGGCTTGACCTCTTTGTAGCCAGGGAGGGGCTGGACGGTTATCGCTGTCATGTTTGATATTATAGCAAGTTTTGCAGCAGAGGAGAATTACCCTTATTGCGAGGATTCCTTATGTTCTGCAGATAGATTAAGACGCTTTTCGCGGTAGTGCTGAATCTGCGAGAACTGCTCGGGCGAGAGGCAAAACATTGGCCGATAGCCATCGATCGTACTCATCATCAGTGGTTGGTTAAGGATTTGGCTATCTGGCCTGAAGTTGCCATTCTTCGTTGAGGCTAGCAAAGAACACATCAATAATCCTAAGCTCATCCTGCTGATCCGCAAAGAAGTCTTGCAAATAGCTACCAAAGTCACCCACCCAACGCTCTGCGCCACCACAGAGGATATATGTCGTTTTTGTTAGCTTCACTTCCTATCGCCTTCCACCATCAACTGGTATTACGGTGCCCGTTATATACTTTGCTGCATCACTCGCAAGAAAGACGATAACTCGTGCAATGTCACGAGGATGAGCAATACGACCAAGAAGAATCTGCTTTTTAGCGTCTGCTATGACATCACTTGGGAGGTCTTTATTCATATCCGTATCTACCCAACCAGGAGCGACACCATTCACTCGTATATAGGGTGCATGCTGCGTAGCAAGTGTCTTTGTTATTGATTGAACCGCCGCTTTGCTAGCAGCATAGTCTATATTGTCGGGATAAAAATCAAACATCCCGGCTGTTGATGCGACATTGATTATAGATCCTTGGCCGGCAGTTTCTTGTATCATACGCCCAAAGATCTTCCCCGACAAAAGGACACTATAGACATTTGTATCAAAAATCGTTCGATAATCCGCAAAAGTGTGCTCTTCATACGGTTTGTCGATAATAACTCCTGCGTTATTAACAACGACATCAAGCGACGAAAAAGTACTTTCTATGCGATCCGCCATAGCTTGCACCGCAGCTTCATCAGATACATCAGCCTGAATCGCGATAACCTTCACTTTGTAACGATCACTCATCTCATGAACTATCTTTTGTACACTATGCTGGGCGGATGATTTATAATTCATAACCACATTTGCCCCAGCATGAGCAAACTCCTCAGCAGTTGCACGCCCGATACCTCTTGCGGCTCCTGTTATAAGTACTGTTTTACCCGTCAATCCATCCATTACTATGCTATATCTCCCTTATTTCTATCAATCAAATCATTGCAGTATAGATACCGTAATAACACCATCGCAATTCTATCCTCGCGCATGTCACCTTTCAAAGCCATTTCGCGCACCTCATCATACGAGAACCACAAGTCTGTCTGAATCACTTCACCATCCTCAAGTTGCTGCCCATCATCACTTTTTATAAAATTCGTTGCAACAAATGTATATAAATCCCACTTCACCGTCGCACCAAGTGTCGAGGTATGAATAAGCTGCGGGTCGACAATCGTGTAACCCGCTTCTTCTTGCACCTCATGCACAGCCTTCGTCGTCGCGGCTTGAATTATATCAACATGTTGGGCGCAAGCAGCTTGGTAGTCAGCACGTGAATCAAACACCTTACCCCCTGGCAGGCGATAATCATATCCATCCAGCTCATGACGAAATTCGCGGGTGAGCAAGATTTTGCCACTGTTTTGATCATCAAGTATAATGCGCACGCCTGGCGCTCGTACCACCCTTTCCCAGCCCTTGTCATTATGTTGGACATCAAACATCATGCCTGCAAAAGCTGTGTGCCAGCCCGCCTTTGCTTCATCTTCACTGTTATGTGCTATGTTCTTTTCTGTCAGGAGTCTTTCTTGCGTCATACCGATCCTCTACTAGGCAGAGTGTTACCGCTCCTCTATCATCTACACCACACCCGTCTCGTTATACCGCTGGTAGGCAGTGAGAATCTGGCGTGTGGCGTCATTCGTATTGAGCTGCAATGCTTCGTCTAGCGAGAACCACTGACCTGTCGCTACTTCCTCAGTGTCAGTGTGCGGTGCCTCACTTTGCCATTGCTTAAGGCAAAACACTACGGTAAAGGCTTGCGTGTCACCATCAGGATAATGATACACCCGCCCTGGTCCAGACTGCGTTGCAAAGAGCTCAAGGTCGCTGGCGTGCGCAGTGATTCCTGCTTCTTCACGTAGTTCATGTAGTGCCGCGCTGGTGTAGCTATCACCCTCCTCGACGTGCCCACCTACTGTACTCCATCGGTCGAAGGCTTTGGCGTAGATGAGTTTGACGCGCCCTGCTTCATCAACCGGCAAGACATCAACAGTCGTCGTGAGTAATTTCTTATCCCCAACCTTCTGGCGCAACTGCCACACATACGAGCCAACATACCCCATATTCACACTCCCTTCTCTGCCGCCAGCAGATGATCAATGGTACTTTCTATTATGATTTTAGCATATTCGTTGAGGATGAGGCGGCTAGCTCCACACTACTCGTCCGCACGAGAGTCTCCTCCTTGCTGGAGGGTACTGGCGAGCAAGGCCCAGGCAGCGAGCATGGCGTAGTTGGTGATTGCGCCAGTAGCGACCATGCGGTGGATGGTGGTAATTGGCAGCCACTGCGAGATAATTTGCTCGGTGCTATCTGGCTGGTGGTGATGGTTTGTCCCAGCATATTCGCCGTAAACCACATGGAGCTTCGCGCTGGTGCGACGATTATCGGCATAGAGCCAGCCACATTCCCGCACATTCGTCATGGCAATGCCCGACTCCTCAGCCAGCTCTCGCTGCGCCGCCGCACACACATCCTCGCCCGCTTCGATCTTCCCGCCCGGGAACTGATACAACACTTCATCCACTGGGTATGAATACTCTTGCTGTACCAAAATATTATTGCCTCGGCGACACACTACGATTACCCCACCATGCCCATGGTAGGGGTAATGAACATATTGGATGGTCTTTCCATTTGGTAGCTCTATTGTATCTTCTGCGACGGTGAGCCGAGGGTGCTCGAAGAGTATTTGTGATGACTGGGTGCGCCACTTGTGCAGTTGGTGTGACGACATGGTTGGTAAGATATGGATAATAGCTTTACCTATTTGACCCTTTCTTAATAAAATTCATTTTCTTAACCCTAGGAATACGACGACGAGACAACATCATAGCCAACCATAAACAGCCACTACATAAAACAAATCCAATTGTCGCAGGGGCAATCACCGCCAGACCAGCTTCACCAGAAAAAGTTATACTCCATAGTAATTTACCGGCAGCCATGAACGCCATGACTGCCACACCTAGCCAGATATTTCGCCACCACAATGCCGCTGCTAAAGCACTAAAGGATAATGGTATAAGCAATGTGAGGAAAATCTTACGTAATGTCCATTCACCCTGTAAATACTGCTGCTCAACTTGCAAAAACTGTTGCACCTGTAAATTCGTTTCATCAGGCGGGGCAAACCACCCCATGCTGGTCAAGGTGAGTAATATCACCATCATTATCCCTGCCCAGCTCCGCCGATACGCGAACCAACAAAATGGTATCAAGAATAACGGACGGATATACCAGCTCAGCTGATTATGGTGCCGCTGCCACAGCCAGTTCCAAAAACTCGGAGTAGTAAATGCCGCGGCGATGAATAGTATAATCAGGCCAGCAAACAAGATGGCGATGAATGTGTCATACTTTTTTATCACAGTCATCATACGATAAACTATACCACTATATTATAACTACTCAAAGTATTTCTTGAGCGTCACCGTATCCCCCACCCGCGCTTCGCGTGTGGTTTTCAGGTTGGTGACGATGTAGCTGGGTAGCAATGTTTCCTTTCCGGAATATTCAGTCGCCCTAATTGCTCCACACATAGTGTTGTTAGTATTTTATTCTATTTTATAAATAATGGCATCTCATTCTTAGCTCACTGCGCCTTCGGCAAAAAACCGCGCGCCACGAGCGCCTGCCAAGCCGTATCCGCCGAGAGAGATGGCGGCTGCGGCGTTGAAAATCCCTTATCGGGATAGGTCTTTATCCGCTCATAATCACCCAGCATCAACGTCAGCATCATAGTCGCACTGCCATAGGTTGCCTCATATAACTGATAATATGCTTCTACTGTTGTCGGCTGACTAGTTACATACAGTCGCGGCCGCGGGTGCGGCCACTGAGCCTCGGCAGTTGCCAAAAATCGACGCGTCATATACGGTTTATGGATTAAAATGATATCCTTAGCCTGGATTGCCGCCCCCGCCAGCAACTGAGCCGAACGAGTGATGTTTTCGCCGGTATTAGCAGCGTGGTGTTCACACAGGATTGCCGAGTTCGACACCGCCAAACGTTGGAGCTGCCGCCCCAGCAGCGTTGCTTCGGTTTCTGTTGCCCCATGATAGGGATTAGCAAATCCTGACACCACGATCCGTTGACTCACTCCCGCATGATATAGCTCGGCCGCTCGCTCGGCACTATCGATCATAGCTCCCGCACCGCCGATCACGATAGCATCCGCCCGCGCCGGCAGCCGACTCTCAATGCAAAGATACTCCCACAATACCCGGAGGTGATACCAGTCTTGATCGGTGAGCGCTAGCTGGCTACGTGACATGTGTCCGCTCTCGAGACTTTTTCAACGTCACCGTATCACCCACCCGCGCTTCACGCGTGGTCTTGAGGTTGGTGACGATGTAGCCGATTTCGCCGGTGCCAAGCAGTGGGTCGGGCTGCATGGTTGGGCTCAGGTGTCCTACCTCCAGAGCAAGGCCACGGGCGCCGGTGGCCATCATGGTGATGTCTGCGCCTTTCGGTATTGTGCCATCTACCACGCGCACGTAGAGGATAACCCCCCGGTAGTCGTCGTAGTAGCTATCAAAGATCAGGGCGCGGGTTGGTATGCTCGGCGTCTTGCCATCTTGCGCAGCCATGCGCTCAGCCTGCACCGCTAGTGGCGATACTGGTGCTGGGATGCGCTCGACAATAGCCCTCAGCACCTGCGGTACATTCTGCCCGGTCTTGGCCGAAATATGAATAATATCGCTTTCATTACAGCCAAGCAGATTAATCACCTGCTTAGACACGCGTGGCACATCGGCCGCTGGCAGGTCAACTTTATTGAGCACCGGGATGATGGTGAGGTCCTGCTCCATCGCCAAGTACACATTGGCCAGCGTCTGCGCCTGAATCCCCTGGCTGGCATCCACCACCAGCACCGCACCTTCGCAGGCCTGCAAGCTACGCGATACTTCGTAGCTAAAATCTACGTGGCCGGGGGTGTCAATCAGGTTGAGGTCGTAGGTGCCGGGCTGGGGCGCGGTGTTTCTGTCCCCGTCAATTGAACCAACAGGCGATACTAAGCGGGTGGCAGTCGACGGGGCGGCACCCGCTTCTGAAGAAGTTACGTACTCATACTTCATCCGCACCGGAGCGAGCTTGATGGTAATCCCCTTCTCGCGCTCCAGATCCATGCTATCGAGCAACTGCTGCTTCATATCCCGCTTGGTAACGGTGCCCGTCAGCTCCATCATGCGGTCGGCCAAGGTACTCTTGCCGTGGTCAATGTGGGCGATGATGCAGAAATTACGGATATGTTCCATACGCTAGCGCTTCCAGTTCCAGCCAAGGTTAATCCGCCCAAAGAAGATCTGTCGCAGCCGATTAAGCACTGGCTCAGCTTCTTTGAGCCGCAGACGCCGGCTGAACCATATATAAACCGCAAAGCTCACTACTGTGATCATAATAAATTTCGGGAAGGCAAGGAAGAAACTCTTATCGTTCGTACCAAAGGGGATCATCACCACACTCAGGTAGGCGGCTAAACCAGTTGGCACTGCAGCAATGACCATCTTGTAGATACTGTTGATGAAGCTGCGATCAAACAGCCTCGGCATACGCCGCCCCATGAAGAAGAAGAGGACAAGCACCTCCACCACGGCAGTAATAGACTGCGCCCAAGCCAAGCCATAGCCTGGATTTTGATTCTTTGACCAGAGATTTACCAAGATAATCGCCAGGATAATATTAAACCCAATCGCAAAGAACGAGATATAAAGCGGCGTCTTGGTATCCTGCTGCGCGTAGAAGCTACGTGCTGCAATATGATAAATCGTGCGGAAAAATATCGTCAAAACTAGCACCCCAAGAAAACCCGATATCACTGCGTCACCCCGGTTATGAATAAAGCTCACCACATAACCCCGTGCAAAGTAGGTAATAACCGCCACTGGCAGCGCTAACCAAATAATCACTCGGATCATTGCCTGCAATTCCTTACGGAAGAGATCCTCACGCCCCGCCCCGAGGTGTTCTGTCATTTGTGGGAAGGCGGCATTGCTAATTGCCACACCAATCAAGTTCACTGGCATCAATGACAATGCCGACGCCTGTTGGTAAGCCCGCACCGTCCCATCGGCCATACGCGAAGCGAGGTTTGTCTCCACAAGACCATTAAGATAGTCGATCCCTTGGTCCAGTGAGCGCGTTCGCAGCAGACGCAGCACCTGGCGAAAGCTCTTGTTCTTGCGCTTGATCATAAAGCGATAGTCAAAGTCTAAGCCAAGCAGACCAATCGAGCTCACAATCAGCTGCAGCACCGAGCCTAGCACCACACCCAGCGCCACGCCCATAATGCCACCCTCAAACACTTGCCAGCCAAAGATATTGATGCCGTTCGTAAAGAAGGTTGCACCAATGATGATACCAATATTGTAGATCGTTGGCGCCAGCGCATAGAAGGTAAAGCGCCCAATCGCCTGCTGCATACTCGCAATGACGGTAGAAATAGAGAAGAGGAATGGATTGACCGCAATCACGCGCATCATACTCACTGCCAGGCTCCGCCCTGACTCGCTGAGCCCCGGCCCTACCACGACATTCACGAGCGGCTCAGCAAAGATCATAATCAAAATACTCGCCGCTAAGGTCGTGAGCGCTAAGAAATTGATCAAGCTCGAGCTCAAATCCCACGCCGACTGCTTGTTACCTGACGCCAAGCGCTGGTTAAACACTGGTATAAAGGATACGCTCAGCGCCCCAGACACCAGCACAAAGAACATGAAGTCGGGGATAGTAAAGGCTACGGTATAGGCATCAGCACCCACTTTGTAGGTGTCGTAGTACATACCATTAATAAGCCGCTCACGATACATCCCTAAAACGCTCGATAGTAACGTTGAGCCTGCCAGTAGGGCAGCAGCATTCTTTATGTTTAGTTTGCTATTTGCTTTGGCGACGACTGAGCGGACACGCCGACGATTTGCTCCATGTGCCACTGGTACCTCCCTGCTCCTAGTGGAGCTTGGCCTCCGTTGGCAAAGTGGCATCTGCCATCGCAGCCTTAGCTTCGTCTTCTTCTAGTGTTTCGTGAACAAGCAGCTCATCTTTGAGCTTCTCAAGCGCTGGACGGTTGTGCGAGAGGACAATCTCAGCACGGCGAGAAGCCTCTTTGATAAGCGCCTCCACCTCGTGGTCAATCGCCTCAGCAGTCGCATCGCTATATGGCCGCTCGTGAGTGATCTTGTCAAACACCATACCACCATTATCTTCATGGAAGACCTGGTCGCGGAGCTTTGCACCCATGCCCTGCTCAATCACCATATCACGGGCAATCTCCGTCGCTTTGCGTAGATCACTGCCCGCTCCCGTCGTAATACCATCATCACCATAGATCAATTTCTCGGCAATCCGCCCACCCATCGCCCGGGCCAGGATATCCTTAAACTCGTATACATTGGTGTAGCTTTTGTCTTCTGGGGGTAAGAACCATGTCACGCCGCCCGTACCACCACGCGGGATGATGGTCACCTTATGTACCGGATCGCTATCCGGTAAGACGTGCCCCACAATAGCGTGGCCAGCTTCGTGGTACGCCGTGAGTTCTTTCTCATGGTCGGTCATTACCTTAGCTTTGCGCTCGGGGCCAATCGCCACCTTCTCAAAGGCCTCGGTCAGGTCTTGGTTGGTGATCGTCTTCTTGCCACGGCGCGCTGCAATAATCGCTGCTTCGTTGGCCATGTTCGCGAGGTCAGCACCACTGCTACCAGCCGTCTTGGCAGCAAGCTTGTCAAGGTCGACCGACGCATCGGTTGGTTTGTTCTTGAAGTGCACCTTGAGGATTGCCTCACGGTCTTTGCGCTCGGGTAGGCTAATCGTCGTATGGCGGTCAAAACGGCCTGGGCGCAACAGTGCTGGGTCGAGCACATCGGCTCGGTTGGTTGCCGCTAGGATAATCACGTTTGTATCAGCCTCAAAGCCGTCCATCTCTACCAAAATCTGGTTCAGCGTCTGCTCGCGCTCGTCGTGGCCACCGCCCATGCCAGAGCCACGTTTACGTCCCACGGCGTCAATCTCATCAATGAAGATAATGGCTGGCGCATTCTTCTTGGCCTTAGCAAAGAGGTCGCGTACCCGGCTTGCCCCCACACCAACAAACATCTCCACAAACTCTGAGCCACTAATGGAAAAGAACGGTACGTTAGCTTCGCCTGCAACCGCTCGCGCCAACATCGTTTTACCGGTACCAGGGTTACCAACAAGGAGAATCCCTTTAGGGATCTTAGCACCGAGGCTCTGATACTTCTTGGGATGCTTAAGGAAGTCCACCACCTCTTGCAAATCTTGTTTGGCGTTTTCGTTACCAGCAATGTCATCAAATACTACCCGCTCTTTATCGAGGCCATACAGCTTGGCCTTACTCTTGCCAAAGCCCATCGCTTGACTATTCTGTCCCTGGGCTTGGCGCATCATAAACATAAAGAGAACGCCAAACAATACAACTGACAGGACAATTGGTGCGAGATTCCAAAACAATAGGCCCGTCTGTGACTCATTTTGCACTTTTACCTCTGTTTTGTCGTGCTTGAGTCCTTGGGTATAGATAGTGCCATTCTCTTTGAGGCTGCGCTCGGTCGGCTTAGACTGGCCTTTAGGCGTGACAGTCAGCTCATTGCCTTGGATCTCGATCTTGGCAATTTTGCCATTATTTGCCCGATTCACTACATCCGAGAGCGGCACATCCTTAAGGTTAGCCTGCGGCGAATTAATAGCCCAAAATGCCAGCACACCCAGTACCACAATCGCCCAAAACAGCCCTAGACGCAGGGCATTGGTCGCTTTCGACGGTTTTTTATTCATCAGGGAACTCACTCCTTTCGTTCGCTTGCATTCTCACACAGTAATCTGATCTATTGTACCACTTCTACAGTGAATTGCCGAGGGCCAAACTGCAAATACACGCCATCGCCCACCACGTGGCGGCTGCCTGGACGAGCAGTCTTGATGGCTAGTACCGCACGCTCAAGCCGCGGACGGGTTGGGCGCGGCGCACCTGCCCACATAATCATCGCACCCAATAGTTCCTGAGCGCTTGCTTCGTCAATCATAATCAACCCATGGCGCTGGGCCGCAAACTGCGGCAAGAGGTGTTGCACTTCATCATTAATGGTGTGGCGCAGCGCAAGTTGCCGATCCCGCAGCGCGGTAATCTGCGCCGCCTGCTCTGCCGTAAGGAGCCGCTGAATGGAGCGCCGCAGCCGATTGCGCGTGTAGCGGTCACTCGCATTCGTCTCATCTTCTACCCATTCCAGGCGATGAGCCAGTGCATAGGCGCGAATATCTGCCTTGCGCCAGCCCAGTAGTGGCCGCTCCACCCCAGGGCGACTCAGCACAGCAAGCCCACGCCAGCCCGTCCCACGCACCAGGTTAAGCGCCACTGTTTCTACTAAATCGTCCAAGTGATGTGCTGTTACCACTGGTGCTTGGTATTGCGCTGCTGTATCGAGCAAAAAATCATACCGAGCCTCTCGCGCTGCTGCTTCGCTCGCATTCGGCCCAAGCTTAAGCTGAGTAGACACAAAGGGTAGTCCATAGCGCGCCGCCAATGCCGCCACAAAGCGCGCATCTGCTGCCGATGCTTCGCCCCGGATTCCGTGATCGACATGCGCCACAATCAACGGCTCCGTCGCCTGCGCCGCCATCACATCCAAGAGCACCACACTATCCACACCACCAGACACTGCAACAAGATATGCCATGGCAATAGTATATTCATTTTGCCAAGAGGAGTAAATACTAGTTTTATTATGTGTAATATGCTAGGCATAAGACACAAAACAAGCCGCCCGGGAGGAGGAACGGCGGCTTGCATAATAGAGGAGGAGGTAGCGTGTGCTACTACGGGTAGTATGCCCCGCCTTACTTAAATAGAGCTGAAAGTGGATACTTTTTGCTATTTTAGCAATATACCGATGTAAGCCAGCGCGGCGGAGTCTTCACCAGCGAGCTTCTTGTAGGCTCTAAAGTCTCGCAATGTGGTCACGGCTTTTCGTAATATACAGCAAAGCAATAGGCCACACTCTATATAATATGCACCATAACATTCTCTGTTTTTATGAAGAATACGGTAGTATATTCAATTTTTCCTTTTTCTCCTAATTGCTCAGGCTTTAGCAATTTCCACTCTTTTCCTCTATACCGCTCTACTCTCAGAAGTAGCAGAGAATAAAAAAACTAATCCGGTAGTGTCGAGCTAAAAAAGCTCAAACTCCTAGATTATTAAGCAGCCAAAACTAAGAAGGTGAAGATGCCTCAGCTACAAAACAGATCTCTCTACTTACGGGATAATTTGCTTGCCGCAGTCCGCACTGCCTCGCTCCACGTTAAGAAAACATGTGGGAGCTCTGCCAGCTGCTCAGCAGTGAGGTCGTGTTTAATGGCGAGAGTGACCTCTTGGATGAGCTCACTAGCACGCGGAGCAACAATTGTCCCGCCGAGCAATACCCCTTGTTTGTCGCTAATCAGCTTGACGAACCCCTCACGGAAGTCACTTGTATTGCTGCGGGCAATCATCCCGAGCGGCACCAACACCTTATTAATCTTGAGGTCGCGCTTAATACAGTCATCTTCATTAAAGCCCACACTGGCTACCTCTGGATAAATGAAGGTAGCGCGCGGCACTAACTCGTAGTCGAGCGTCATTTGCGATTTGGGGTGAAGGATGTTGTGCGCTGTTAGCCGGCCCTCGCTCAAGACGGTGTGGGTTGGCACATCATTACCTAGCACATGGCCCGCCGCATAAATATGCCGCACGTTGGTTTGGAAGAATTGGTTGACCTCAACACCGCCATCAGGCGAATACGTTACCTCAGCATTATCAAGCCCAATATCAATGGTTGGCTCTGGCTTGGTTGCTACCAAAACACGCTCTACTTCCATCGTCCGCTCAATACCACCACGGATATATTGGACGATCACATTACCACTTGGGCCACGCATGAGGGAGCGAATCGTCGTTTGCGTTAGGACCGACAGTGGTTGGTCACGCTGCAGGAGGCTGCTCACCGCCTCACTTACCTCTTCGTCCTCAGTTGGCAAAATGCGCGATGACTGCTCTGCCACCGACACCGTACTACCAAAGGTCGCAAAGAAATGCGCTAGCTCAATCGCCGTCGTCGTCGCACCAATGATCAACAGGCTGCGAGGCGGGCGGCTCAGCTTGAGGGCGGTGCGTGGTGTGAGCCAATCGATCGTCTCAATGCCCGCAATCGCTGGCTGGGTCACATGCGCCCCTGTTGCGATCAAGATATGCCCCGCCGTTACTTCATGGTCGCCAATCGTCACGGTGTGCTGGTCGCGTAAAACACCTTTGCCGTAGAATGTGTCAATCCCTTGTTGGTTATAATAGTGCTCATTATCACCCGCACCAGTCCGCTCTACCACTGTATTTTTCCAGTGCTGGATGGCTGGGTAGTCAAAATCCACTCGCGATGTATCGAGCCCAAACTGGTGACCACGTTGGATGCGATTGTAGAGTTGTGCCACACCCATTAGCGTCTTGATGGGGATATCTCCCCAATTGGGTGTTTCACCACCAAAGGTGTCTGACTCAATCAGCCCCACCTTCTTATCTGCCCGGGCTGCCACCAACGCTGCAGTACTGCCAGCTGCACCACTACCCAGCACCAACAAATCATAATCGTAGCGTGGTCGTCGTATCATGTGGTGGTTCTCCTTAACTCCTGATTGGGCGTTTTCTCTATTATACCACTGGCCTGGGCAAAAAAGAACGCCAAAACACTCGCCTGAGCCCTAGCCTTCTTGCCAATTCTCTGCTATAATGCGTCATGTTTGGCACCGTAGCTCAGCCGGTTAGAGCGCAGGACTCATAAGCCTGAGGTCACTGGTTCGATCCCAGTCGGTGCTACCAGATATGATAGGCGGCGTACGATGAGTGCGCCGTTTTTTACTTATGATCACTACCTAGCTCCAGTGTATAAGTGAATACCATAAAGAAATATTCAGTCTTGGGATCGAGACAAAAAGCATGCGAGGATAGGGTGCAATGGAGTACGGAATGCCTAATCACTCATCGCGTGCATCATCCTCTATAATCAAAAGCACCTCAGGTACATCGCCCAAGGTGCTTTCGATCGTTTAGAGTTCTACCTCTGCTAATTTGCTGTGGCGCGCGGCAATGAATGCCCGCAGCTCTGCCATACTACGCGACCGATTCCAGGTGGCGAGTATGGTTTCTTTCGTCTTTTTTCGCATATCTACCCTCTTTTTTGTGTTGTCATTATCGACCTACCTCGATCCTAGCATATATACGAACAAAATGCAAACAAATTATTTCTTATTTTAGTTTTTTTGTTTATCCCTGTTATCTCGGTATCCCTCACCATTCTAGGGCGGCCCTTTGCTTGTCGTGCTTTACGCCACCTCTCAGGCTATTTTGTTACCTCTCCCACGCGCTTGCCCCTAAATCGTTCACCAAGATGACCCGAGCCATTGCTGGCTACATCAGAGATATGCACAACGCTCACTGGTTCATGCCTGAAGTGAGACTCCACCAACTCGCATAGCACTCATGGCATACTGCTAACCATCAGTAGTAGGGCTAATAGGGTGCTGAGACCAGCGCCAAACTTATTCTTCTTTCCACCTTCCCAAGACACCAAAGCAAAAACCCTACCGTGTGGTAGGGTTCTTACCTTGGTTGCGGGGGCAGGATTTGAACCTGCGACCTGTTGGTTATGAGCCAACCGAGCTAACCGGGCTGCTCCACCCCGCGTTATGGTTCTTATTCTACCAGTGAGGAATGCCAGTTGTCAAGGATTTACCACCTGAATGTCAAAATTTCCGCTCCCCCACTTGCTATTTATCCTTTTGCTGAGCCTGCTCGGCTGCACCACCAAAGAGGAAGGTCACCCACTGCTCGAAGTTACTACTCTGTGTATCGGGGTTGGTAGGCTTATCGGTTGGTGGATCGTGTGCCTCAGCACTATTCTTAGGTAGCACGATCACCTTCTCGCCAGGCGCCACCAAGCCAAGCTTCTCGCGGGCAGCAAGCTCTTTGTACTCGTCACTCTCGCGGAAATTCTTTTGGTATTGCAGCGTTTGTGTCTCAAGCTCGGTGAGGACGAGCTGCCGCCGTTTCGTCTCTAGCTCGCGCTGCTGCGTATAGTTCTGCTGGAGACGTGCCACCGACTGCCAGGCAAGGTATATCGCAATCACGAGCGCAAGCGCCAGCACAATGGTATTGAGCTGGAGATAATCATGCTTGATCTTGTAGATGATGTGGCGCTTGGTAGTGTCGCTGAACACAAACTTCATAGGCTTCTATTATACCGTAGACCGCGCAGTTGCTGCAAAAGCTGCGGTCAGCAAAAAACATGCCGCGCACCACAATTTTGGTTAAAAATCGCTCATAGACTTGCCAGGTGTCGACCTCTGTGCTATAACCAATGCAAGATGACACATATACAACCTTCTCATAGGGCTGTGCTTGAGAGCAGTCCAGTGTTACCAGTAACACCAGAAACGGTAGTTCGTGCTGCGACACATGCAGCAGCACGGGTAGGCCAACTAGCGATACAAGGCAAGTTATTTGATGACAGCACTATTCCTCATTCGGCCGATCATGAACAAACCGAACCTATACCCGCAATACACCCCAACACTCATACCACAGATGGTTCTACCTCTGAAATGCAGCCAAAGCGGCCTACATTTGATGATCTCCTTGCCCGACAACGCTCCGTTAATGCGCTTGAGCGCAAACGCACTCGTCATTCTACTCCCGAACTTATCAATGCTTGGCGAGAGCTCGATCACGCCATTGCCAACCATCTCTTTGGCATGTCACCACAAGAATATGAAAAGTGCCGTACTGAGGCGACAGAGCAATTCTATGCAATCGTTGCATACCGCCGAAAAGTGCGTGATGCTACTAAAGCCACTCACCCTTCTCAAACCACCGCTCAGCGCAGCAACAGGCCACGACGCAATGAGTCAAAGGAAAAGATTGACTCGCGCTCCGCTGCTGCCGGCGAAGGCGTCCGGAGCCTTAGTAAACTCGACTACTAGTAGCATATACGCCAACAATACGGTATAATGTGACAAGTAGATCTGGGGGCGTAGCTCAGTGGTCAGAGCAGCGGGCTCATAACCTGTTGGTCGCTGGTTCAAGTCCAGCCGCCCCCACCATTGCAAAGCTTAGTCATAGCACGCCCATAATGGCGTGTTTTTAGTACGCGCAAACGGTATTAATAGGACTATGAGCAACACAACTAACCGTGTAGACTATATCGAGCTTCCAGACCGAGATGCTACGAAGTTGGCTACAGTAAAAGCGCTTTTATCTTCAAGACCCAGCAGGTAATACCCTTGCAGCTTGGTTGGAGTAATCACTAGTAATCTTACGATTATATTATCAACATCATACTATTGCTTATTGCAAAACTTCATTTCATATAATCGTTACCTTCTGCTATACTACGGCTATGAAGAACAAAAAATTATCCGACAAGATCATCATTGCATGGCTGGCAGTGCTTACCATCGGCCTCCTGTCGCTTATCGGCTGGGCCGTAGCACTGCAAAACAACTACCACAGCGCAGTCGACTCGCTTGGTAAGCAAGTGTTTGACCTTCAGGTGCAGCTTAATCAAAAGAGTCAGCAGAAATAACCACCATGCCCGTCCTCCATCACATCGCGCTCTCAGTGCGCAGCGCTACTGCAAGCATCCAGTTCTACAAGCGCCTTGGCTTCACTGAGGCAGTTGTGTGGCATGCACCAGATGGTACGTTGAGTATTCATCAGCTGATAGACTTCAGTGGTGTAATCCTCGAGCTCTTTGCCTATGCCCACAATACGCATCAACCACAAGCACAGCCAGCAATTGGCAATGACCTCGAAACAGTCGGCGTCAAGCACATTGGCTTCAGTGTTGATAATCTCGACGAGTTTCACGCAGCAGCTCTTAGCTGGAGTGAGCCAACTGACATTGTCATGGGACGAACTGGCCTTCGCTACTGCTTCATCAAGGACCCAGACGGCAACTGGGTGGAAATTGTTGAAGACAAGCGCAACCTCGCACCAGGTATGGCAGTCGTGGATATGTCGTCGTTATAATACTTAGCCAGCAAAGGAGGAATATGCCTCATTCAGTCATGCTCACTCAACTCGCCAACAGTGGCTGGACCCAGTACCCATCAATTGCTTGTGCCTTAGCCGAAGCTGGTATTCCTGTACCAACTGAAGCTTATCTACGGAGCGCCTTTGACACATCGGTCTGGGATACGGTTGCAACGCTATCTAGCGATCTGTCACGACACTTCCAGAGCCGCCCCTTCGCTGAGGAGGCTATTTATGGCCCACTCCTGGTACCGCACGCCCGTTTATTTGATGTGCGCCGATCTCAAAGCAGACATGTCCGCAGCAGCCAACCTGAGATAACCAAGCCAGACTTCGTCGACGAGCGTCTTCCTCTTGGCGCTGACCATACTGACCTTGCAGCTCCTTGGACACTATTTGTCACCATTATCTCTGATGCTGGCCTAGCAATGGGCAGTTACAACGATATCACCGCACAGCCCAGGAATATATACACCGTCAACGGCTCCGACACGCGCCAACTGATGACCCGGCAACTATGGTGTGCGCTCGTCTTGCAAAATCTCCAAGCACCAGACTGCGAACAACGCAAGCGCTGGACGAGTACGCTCTTTGCCGGTGAAGCATTGACTGATGGCAGCGCTGTCTCCGGGACAGTCTTGCATGGCCAAGTGCGCCAACGTCTCGGCAAAGCCACTCGTGGTAGTTCGCCAATGCGCGTTCGTCCGGCACTGCATGTGGGGAGCGCTGCACCAATGCATAACATGTCATATAGCTAATTGCTAATACGCAGCTTATGCGCTCACACCTCCTCTCATACTCCTATCGCTGCGAACGGCGCAAAACGAGAGAAAACCGCAGCTCACACTGAGCACCGCTCTCTGGTGCTCTGAGTGGTGCGAGAGCGTACTTCTCTATACAAACTTAGTTATCGTCACGCGGTATAGGCTCGCGGCTTACTTCATCTCATACTCTACTTGCTGTGTAGCCCTCTCTTGCACTAAGTTCAACAAAAAAAGACCCTTCTGTTACAGAAAGGTCTTTTTTTCTATATACAAGTGTCCGGGTTATTTGGTTGCTTTAGCAGCCTTCTTGGCGGGCTTTGCTGCGTCTTTCTTGGCAGCAAAGGGGAATTTGTTGCGTGAGTGTTCCTTCACATAGTAGCCCTCAGGCATGTCACACGGCTCACCCTTGCCGTTGTTTGGTGATTTGCAAAAATAGTAAATCGTCCGCTTTACGCCACCGCGCAATACCGCATCTTTTTGCGTGTGCAAGTAGTATGTAGTACCATTCGAACTAGTATATTCGTAAGCCATAGTGCTCCTCCTATTTGATCTTACAAAACCTAGCCTACATGCTCATAAAATGGATGTCAACACTTTGGTAACGATTTTTTACAGAGATAACGGCCAAGGGTAAGCAATTTTGTTTTTTGCTTATGGTTATTGTGTATGATAGATGTTGGTACGATTTTTGTACGATAAACAGGGGTCAAGCATAAATTTTATGGAGCACCCAGCGAACGCTTACTCAAGACCATTATGCGTGTTGTACGTGTTGTAAATTATGTTGTAGTTTTTTATTTTTTAGCTATTTATTTCGCCGCTCGATACTGAACGCGCAGCATAATCCGCAAAATAATCATCCCCACAATACGCCCAAGAATGGCCGAGATAACTACGCCAGTGAGGAGAATCGTCCAGCCAGCGAAATCGGGCGACCATAGTGGTGCACTAAAGTTGTAGTGGTAGAGGCTGGTGTCGGGCATTTTGGCAGTCTGAAGGCCAGCATTGGTGCTACTGAGCTTGCCGAGCTCCTCGTAGACACAGCGCACATAGTCAATCGACCAGCTATGGAACCGTGGCTTACACACTGCATCGGCTTTAGCATTGGCGGTTTGGCCAGCACGATTAGTGGTACTCATTGAGGCGTTAAGCGCAGCCTTGACGTCGCGATTGTACTGCTCTTGCAGGTAAATTGGGCCAGTATCTGTATTCATATGGGCAGAGGAATACTGCTGAAGGTCGGCGATGCGCTGGCGAATCTGCTCCATATTACCTGCCTTGTCAGCCGAGAGAACTGCTCGTCTCCGCTCAGTCATTCCCACATTATTGAGCCGCAAAAAGGTGGCAGACAGCACGAGCAGCACCATAAGCAGTAGCACCAGGTGCCACATCTTAATGCGCCGGAGTCGCTTCATCGACCGCTTGACTTGCTGTTTGTTTGCCATGCTATGTACCCTACGTATGCCCACTTATGCTTTGGCTCTAGTATAGCATAACCTCAATATTGAACCCAGTAGCGCGAGGTGGAGCGATCACGCTCTTTAGCTACCTCTGGTGGTTTTGTGCCAGAGGCGGTACAATGGAAGGTATGAATATCTACTTCTCTGGAATCGGCGGCGTGGGCCTGGGGCCATTGGCTGAGTTGGCGCACGATGCAGGGCACCATGTGCTTGGCTCGGATAGTCACATTGGACTCGAGACACAAGAACTCGAGCGGCGTGGCATCTCCGTCTCACAAGACCAAACAGGCGAATACCTGGCCTATCGCCACAAGCAAACCCCCATCGATTGGTTTATCTATACTGCAGCTTTGCCGCCCGATCACCCCGAGCTCGTCTTAGCACACCGACTTGGCATCTATACCGCTAAGCGTGACGAGCTCCTCACCTATCTCATCAACGAAAAAGACCTCCAGCTCATCGCCATCGCGGGTACCCACGGCAAGACAACAACAACTGGCCTAATGGTGTGGGCGCTGCGTCAGCTGGGTGAGCCAGTAAGTTACTCGGTGGGTACCACGCTAAGCTTTGGTCCCAGCGGCCACTATGTGCCAGGCAGCCGCTACTTTGTGTATGAGTGTGATGAGTTTGACCGCAACTTTTTGCAATTCCACCCTCATCTCACGCTGCTGACCTCTGTTGACTACGACCACCCAGACACCTATCCTACCAAGCAGGATTACACCGATGCCTTTAGCCGCTTCCTTGAGCAGAGCGAATATACTATCATGTGGCAGCGCGATGCCGATGTGGGCGTTGTGCCACCACGGCGGCGGGCGCGTGTCTTGGAAGATGAGGATGTGCAGCAATTTGCACTCGCAGGGGCCCACAACCGAGCAAACGCAACACTGGTGGCAACGGCATGTAAACAGCTCAGGCTTGGCTCACCCGAGCACATTCGAGCAGCTATCAATACCTTCCCGGGAGTGCAGCGACGCTTTGAGCGGCTTGGGACTGGGCTGTATAGCGATTATGGCCACCACCCGGTAGAAATCGCCGCGACATTGCAAATGGCACGAGAATTGTCCGACCACGTTGTGCTGGTATATCAGCCACATCAAAACGTCCGTCAGCATGAGATCCGTCAGCAATACACTGACTGTATGGAGCGCGCCGAGCAAATTTATTGGCTACCAACCTACCTTAGCCGCGAAGACCCAGCTCTATCCATCCTCACCCCGCAGCAACTTACTGAGCAACTAACAAACCGTAGCAGCGTTCACTATGCCGAGCTCGATGATACCTTGTGGCACGCCATCCAAACTGCCCGCGCTGAGGGCAGGCTTGTGCTCTGCATGGGCGCAGGCACGATTGATGGCTGGGTGCGGCAGCGGCTTGCGCAAGAGGGGTAAGTGCCTACCCCAAGCTATCTACACCCGTCGCAGCTGAATCATTGACAAGTATTCGCCTACTGTTAGTGCCTGTGTGGTAACTGTGATGGATTATAGCATTCTCAAACCACACAACTTACCGGTCATCCCCACTACCCCGCAGCTGACCACGCTGCTGGCGGCTGGCGAGCTTGGCGTTGTTGCGCTGAGCGACCTCCTCGAGACTCGAACCAAGCAGATGTGCCACTGCCGTTACATACCACAAAATATCGCCCAGCTCCTTAATGATTGCCTGCTTATCTGTCTCGGCTATTGCGCCCTGTTGGTCACGCAGTAACTTTTTAAACTTCTCAAGCACCTCGCCCGATTCGCCGCCCAGACCCAGTACCATACCCATTAGTTGGGCATTGGCATCACCATAGGCATAGTCACTGCTCAGGGTAGTGATTGCTTGCTGTGCGTAGTCGTCGATCTTCATATATCCTCCTTGTTATTGATCTAAAACGTCATCAAACTCCTCAAAAAAATACGGATCGCGAAAGAATGCCCGCGCGACAATCTGCTCCACTGCTGGTGCAAGCGTGTACTGCGTCAGTTTGTGTGGGCGCGCCCAAATGAGCCGTTCGTGCGGAGTGATATCATCAGTCGTCCCATAAAACACATGAGCAAGCGTGGTTGAGAGAATTGCCTTGTCTGCCCAAACACGAATATAGCACTCACCCGCATGCTGCAGCGCGAGATCCATAGTGCCAAGCTTCTCCGCCGCTTCGCGCTGAGCTGCCGCTTGGATAGATCTGTCATCGATGTGGAGTTTGCCGTAAGGGAGCGTCCAGGTGTCGATGTAGGGCTGCTTGGTGCGCTGTTGGAGTAAGACATCACCATTACTATTTTGCACCACTAGCATGGTTACGATTTTAGGTTGGGTCCGAACCAGCATATTGTCTGTACTAACTCGATCGACATACGCCAAACCATGTGGTGCCAGGCTATAGCCACCTGGCACTTTTTGGACAAGCTGATGACGAATCAGCACCTTGAGATGATAGCTAAAGAGATTGGTATCCACCCGTGGCGGGCGCAGATCACGAAAGCGAGCCATCTTGCGGTAGCATAGCACACTGAGAATACGCCTTTGGATGTGGTGATTAATTATATTTTGCTCAAACATATTTGACTCAAATCCTCATGACTGACATATATATGTTAGCACGCTATACTGGAGCTGAGTCAACCTTTAGCCGGGAGAGAAATATGCCACAATGTCAACGAAATAGCGAGCATAGAGGATATAACAACGCAGCAGAAACCAGCAGCTCACCTCATCCTAGCACTGTAAAATCTATCGGATACGCCGCACGAGTGCAAAGTGAAGACACCCCATCGCAGCAGCAAGAGTACGCAAAGCCTCCAAAAGAGATCGAACGCAAGTTCATTATTGACCCAACATCAGACACCTTTGTGAGAGAAGTCTTGGCCGGAAAGAGTCTTGATGATTTTGACCATACTACTCTCCGTCAAGGTTATCTGGCAATTCGCGATGATGGGAGCGAAGAACGCATCCGAAGCTTTGGTGATATGTATTTTGAGCACACAATGAAATCTGGTGGTGATCTCGTCCGCGATGAGGAAAACACTCCTCTCAGCCGCGAGAATTTCGCAGCACTGTGGCCTCGCACCGTAGGAGCACGAGTCGAAAAAACACGCTATCAAATTCCTTATCAAGGAGTTGTACTTGAGCTTGATATCTACCATGGCCAACTTGCTGGTTTGTGTGTCGGCGAGGTTGAGTTTTCTGGCGAAGATGAAACAGCAGCACGAGCTGCAGCAAACGCATTTGGTACTCCTGCCTGGGTTCAGCACGATGTCACCACAGATGGGCGCTTCAAGAACAAGCGACTTGCCACTAACAGTACAATACCGGTTTTTTACGAGCAGTGAGGTGTCGCTCGCACGCAGCCAATTGCTTTCCCCTCACTCATCCAGCGCTGTTCGTAGGCGGTGAGCGTCTTGTATTCATCAGGTAGTGACGACTCGTGGAGATCGAAGGATAATTCGCGAATCGACCACTCTTGAGTAACGAGCTGCTCCAGGCTCCAGCAAAAGAAATCACGGTCGTCGTGCTTGAGCAAGAGCGAGCCACTCGGCCGTAGCAGCTGCTCGTACTGGCGCAAGAATGTTGGGTGAGTAAGACGCCGGCCAGCGCTGCGTCGCTTGGGGAATGGATCAGGAAAAGTCACCCACAACTGCTTGAGCGAGTGGGCGGCAAAGAGCTCGCCAATCTGATCGGCCCGAGCCCGCACAAACAGCACATTGGTGATGCCACGCTCGAGCGCCGCGTACGCCCCTTTTTGCAAGCGATCGCCCTTAACATCCAGTGCCACAAACACCTCATCTGGGTGCTGCGCCGCTAGCTCCACACTAAACATCCCGGTACCAGCGCCAACCTCAAGCACCGTCGCACTCTGCCGCACCTCTGGTGTTGCCTGGCACCATTCGTCGTACTCGTAGCAGTTGGTGGCGTTATGGAACTTAGCAAAGCGATATTTCTTGCGTTTGCGAGTGATGATAAATTGCTGAGGGTCAAGATACGTCATGAGTCTATTATACCTGAATCACATGGCCTCTTTCGCGGGTGACCCTACGCTCCACGTTATCTGGGTGAGGTGTGAGAACTCACTATCTGTCTAGCATGTTTTTCACTCGAGCAGTGAGAACCGCTCTAAAAAATGTTGTAATACTTGCATCACTGAGTAAGATTCTAACTTATTCTCAGGTTATTATGCCCTACCTGAGTCGTTCCACCACCCCATCAGATAGCACTCGTACTAAGCGTGATGGTGGCGTATTAGTCGGCACAGTGCCACCATCATAATAGTAATCGACACCATTACCAAAGTACACACGAGCTTCGTTAATAGTGCGAGCGGGCAGCTGCCCCTCGAGGTTGGCGCTGGGGGCGATCAACGGACCAGTCTGGCGCAAGACTGCTTGGAGCCACGGCAGCTGCGGCTGGCGATAGGCCAGCATATCATTAGCGCGGCGTAACCACTGCGGAGCATGGGGCGAATCGAGCAAGATACTTGTTGGCTGGGAGGTGTTAAGCGACGGTAAGGTGGGCACATCGGCATAAGTTTGGCTGGCATCGGCCACGAGGATGATGGATGATTTATTACTATCACGCCGCTTAAGACGATACACCTGCGCTACTGCCGCTTCGTCATCTGCCCGGGCAACAATGCCATACAACGTATCAGTCCGGAGTACTGCCACGCCACCACGCTGCAAAGTAAGCACAAGCTGGTTTAATTCATCATTCACATCTGTTATACTACCATATTATGAAGCCAATTACCTCACCTGAGATCACTGCACTAGAGATTATCATTATTATTATCGTGGCGATTGCACTGTATTGGGTGGGGCCACGTCTGGTGATGTGGCTGACGCGGCATGCCTTCGTTACCACATATCAGCGTACGCTGCCTAAGAAGGATCTCGAGAAGCGGCACAAGACGCTGGGCGGGCTCTTTGCTAATGTATGGCGCATTATTGTCGTGGTGATTGCGGGCTATGCTATCTTTACTCATTTTTTCAATAGTGCAGCTCTTGCGCCGCTGTTTGCGAGCGCAGGGATTATTGGTGTCGCCTTCGGGTTTGGCGCGCAGTCACTCGTTAAGGATTTTCTCTCAGGAGTATTTATTATTAGCGAAAACCAGTATCGGGTGGGAGACATCATTGAGATCGATGGCTTTGGCGGGACGGTCGAGCGGATCGGTGTACGCTCCACAGTGATCCGCGACGTCGAGGGCAACGTCCACTTCTTCCCTAACGGTGTGGTGCAGCATGTTATCAATAAGACGATGGGCTATAGCAAGGTGTACTTCACCATCACCGTTGCGCCCGACACCAACATTAGCACTGCCAGCGATATCATCAATCGGATTGGTGAGGAAATCTCCAGCGAGGAAAAATGGCAGCGCAAAGTGATCGAGCCGCCACATTTCGACATTCTTGGCGACTTCAATGCGTCGTCGATTAGCCTCGTTGTTTCTGGCAAGACCCAACCATCCGACCAGTGGGCCCTCACGGCCGAGATGCGGCGACGGATTCTGCGTGAGTTTGAAAAAGAGCACATCGAGCTCGGTGCAGCCTCGCCAGGCAAGCACAAGTAACCTCTATTGCGTATGCATTGCTCCCGCCACAACAAAAATTCATTCTGCGTAACGGATACTCCTGCTGAGCTAGTATGCTTTAATGAAGTCCTGATCTCAAGGTATATGACCTCTGTTAAGACACATCACGTATTTACCAGTATAGTATAATACACTCATGAATCAGCAATTTCCCTCTTATCCTTATCAATCACAGCCGGCAGCTCCACCTCAGGCTCAGCCTGTGCCGCCAGCTCCGTATTATCCACAGCAGCCGGTGCAAGCACAGCCACAGCAGCCACCGGCATGGCCAGCCCAACAGCCCGAGCCTGCACCAGCTCAGATACCACAACCGGCAGCTCCAACGCCCCCAAGTAATCCTGCGCAAGCAGCCGAGCAATTACCCGTTCAGCAACCCGCACCCCTCGTTGTCCAGCCAGCAGCCCAGCCGGCGCCGGCAGCGATGGATGCCAATTACAGCAGTGTTTTTGACGGCACACCGCTGGTTATGGCAACGCCCGTCTCGCACTATCACAACCGCACCGTCTTTAGCCAAGTGCCCTGCATTCTCGAATGGACGACGGCCAATCGTATCCGCGCCATCGACTTCGACTCCAAAACAAACCAAATGGTCGGCGTGGTACTCGATATCGATCCACAGCAGATCACCAAAGCAGCTGTCGAGGCAAGCTTTATCATCATATGGGTCAATGGCCAGCGCATCCAGTTCGACTTTGCTGGAGCACATGCCCAGCTGCTGACTGGCCTTGGCGCTGCAGTATCGCCAGGTATTGGTGGTGTTCTCTATGGGCACAATGTCGAGCGTGCACTCGACAACGACTACGACTGGTGGTGGGCTGCCATTCAAGCCTACGCACCCTATGCTAAAATTATTGACGGCTTCGAGCGCGATGCGATGATTATCAACAATGGCGTCAACATTGGCCTCATCATGGCTTTTGTGACACCAATCATAGTAGTACTTATCGCCTTTATTATGGCATTATTATCATAAAACCAGATGACTCCAGCAAGCTGATTGACGTATTTTTCTAATAAACAACAGCGCCCAAGACACCATATAATAGATACAGCAAATGCAGACATACTCCTGCATTGTTACTTCTATAGGAAGTCTACAACCAAAAATATATACCGTAAAACATATTCGTACTTGCCGATCTCAAGTTATATAGTATAATACTTCCATGAATCAGCAGCCCACGACGCCTGTATACCCGCAAACCACCTTATACTACCCACCAACACCAACTATGCAACCCGCACCACCAATTGGCCGGACTCCTGTTGCAGCAAACCCTCTCCCTCAGCCCATTATGCAGCCAATGCAGTTACCGACTGCCCAATCATTGCAACCTACTATTGAGGCTAGTTATAGCAGCGTCTTTGATGGCACACCACTCATTGCAGCAACATTTGTCTGGTATAGCACTGGTTATTTCAATGAGACACCCTGTGTTCTCGAATGGACGAGCACCAACCGTATCCGTGCTATTGATGTAGATGCTTCGATGGGTCAATCAATCGGTGTTATCTTTGACATCGACCCACAGCAGATTACCAAAGCAAGAACTGAGTCAAGCTTTATTATTATCTGGGTCAACGGTCAACGCAACCAATTTAACTTTGCCGGAGCGAACACGCGATTACTCAACGCCTTGAGCGCCGGTGTGTCACCTGGTATGGGAATCCTTTATTATTCCCATACCGTTCAAGATGCTCTCAATAATCACTACAACTGGTGGTGGTGGAACATTCAGACATACGCACCATCTGCCAAATTCGTTGATGGTGACGACCAAGGACTCAAGATTGGCGTTGCTATTGGTCTTGCAATACCTTTCATGGCTTTTGTTCTTGCAGTTATTGTAGTTATTATACAGATGGCATCACACCACCCTTAAAGAACCCCCGGGTTTTGTGTTGAGCTTGAAGGTGCTAACGCAAAATCTGCGTAAGATAGTGGCTAACCGGAGCGATACAAGAATTTAATTCAATCTAGGCAAACTATTTGACCAATCTCCTCTGATGCGTCATAATGGGGAGCTATGAAGCGCACTTTTCTTGCTGTTGTTATGATTGCTACTGCTGCACTTGGCTCTCCGGCCTATGCCGAGCCTGCTGCACCACTCAGCAACGATCAACTCACTCAAATAAAACAAAACTGCGTCCGCGTCAAGTCTAACCTGCGGCGCATCCACGCCAACGATGGGCTTGTCCGGGTCAACCAAGGGCAGCAGTATGAGGTGATTGCCACCCGTCTGATGGCACCGCTCAATAGCCGCATTGCCCTCAACCGGCTCGACGGTGTGGAGCTTGCCAAAACGACGGTAGAATACAACACCCAGCTTACCGCTTTCCGCAGCGAGTATCGCCAATACGAAGAGAAGCTATCCGAGCTGCTGCGCATCGACTGCACCGACCAACCGGTCGAGTTCTACTACCGCATCAAGCCCGTGCGCGAGCAACGCAAACGAGTAGCTGATGTCGCTTTGCGGCTCAACCAGCTACTGAGCCAGTATGGTTCACAGTTCGACGTATTTTATAGCAAGCAATTCCCTGCCAAAAAGGAGGTACCGAGTGCCCAGCAGCCAGCCCAACCAGCCCAATAAGATCGACTTTGAGCACCAGCTAACCACCATGCGCGAGCACCGTTTTTTGGTGATGATCTGTGGGGTGATTGCTATTGCAGGCGTCATGGTGTGGATCGCCATGGATATGTACAACACCAGTGGCGCAGCGCAGGTTGATCTCAGTCGGCCTGGCTTCCAGGAGGTGCGCAAACAAGCCGCTCGCGATGCTGAGCCCGAGACATACAAAACCGAAGGTAGTATCACGAAGCAATCGCTCGACGAGTTTAAAAAAATGTACCAGCAGCGCCGCAGCAAAATCGCCGATGGCACCTTTGACCCAAACGTCCTGAGCGATGAATCCCTCCAGCTCTTCTCTACTAATAGCGACACCGAGAATCAGCAACAAACACAAGCACCAGCCGAGCAGCAATAGCACCTCACGCTGGCAGCACACATAAACTCGCTTGGTATGAGCGAGTTTTATTTTTCTACTACTCTACTTTTACCTCTGTAGAACGGCTGAATATTTTCGAGGGAGTGCCTAGCGTTATTTATGCTTACAAAAGAGAAAACAGCAAAACAAGAGAATGAGCTAATATTACAAAAGAAGGATCTTAAGCTGCAGATAGCTAGAACTACACAGCGTAAGCCAACATAATTTGACATTGTTACCCCTTTCGTGATATAATATGGCTAATATGACTCGCTCGAAATCTGAAGCTGTGCCAGATGGCTCAGTCAAAAAACCATCAGGGCATCTATCGCGCCGCGAGGCGTTAGCAGCGGCTGGCTTAGGAGCACTGAGTGCTCTACTCAGCGGCGACACCCCTCAGCCTTCTACAGAGCAGCACCAAGACCACGAGAAAGATTCATTTCGGCCGGTCGTTGTCCGGCTTGGCGTTGTAGCACTTAATGCCGCTGGCTTCGAACCTGGCAAGAGTAACGAAGAGATATTCGAAGAAGTGCATGTCCATACCAGCCGCATTACCCACACAACTCGTGGTGCGTATGAGTTCCACATTACCGAGTTTGCAAGCAACGTTGTGCCAGATAGCACCCGCACCAAAGAAGATGGCACGACCGAATACTATTACTCCAACGACCAAATCAAAAAAATCGCTGAAGAATACCGCGAGCAGCTAGACGTACAGGATGGTGAGCATTCACTCATGCTGATGGCCGTTAACACAGCAGGTGTGGAGAATGACGTACTCGGCCTCGCCTTCCAGAGCACAGACGAAGATAAAGCCAAGGGCGGCAACGGCCCGATGGTGCTTGTGCTGAGCAACAAGACTGGTGGCAACGTATACAGCCATGAGATTGGACACGTACTCTCGAGAGATGAGAAAAACGGCGACCCCAGCAAAGAAAAGCAGTTCGGCAAAGGCATGGGGCACGAGATGGTGATGGACTGCCTCATTACTGATGCCGAGGGCAATATAACGCAGTATTGTGCTGTCGATACCATCCAGCAGCTGCTTGCTATGGGCTGCGGCCTCAGCAAGCGCGATAAGTCGGACGCCGTGAATGAATACGCCTCCCCCGTCACTGTTATGGGTAATTCTATGGTCTACACCGATGCCGATACAAAGGTGAGCCAAGTAACGAATGAAGTCACCGCGACAGAGGAGCATAAACCAATCTACTCGCCCGCCGAGCTTACCTTTCTCGATTCGCGCCACCAAGTCGAGTGCACCACATCGACCGATGGACGCTACCCACTCTCGTACGACTTTACTAAGCGTTTTGCCCTGGCCTACTCGCTACCCGCTGACCACGCGCTCAAGACGATCCTCCCCAAGGCCGATACATTGGTCTTTGCGCCAATCATCGAGTATATCGATAAAGACACGCCATTTGACTCGACCGATCCAGATGCAGTACAGCGCCGCATTGGTGTCTTTGCCACGTGGGACAATGGCCGCGGTACGGCACTGCTAGATGTAAGCCTCTTTAACAAAATCGACTACAGCGGTGAGAAAGAGAACGTCATCTATGCCGATGAACAACTCGGCTTCGTCGCTGTCTCAGGCTACGACAAGAAGACCAAGAGCGAGTATGTGCGGATCGTTAGCCTCAGCTCGCAAGAAGGCACTACCCTACTAGATGAGGCACGGACGCGCACTGCCGAACGCAATCAGCTTCTCCTCAAGCCTAAGCAATCAAACGAGTGAGCAGCCGGACCCTAGCGGTTTCCTATCTCATCTCTTGCTAAATTCTTTTTCTGTGTATTTATTACGCTGGATATATTTTTTAACTATTCATTCAATTGCACTGATGATTTTCTCGCTCATCCTAGGGGAGCTATCTCCCGTAATCACCAATTTTATAGCACGAAGAATCTATAGTACGGGAGGCTGTAACACCAAAGCATTCACCTACCCATAGCACAATTTTTTGCATTTGCACCCTACTATGCTATACTAACCAAGCTATGAATATGAAACCTGTCCTCAAACGTTATATTTCTGAATTTGTCTATGGTGCAGTCGATGGTACCGTCACAACCTTTGCTGTGGTAGCAGCCAGTGCTGGTGCGGGTATCTCGAGTGCAATTATCTTGGTGCTAGGCGCAGCTAACCTTATTGCCGATGGCTTCTCGATGGGTGCTAGCGCCTACCTCGCGGCCAGTGCTGAGCACGATGAGTCAGCGCGGAGTACAAGCAAACGCGCCTCACCAAAAATCATCGGCTTCATGACCTTTGCTGCCTTCGTTGTCGTTGGTAGTGTGCCTGTTATCCCCTATCTTGCCCATGTGCTGGCACGCGGCTCGAGCGCGGCTCATCCTCTGCTGTTTTATATCAGCTCGGGAGCTACGGCGCTTACCTTTGTAGCAATTGGCTATATCAAGGGCAAAGTTGGTGGTGAGAATCCACTCGTTGCTTCCCTGCAAACGCTCGCGCTCGGTGCTATTGCTGCCGCCCTGGCCTATGGCGCTGGAACAGTGCTCGCTGGGTGGCTTGGCGTGCAGCTGTAGGAGTGGTCAAGAGTCTTATTGCCTTGAATCTTCGTTATGTGGCTATTGTCTCACCATGACTTTCTTACATTGGATAAAAATGAATATACCTATTAGATATTCATTGTCTGCATAGGAAGCTAGATGCAGGGCATAGGTTAGAAAGGTTGCTATTGTCACGCACTATCTAGCGCTAATGTCTCCACGTATCTCATGACTCGCTCTTTGGTAGCTGATCGATCAGCTCCAGTAGCTTCTCCCAATCAGCTCGCCGGGTGTGGTCGATATCAACATCAACCGCATGGTCGCGAATCGCCCAGAGGAGCGGCTCGGCCTCTGGCGTGATCCATGGCTGCATCTCAAGCGGATAGGCCAGCTGGTCAGACATAAGCACCCCATCGCCATAGTCACTCACCAGCATGTCGATCGTGTACTCGCGGCGAAGCATCCGCGCCCAATTCTGGCACAGTGTGATGGCTTCTTCTCGCGTGAGGGCTAGCTCACTCATACCAGCCCATCCTTCCGTAGTCCATCCAGCGCAGCAGCAAAACGCGGGTCACCATGCAGCTCCTGAGCAATGGCGCTCAGTGGTTGTCCCTGCGCCATGCGCCGCACAATTTCACCCCGCATTTGGCGCAGGCTGCCAGCAAAGCGCGACTGCCGCGTGTAGTGCCGGCTGGTGCCAAGCTGGCCCTTGCCCGCCGCCTTTAGCTCAGCGCCGTAATCCATCAGCGCCCAGAACCACTGACGTGGGCGAGCTGTATCCATCGTCTGCGTCACCAGCGCCAACACATCCTTATCTGTCACACCTTCTTGCCCAGCAAAAAAGTGATTAAAATACACCGTGCGGATATTAGTCTCTACAAAGGCGGTCGGGATTTGATGCACGTAATTCATGATGGCCCCAGCCGTGTTAGCGCCAATGCCAGGCAACGCCACAAGGTCGGCCTGCGTCGCTATAGGTGCACCAGCAGCAATCACCTGCGCCGCACTGTGTAGGTACTTGGCCCGGCGATTATACCCCAAGCCCTGCCAGGCCTGTAGAACCGCCGGTAGTTGGGCCGCTGCTAAGGCCTCAATGGTCGGGAAGCGGGTGGTAAACTCGGCAAACTTAGGTAGCACCCGCGCTACCTGCGTCTGCTGCAGCATCAGCTCACTGACCAGCACATAGTATAGCGTTGGTTGGCTGCGCCACGGCATGGGGCGGTAGAGCTGCTTGGCTTTGTGCCATATCATGGCCTGGAATTGCGCTGTGTCCATAGAGTATAGTATACTAGAAGGATGAAACTATCTCGACTTATTCTCACAATCGCTATTGTCATTATTGCCGCGTGGCTACTTGGTGTTGTACTAAAGCTAGCCGCATGGGTTATCAACGGGCTGCTCTCGCTCGCCGCAATCGTCGTCATTATCTGGCTTATTATGATGTTTATCGAGAGTCGCAAGCAGCAGAAATAATTTTCTAAGCTGCGCCGCTCTGTTTATATTAGCTTATCGTGACAACTGAGCCAAGGACAGCTGGCATTGTTCGTTTTGTAAAATATCCCCTTCTTCGTCTTCGCTATGCTCTTGTGCGAGGCAATACAGTATGTAAGAACTATGCGTCATTTTTCCTTTAGCCCTATGTAAAAGGTTAGGTTCTATTCGCCTCCGCAGATGTTTTCTTGCGAAGTAGAAGCAAGTCACATGAAACACCAGCCCAGCAATACACAATGCATCGCTTAGCTATAAGCACACTCTACCTCTGTTACCATGTTTTCACTCGTCGACCATGTCTAGCTCATGCGCTATACTAATAGCAATGGATGACGAACTATATCTTGATGAAGTAGTGGAGGTGGTAGCGATTTTTCGGCGTGGGCATCAGCCATGTCAACCAGTCAGATTTCGGCGCGGCAATGGCCAGGAAGTGACGATCAGGCGAATCGGCCTGGGCTTCGAGCATCAGCGCGGTGCACGTACGGTGCATATCTTCGATGTGACAGATGAGCAGGCTGATTACCGTCTCGAGTTTGACAGTATCACACTGGTATGGCGGCTCACGCGCGAGGCTGATCATGTCTCATAGCAATATCAATCCCGCCCCACCACTGATGATGCATATCGATCTCAATAGCTGCTTTGCCACGATCGAGCAGCAATCTCGGCCGCTGCTCCGCCACCGGCCAGTTGTCATCGTTAATCGGCGCAACCAACACGCGACTATCGTCACCGCAAGCTACGAAGCCAAAGCGCGTGGTGTCCGTACTGGCATGCGCCTGCCTGCAGCGCGGCTACTTTGCCCCGATATTGTTCCGCTAGAAAGCGATCCACCCAAGTATCGCTATGTCTACCACCGACTTGCAACCATCCTCAGCGACTACTCGCCCAGTGCCACCATGAAAAGCATTGATGAAGGGGTGATCGACCTCAGCCAAAGCCCGCCCGACATCCGGGCACGCGGCGCGCTGGCAATCGGCCAGGAGATCAAGCAGCGCCTCCGTAGCGAAGTTGGCGACTACATGCGCTGCAATGTTGGCATTGGCACCAACCGCTGGCTAGCTAAGATTGCTGCCGGTATCAATAAGCCTGACGGCCTGACTTGCATCACTGCAGACAATCTCCACGCAGTACTCGCTACACTATCGCTCGAAGACCTCACTGGTATTGCCACTGGCTACAGCAAGCGCCTCCACCAGGTTGGTATCCAGACACCGCTGGACTTTCTGGCCGCAGACGAAGCAACGCTCGAGCACATGGTGTTTCATGGCAAGCCAGGACGCGATTGGTATAAGCGGCTGCGCGGTTGGGAGGTAGATAGTGATGAGCGCCCGCTCAAGACAGTCGGGCGACAGTTCGTCCTTGATCAGCCAAACCTCAATTACGATCAAGTCTTGCGCCGCTTCCACGTTCTATGCGAAGACATCGCGGCTGCGCTCCGGCAGCAATACGTGCGCGCCCGTGGTGTGCGCCTCTATGCCAAAAGTTATCAAACAGGCCGCTGGTACAACCACGAGCGCCGCGAGCATCCACTATGTGATGGCACCACGCTCTTTCATATCGTCAAGCGACTCACCCAGTCGATGCCGCTGCCCGCCTATGAGATTGGCATGTCGTGTTATCTTCTCACGAGCGAGACAGACGCACAGCTCGCACTCTTCGACGACCCATCAGCTCGCCACGCTCTCACTGCCGCAATCGACGAGATCAACCAATTCTACGGCCCACACACCGTCCAGCCAGCCGATACTCTCGGCATTGCTGCGCAGATGAAGCGCAAAATACCATTTGGTAGTGTGCGGTATTTATGAGCCCTCGCCGTGCACTATTGCCATCAACTCATCGTGCACGACACCATTGGACACAAGTGCACCACAAAACGGCCGCGTATAGTCAAGCGGCTGGCCCGATACACTCGTCATCTTACCACCAGCCTCCTCAACAATAACGTGCACTGCTGCCATGTCATACGCATTCACCTTCTCGGCATAATACCCAACGAAGCGCCCCTCAGCCACGCGAACACTCTTGGCTACTGCGCCACTAATGCTTGCTGTGCTCACCTTGCGTTCGATCAGCTTATCATAATACTTATGGCGGCGGATATTTGCATAGCTACACGACGCAGCAAAGATCCCCTCTGTAAGCATCTGGTGATTCACCTGCAGCCGCGTACCATTGCAAAAGGCACCATGGCCACGCACCGCCCAGTAGAGCCGATCTGTCATTGGTTCATAACCAACGCCAATAGTTGGCACACCATCAACCACTAACGCAAGCGAAAACATTGCTGTGGGTACACCCCAGGTAAAGGCTTTTGTGCCGTCAACCGGGTCGCACAGCCACTTCCGCCCAAGGCCATAGCCCGTCGTGCTCTCCTCTTCGCCAATGACGCCATCATTCGGGAAGGTCTCGTGGAGGCGTTGGATCACCAGTGAGTTGATTGTTGTATCGGCAATTGTCACTGGCGTGCCATCCGCCTTGGTCTGGCGCTGTTGGTCGCCATCAAAATAGCGGCGCATAACACCGCCCGCCTCGCGAGCAATCCGCTGCGCGGTATGAAGTTCTTGTTCGTACATGCTCATCAGTATATACCGTTGGCTCTTGTGAGTGCAATACTGAGACGCTCCCATTACCATAGCTGGAAGGATATCGGCCATGCTATCTCCTATCCGCAAAACCAAAATATACAGCGAAAAAGCAATCACTCTCCCCTTGTCATTACTATACACTCGGTGTATAGTAGATAATATCACTAGTATTATTTTAACCGAATGAGGATAAAGCAATGGCAAAAAAGCTTCTGAAAATTCTGGGTATCATCATAGCAATACTCTTCGTGTGCTTTGTGCTGCTTGTGCTTTATATGAACTATCTCAACCAAAGTATTACTGGCGACGACGGCGTGGCGAAGGACTACGCTGCGAAATTGAGCCCCAGTGGCACGCTAGAGCAGCGCTATACTAAGCCAGGCCCCTACCACGTTGCGCACCACACTCATCGCAGCGATAGCACAGCCATCAAAGAGTATCATATCTACACCCCACAGCGCACCGCTCCGGGCCAAACCTTCCCGCTTGTGCTAATGGTTAATGGTACCGCTACCTACGCGTCTACTTATGCGCCAATCTTCGAGCATTTGGCCAGTTGGGGTTTTGTCGTCATTGGTAATGAGGATGGCTGGACAGACACTGGCGCAACGACATCGATCATGCTTGACACTGCGCTAGAGCTCAACACTGCCGAGAGCAGCCCTATCAAGGGATTTGTCAATACGAGCAAGATTGGCATTGCTGGGCATTCCCAAGGCGGAGCCGGTGCTATCAATGCCGCGACAAAATATGGCAATAGTAACCGCTATACCTCCCTCTACACTGCTAGCGCCGTCGGCCATGACACCGCAAACGACAACAACTGGCACTACGACACCAGCAAACTCAAGACAGCTACCTATATGATGGCTGGCACTGGCCCAAGCGACAACCTTGCCATTAGCCCACTGGGCGACTTGCAGCAGAACTTCCGCGCTCTTAATACAGACAAACCAAGCGTCATCGCGCGGCGCAAGACCGTTGGCCACAAAGATGTACTGGAATATGGCGATGCCTACATGACTGCCTGGTTCCTCTGGACGCTGAGCGACAACGCCGAAGCAAAAGCAGTTTTCGCTGGCAACAATGCCGAGCTCCGACACAACAGCGACTGGCAGGATGTAGAGACAAAGCACATACAATAAAGCTAAAGCACACGCTACGCTAGCCAAGAAACGGCTAGCGTAGCTCTTATTATTGCTATTATTGCTTACTTAATCTTCCTGACGTAGTGCTCGCAAAACCCTCTCTTCTTCGCCTGGTGCAAATACCGTCATCGTCCCGCCAATCACATCAATAGGCGTCGTCTTGCTGATATTTGGAATAATCCCATCAGTTTTTGACAAGTCATAGGCTGCATTATCATCAAACACAGTGAAGCGCGTTATCGGGTCTCCAGGCTTCCAATAGCTATCCTCAACACGATGAAGTGCCCACTTGATTGCAGCCACACCAAAGTGGCGAACCTTCTCTTTTACCCCCCTAGAAGGTCAAAATGTTCTTCAGGTTTTTGCGGTAAGGTGTCGTGTGTTCTCGTCATAATTGCCTATATTATACCACAGTTATCGCTCTATTGCGTCGCACACTGCTGCCACATACCGTGGGTCATCAACCGCATGCCCAGCGCCTTTTACCACTGTGCCATGAACGGTGGGGATATGTTGCACGGCGGTATCAAAGACAAGTTTCATCTCTGGCCACTTAATAAACTCCTCGGAGCCAACGAAAATCTGCACAGGGCAGGCGATACGCTGCGCAGCCGCTACCAAGCTCACCTGCTTGGCATATTCGAGCCGTCGCTTGCCAATAGTGCGCCAATTACGCTTAGACCAATACTCCGCGCACTCTGCAAACGATGGCGACAGCGAGAAGAGCCATAGCTCACTCGGTGCCTGCTCACACGCCGCTAAGAACGCAATGCATGCCCCAAACGAGAAACCAGCCAGGATGGTCTCAGCTGGATCATACTGCCGATACCGCTCATGTAGCGTCTGCAACCACTGTTTTTGCATAGTGCGATGCCACTGGATTGGCACAAATTCTACCGCGTAGCCCATTGCTCGCCAGCGGTTCATCAGTGTATCGTAATCACGGTTGGCGCGCCCTTCTTGGAAGCCCGGCACAAAGAGAATCGTTTTATTCATACAGCTATGATGTCACATTTCTAGTGGTAGTACAATAGTTTCCTAGCTTACTTTCAGAACCATCTCCCTCCTGCCTACTATTCTGTCTGTGAAATATCAGAAATTGCTACTACGCCATAGTTATGCTTTTCAGCTCCCGCACTAGGAAGCGATTTTTGAGCGTACTTGTTTATTCTTATTACAGAATAACCCTCTCTGTCGCTATGAGAGGTAGACTGACACAAGGCAAACATTAGTCAAATATTCTCAACCAGTACCATGGCAAGAAACAACCTATTACTTCACCCTCTTCTCCGCTATACTAGATATATGACAACACTAACGAAATTTGCCCACTCTTGCTTTACTCTTACAATCAACGGCCAAAGCTTGGTCGTCGACCCAGGTGTATACACCGACGACTTTGCTATGCCGCAGCAGGTAGCGGCAGTTCTCATTACTCATGCCCATCCTGACCACTGTAGCCCTGCGCTCATCAAGCGTATTATGCAGGCATTTCCTAAAGCAGAGATTATAAGTGTTCATGATATCATTGTAGATAGTACAACGATATCTTTGCCAGAAGGCACACTCTCTGTCTGCCATGCAATAGCCGCGGTGCCTGGTGATACACGCCAGATCGGACCATTCACGCTTGAGTTCTTTGGCGGTGAGCATGCCGTGGTGAGCCCAAACATTCCGCGCCTCCACAACCTTGCCACGCTGATTAACGATCGCATCTATTACCCTGGTGATTCCTTCGCTTTGCCTCAGCGCCCTATCGACGTCCTCGCCCTGCCTGTAGCTGCACCATGGCTCAAGTTCTCCGAGGTGCGTAGTTTCTTGCAGGCCGTCACGCCACGCCTGGCCTTTCCTGTTCATGACGCTATCTTGAGCGACGCTGGCAAGGGATTGATTGATACACTTTGCACAGCAGCGGCAACTGAGGTTGGAGTGAAGTATCAGCGGATAGAAACGATAGAGCTATCGTAACTAGCTAGTCTCTATTTTATTCTTATTACACGCGCAACACGCTTATGATTTTCGTGACTTTGCAAGGTCTCGCAGCACCCGATCACTCCACTCCTGCCAGCGGCCGAAGCTGCTCTGCTTTGATAGATCCAAGAACTCGCCAGTGCTCCATTCCACCAGCCGCATGCCAAGCTGTTGGATAAGATACGCAAATACCTCCGTTGGTTCCCTACTACCCCTGACGCGCAGCCCCATAGTGATGAGTTGCTCCCTATGTTTGCTCAAGCTGAATTCGATCAGCCATTCTTTCTTCTCCATAACAAGCCACGACGGGTCGCGCGTGTCTAGCTGCGCATCGCATGCTTTGGCAGCCTTTTTTAGCTCGGTAATCATCTGCTGGTGCTCGAGCGGCACGCAGTCTTCTTCCGTCAAGTCACCAACCGACTGAATATGGCGTTTTGTTTTGATTGCGGTGAGATCCCAGCTCATAGGGTCATTGCCTCCTTAGTGTGCTTTTGGTTGGTGCGCAGCAGATTCACAGCGATAGCTAGCACTCGCTCGCTTGTTTACAACCCCAACTCCTTTAACTGCCCGGGTTCTACCTGCGCGGGTGAGTCCATCATGACGTCGACACCGCTGCCGTTTTTGGGGAAGGCGAGGGTTTCGCGGACGTTGTGCTCGCCGGTTAGCTCCATCAGGATGCGGTCAATGCCAAAGGCGCAGCCCGCGTGTGGCGGCGCACCGTAGGTGAAGGCCCGCAGCATGGCACCAAACTTCTCTTCCACATACTGCCGGCTATAGCCAAGCAATCCAAATACTTCATACAGCACGGCCGGGTTATGGTTACGCACACCGCCGCTGCAGATTTCGTAGCCGTTCATCACCATATCAAACTGGTCAGCCAGGATAGCTAACTTATCGTCATCCGTCTGAGCGGCTTGCAGGGTGCTGAGCCCGCCCTTTGGCATACTAAAGGGATTGTGGCCAAAGTCGAGCTTGCGTGCATGCTCGTCCCACTCGTAGAATGGGAAATCGATAATCCAGGCCAGCGCCACCGCCTGCGGATCCTTCAGGCCAAAGTGCTCGGCAAACTCACTACGCAGCCGCCCCAGCACGGCATTGACCACCGGGCGCCTATCAGCCCCAAAGAAGACTGCATCGCCGTCCTTAGCCCCTGTTTTGGCTTGGATGGCGGCCAGCTCTTCTTCGGTCAGGAACTTGGCAATTGGGCTCTTGGCTGCGCCATCTTGGTAGGTAATGTAGGCCAGGCCGCCTGCGCCCTCGGCTTTGGCGATGTGGGTAAAGCCATCGATCTGCTTGCGGCTGAGCGACGCACCGTTTGTGACGCAGATTGCCTTAATACATTCAGCGTTTTTGAACACGCCAAATTCGGTGTCGGCAAACACGTCCGTTAGCTCAACCAGCTCCATACCAAAGCGCAGGTCTGGCTTGTCGCTGCCGTAGGTTTCCATGGCGGTTTGGTACGGGATGCGCGGGATGGGCTGGCCATCACCAGCTGGGAGGTCGCTGAGGTCGAGCAGTGTTTTGCCAGCAAAATCCGTCACCAGCTGCTGCATCAGTGGCTCCATCATCTGGCGGACTTGCTCGCCATCCTCCACAAAGCTCATCTCGAGATCCAGCTGGTAAAACTCACCATACAGGCGGTCGGCGCGCGGGTCTTCGTCGCGGAAGCACGCGGCCAGCTGGTAGTAGCGCGGCACGCCGCCAACCATCAGCAGCTGCTTAAACTGCTGCGGTGCTTGTGGCAAGGCGTAGAATTTGCCCTCTTGCAAGCGGCTAGGGATGAGGAAGTCGCGCGCACCCTCGGGGCTGGAATTCGCAAGGATTGGTGTTTGGATTTCGATAAAATCGCGCTCATCCATATACTGGCGCATGCGGCGGTACATATCGGCGCGGCGGCGCAGCATTGTTTGCAGCTTGGGGCGGCGCAGGTCGAGGTAGCGGTAGGCAAAGCGCAGGTCTTCATTGGCTTGGTTGGTCTCGCTAAAGGGCTGGATGGGCAATGTCTCGGCTTTGTTGAGCACCTCTAGCTCGCTTACCACAAGCTCGATGCTGCCGCTGGTAATATTGGGGTTGGCCAGGCCCTCACCACGCTGGCGAACCTGGCCATGGGCGCGCAGGACGTACTCGTCGCGGGCATGCTCTGCCAGGGCAAAGGCCGCGGTTTGCTCAGGGCTGACGACCAGTTGCACCAGGCCAGTATGGTCGCGTAGGTCGATAAAAATCAGGCCACCATGGTCGCGCCGTGCATGTACCCAGCCGGCCACAGTGATGGTTTGGCCGGTGTAATCCGGCGTTTGGTTGGCAAGTATTCGTTGTGTCATATCTGTTAGATTATACCACAATTTCAGGCATCATTCTGCTCGCCCATGGGGAGGGCGCGCGGCTGCGTGGGCTCGGGCAAGGCCACTGGCTGGCTATACACTTCGTCATCATCCGCTGTGGGAGCATGGCCAAGCAAGGCCTCGATGCAATCATCCAGCGTCACCATCCCCACCGTCTCACGATACGTATTGACGACAATGAAGACCTGCTGACGCGTCTTAATAAACGCACCCAAGGCTTGCTCGAGCGACTGTGCCCCGTCGATGTAGTACACGTTTGGGTCCATCACCGTTTGCACCTGAGCCGACACCGCCTCCTTAAGCGACATAAAGTCGCGGGTATGTAGCACGCCAATAATATGATCAATGTCGCCATCCACCACTGGGAAGCGGCTATGCCCGGTGCGATGCAATTCATCGAGTAACAGCGGCCCCACCATAGCGTCTTGCTCGACTGTCTTGATAGCATTGCGCGGCACCATGACTGTTTCGACTGTCTTACGCGCAAAGGTCAAGCTCCCCAGTGCTTGCTCACGCTCGACTGGCGGCAAGACTGATGGCCGAGCATGACGCACCAGATGCTCAAGCTCAGCCCGCGACCCCAGGCGGAGATTTGTCTCTACCGGAGGCACAAACGAACGGACAATGCGCACCACTCGCGGGAACCGCCCAGCAAAGCTCACGAAGCTCGGCTCAACTGCATTATAGAAACGCTGAGCAATCGCATGTACCCAGCCAATCCGCCCCACACCACCATAGAGCAGCGCCACCGCGAGCGCCACTAGCACACCGCCACCAAAGTCAAACGCGCCAATGCTTGCCATCACCATCAGCACCAGCAATAGCGCCACCACGCAGCGCTGAAGCGAGACGAGATCATCATAGACAGCAATGCGCCGCAACTGGTGGATCGCTGTGCGATTATTCTGCTGGCGACGCCGCTCGAGCTCGTATTGGCTCACCGGCGGTATATCGGGCCATGCACTGCCAGCCAGAATGAGGGCAACCACAAAGATACCAAAGATGATGATCATGAGCATTTCCATGCCATCATTGTAGCGCACTCCCCTGATCGGCTCAATGCTTTGGCCTATGCAGCACCTCTGTCAGCTTGATTCGGCCTCTCGGGCACGATATAATATGCAAGAATAAGGAGGAATGTTTCGTTTATGACAAAAAAATCATGGCTGATCTTTGCAGTGCTTTGCCTCGCAATCTTAGGTGGACTCGTGTGGCTGTCACGCCAAGGTGAGTCGATCAATCTGTCGGGCGTCGACCCGTTGCAGGTACAAAGCGCCGGTAGCCAAAATGGCGACATCGCCGACCATACCCACGGGAGCAAATCACCCAAGGTAACAATCATCGAATATGGAGACTTCCAGTGCCCTGGCTGTTCGCAGGCGTCGCCCGCACTCAAGGCAGTCACTGAGAAATACAAGGATCACGTGCAGCTCATCTTCCGCAACAACCCTCTCTCGTCCATCCACCCCAATGCACTCGCGGCAGCAGCTGCCGCCGAATCAGCTGGCTTCCAAGGCAAATATTGGGAAATGCACGATAAGCTCTACACCGAGCAAAATTCGTGGCAGTCACTCGATGGCACAGAACGTACCAACTACTTCGTCACCACTGCACAGGGGCTTGGCCTTGATGCCAACCGCTTCAAGACCGACCTCGCTGAGGCCGACCGTTCAGGTGCCCGGATTAAGAAAAAGATCGCCTTCGATAAATCCCTGGCTGGTGCCCAAAATGCCGCCAGTGCCACACCAGCTATTCTCGTTAATGGCAAGAATGTGACCAATCAATACGTCAAGGATGGCAAGCTCACCACCTCAGGCAGCTCAGATGCGCGCCAAGTGTGGGCCGACGCAGACGCCTTTGGCAAGCTCGTCATCGAGCCAGCCCTCAAAGAAAAGGGTGTCTCCTTGCCACAATAGTCCTTACTCCAGCAAGCCGAAAACCACCTCATATCAGAGGTGGTTTTATTATCAGTATTAGGTATTCTTGGCCGTATCTTGCGTAGTTTGTTGGGTGGTGCCTTGCTGGGTTTGCGTGGTGGTGTTTGCTCCATTTGACGGTACGCCTGGCTGGTTACCACTGCCCGTCGACTGCCCTGCTTGGCCCGGTGGCGACATGTTCCCCTGGCTGGTTTGACTACCCATCATACCAGGGCTACCAGGGCCACGTTGGCTCGATGCGCTGCGGCTATTGACCTGCATGCCGCCAAGAAACCCGAGCGCGGCCGCCACGATCACACCGCCGATCACCGCCGCGATCAAACCAGGGTTAGCCACGCCTTTGGTCTGCACTTGCGTGGATGATGAAGATGTCGTCGGCGACGCACTACGCTTCTCCGCTGCAAAGCCATCTTCTATTCTCATACATACTCCTTTCGTTATTATGGTTCGAGTATAGGGAGTGGGCGTTAAAAGAAGCTTAAAGTGAGATCTTGCAGAGCCGTCGCTAGCAACTAGTAATGGCCTGAGTAAGCCGTTTAACTCTGCCGAAGAATTTTTAGCTGATCTCAAAAAGTAATACAACTCATATACCCTTACTACCAGCTAATCCAAGCCCCGTTTGATACGCGCCTTTGCTTATTTATCAAGCATCCGCTCTTTATTTCTACAGAACGTTATCTACTACGTACTCTGCCTGCCCACAAGGCGCAAGCTCACCGTAAAGGTCGTGCCACTACCAGGCGTACTGTCGACAGTAATTTTGCCGCCATGTTCGGTGATGATCTGCTGGGCAATCGCAAGCCCAAGGCCATAGCCCTGGCCTAGGCCACCAGTGCGAGCTTGGTCGGCTCGGTAGAAGCGCAGGAATATCCGACGCTGCGTGGCGGCGTCCATCCCGATGCCTTGGTCAATGATCTGCACCCTAGCCCAGCGATTGGTACTCTCGGCGGTGATGGTGATATGCTCCGGGCTTTACTTGATGGCATTGTCGAGCAAAATGGTAAGGAGCTGAACAAGACGCTGCTGATGAGCCCGCACCATCAAAGGTGGCGTGGTATCGTCAATGGCAATCGACTTCGCTTGGGCAGGTGCCACCACCAAGTTCATTGCTTCACTCACCACTGTTTGTAAAGCAACTGGCTGCAGCTGCACCGTCGAGTGGTCGTGCCGAAGCAAGCCAAGCATTGTATTGGCTAGCGTTTGCAGCCGCGTCGCATCGGTCACATTCGCTTCTATGACGGTGCGGGCCTCGGCCAAGGTGAGCTTGGGGTTGCGCAGCGCTACTTCGTTCGCAGTACGCAGCGCGGTCAGCGACGTGCGCAGCTCATGACTGCATCACTAACGAACTGAGTCTGGGCGTGCATGTTGGCGCGGATCGGCCGCAGGGTGTGCTCCGCGAGGAGATAGCCCACCACACTGCCAATCACCAGTCGTCATCTTAACTGTAATAAGCCCTTTGTTCTTGAGGTGAGTGAGTTGCGCCATAAGCTTTGGGCGGCTCATGCGCAGGCTCTGCTCTAGGCCGATCACATCATCTTCGCTATGCTCGTTGATCTGCTGCAAAACAAGCGCTTCGTCTGTGGTGAGAGTTGGTTGCTGTGCCATTGTCGTATACTCCTGTTTATGGTTGTATCTTAGTATGCACGACATGGCTTAGGGCAGTCTTAAAAATTCTATTTTTTGCTCCATTACGCTGCACCTAGAGAATTAGAGGTGAAACATAACCGTATATTATAGCTTGCATACTGTATTTTCTACCTCTGTCCATTCCTCTTATGCTATACTAATCATATGAATCCGCTTGCGATGATTGCGTACCAGACCAAAGACTATCCACGCCTGCCTGATGGAAGGATCGACTACACTGGCCAGCCCATCTGCTTTGTCTTCAATTGCGTGGTATGCTATGGTGATGAAGTTTTACTGGCGCGGCGGAGCCAGCAAGAGGTTGAGCAGCCGCGTATGCTCAATGGTATCTCTGGCTTCATCGACCGAACCGATACGAGCATTACGGTACTGGCCGGGCAAGAATTGGCCGAGGAGCTAGGCATTGACCCGCGAGATACGACTATCGTGGTGTCGCAGCAGCCCCTGATGCAGATCGATGCAGCGCATAGCCGCCAGTGGTATGTGTATCCGGTGCTCGTTGAATGTGCGCAGCGCATAACACCTCGGCTTAATGCCGAAAATAGCGCAGCAGCGTGGTATCCACTCACCGAGATCGATGCTTTGCCGCTGCTACCGTTTTATCATGAAACACTTCGCGCTGGCCTGGCAATGCGCCACAAGTAAGGCTTTGCGTTAGTTGAGATAACAGAAATAATAGAGAGCCAGACCCAAAGACTGGCTCCTCGTGGATGGTATAGCCAGCGTACTCTGCCTTGACGAGCAGCTCGGTATCAAAAACCAGCCAGTATCCTTAATACGAGGTAGAATCTTGCGTGCCGCATCGCGCCGAATCGCCTTGAAACCGCACTGAGCATCAACGAATTTTGTCTTCATCGTCCGGCGAACAATCCAGTTGTAACAGCGCGAGATAGTGTCGCGCTTGAAGCCGCGGGTTGTGCGCGACTGCTTCATCAGGCGCGAGCCCGTCGCCACAGCTGCCTCACCCATAATCAGCGGGGTGATCATCGGCACGAAGCTGTCTAAATTGGTGGAGAGGTCGATATCCATATAGGCCAGAATATCGGCCGAGCTCTGTAGCCAAGCTTGCTTGAGAGCCCGGCCACGGCCTTTCTCGGCAAGCTGAGTGAGCTGTACCTCGGGATAACGCACTGCCAATTGGTGCGCCGCCTCTGCTGTGCCGTCCGTGCTGCCATGTCGGCAATGATAATGCGCCAGCGATGAGACATATGTTGTGATAAATACGCGTGCAACGTGCTCACCGAGCGCGCAATAACATGCACCTCATTAAGCACTGGCAGCACAATATCGATACTGAGCGTCCGCGGATTAAGCGCACGCAGCACCGGCGCAGCAGGCGTCTCTACCACTGCGGCTGATTGGGTCATGGTTGCTGTTTTCATGTATGGTATTGTGCAGGAGGGAGATGAAAGCTAGCTTAAAGAGACTTCTGCTGAGGCGACGCGCTCGTATCGGCCCATTTATTATTTCTCGCTTCTTATTCTTCCTCTAGGAAATTATGAAGGCTAGTATTTTGCCTAAGCACCAATATTGAGAAAGTAGCCCAAACCATCTAACCTACCACCGAATGAATGGCCAGTAAAGCTCTTGGCACCTACATGAGCACCGCCACCAACTTTCTTGATCGTCTCGGTATAGAAGGTGTGGGCATCGTGGAATTGGTTCAGCCCATCCTGCACAAAAACATTCCCACTCGATGCAATCGCAATATCCGACTCAATATCTTTCATCGCTTCCCAGATATTCTTATCAATATCTGTCCCGCGGTAGGCAAAGACAATGTCCTTGGTGGCTGGATCTTGCACAGCAATAGCCGACATACCAGATGAAGTGGTTGTGGCGTTAATGAGGTGCCAGGATGCGAGGGAGGAGAGTGGTTTAAGTTCAAGCAAGTTAGTTCTCGCGGTCAAGTGAGAGACAATCTCTTCAAGGGTTTGTTTTGATGCATCATCTAACAAACTATTTGGTATTACTTGATAAGCAAGCGATGACAAGGCAAGATACTGCTCAACTTTCAAATTCATTTTTTCTCCTTAATTATTTCTTTATCATATATACGAATATCCTGGTTTTCGTGAAGTATTTTTGCTATTTCATCTTCTAAGAGCACTATGACGTGTTTAGTACCATTTTCGTACCATCGGTATATCAGTTTAGTCTTAGCAGGAACATCCTTAATAATCTGCAACAACTGCTTGACTCGCTCATAGTGCATCAACGAAGAAGCATCGTTTTGCGCGGTTACTTCTAGCTTATAGAGTATACTTTGGCTATGCTTATGTGCTACCTCTTGAAATAACGGCAAAGCCTTAGTGTCTGTAACAGCATTGCCAATTTTGCCTGTTGCTATATCCACAGTAAACACGTACGATCCAGTCATTATTTTATCGACCATCGGTTTTATTCTTGCCATTTCTTGCATGCCCCATAGTGTATCTACATAATCATCCCATGGGTCTGAAAGTGACATCATCACCTTAAAGGGAAGTTTTTTGTTCGCCACAGGATAAGCTACCGCCTCAAACCACCCCCGCACCGCGAACCCACTTCCGTTTCGTATTGGTTTCTCGACAACAAATTCTTCTTTATACTTGTTACGTAAATACGTCTTCATTGTCGCTTGAGCTTGGCCAGCCTCGATATCTAACTTAAGATAAAATCCACTAACGAGGAGAAGCATAATAGTTGTTGGAATAATGATGACATAGAGGACACCACGGAAGACGATAGTGGGAAAGCTTAGTTTACTGTTATCGTTTGGTTTTTGCTTGTGCATATTTTCTGCTCTCAGGATCCCTATTTTTGGCTACGCGACTATTATAGCACAAATGCAGAACTATTGAGTTATTCTTCTTATTCTGCAAGCTGTAGCTTTGATGAGCTGTCAAGGTATGAGAGAGGTTTACGCTCAAGGCGATTGGTTTTTAGGTACTTCCTTCATGATTTCTTTTAAAGATTTATTGACTATATCCTTCCCTTACTCTTTTTAAAGCAATCCTTAGAAGTTTCTTGCGCCGTTTTCTCGCTTATACCTCCATACTCCTGACAAATATATCGTGCATCTTCAGTTCTGCTATTTACAACATATCTCACAGCATAACTTCTCGGGTTTTTTGATTGGGCATACTCCATGAGTCTTCTTACGTTTTGGACATCTTCTTCTCTTACCTGGTCCCCTACTACAACAATAGATACTTCATATATAATATGGTCCCCATACTTTCGCAACATCTCAGCAAAAGCTGGCGTACCCTGTATCCCATCAGCTACATCAGGAGCAATTGTAATATCTGGCATATATTTTACTGCAGGTATAGACAATTTTTTAACCATCTTGGTAAGATCTTTTTCTTCTTGCTCATTGTAAAGTGCCGAGAGGTAGTTATCGCGATAGAGCCGGTGATCTTTCTCTAAAACACGAAAGGTATAAGAACTACCCTCTCTATGTGCATCTGCAACTTTGCCGCCTCTTCTTGCGAATCCTCCTCCTTCAATTCGATAGTTCTTGATAATGAAGTGCTGGTGATATTTTTTCTCTAGGTAGGCGCGCATTTCAGCCTGAGCTTGATGAGCCTCTATAAGATACTTAATATGAAATATACCGATTAATGCACCAGTTAATAGAAGTATGACGCATGTCGGAATAATGATAACGCGGAGGATACCACGAAAGAGGATGGTGCGAAAGCTTAGCCTATTATTCTCGTCTGGTTCTTTCTCGTGCATGTTTTCTGTCCCCACCCCTTACTTTCTAAAGCACTCATTGGCTTGTTTTTCATCTAATAGACGCGTACCTTCTACCTGTATATTGCACACTATGTCTGCGTCCATCTTCGTATCATGTATGCTGTAATGTATAATACGGTAGCCAACTTTTTGCTGATTGATATATCTAATAAGGCTCATGAGATAGTACCGATCCCGGTTATCGACAGCCAATTGATTTGTATTACGATTAACACTTATTATGTAGTGTATGTCTTTTCCATAAGACGCTATCGCTTCTTCGTATGTTTTAGGTGTACCGCTCAGCGACTGTGCTGTATTGTCTGCAAGACTGACAGTGATGTCGGTCTGCGCCCACGAGTTATTTATGATATGATCCTTTATTAACTTATCATTCTGAGAGCGGGACCATATTACACCTGGATAGTTATCTTGATTGCCATTCGATGAGGTGTTTACAGAAAATCGTATATGAGGATCCCGTATAGGGTAAGCATTGGCAGCTAGTACTCCCTCTACGCCGAGGCCACTGCTCTTCCGCTCTGGTTTCTCAACGATGAATTCCTCATTATATTTGTTTTGTAAATAAGTTTTCATTGTTGCTTGAGCTTGATTCGCCTCAATATAAGCCTTGAGATAGAATCCACCAACGAGGAGAAATATAACAGCTGTTGGAATAATGATGACATAGAGGATACCACGGAAGACGATAGTGCGAAGGCTTAGTGTGCCGTTGTCACTTAGTTTCTTCTTGCGCATATTTTCTACCCTCACCCCCTACTTTCTACTCTGTGACTATTATAGCACTAATATAGAACTTCTGATTTTCCCTTTTATAAGTTATATCAGTCTAGATGCCACATCGATAAACAGTCTCCATCCTGCTCCTCATTCCTTATCAATCACCTCAATCATCAGTTTGCTTTTTTCAATACCTGGTTTACTGTCCCGGACTTATGTCTCTTCATGTTACCATCTCCTCTCTAGCGCTATCCAACCTGCTGCTACGGATGCTGCCACAGATAGCTCATTATTCATGAGCATAGTTCGTAGCTCGTCAGTTATTGGCTGTATTACTTCAATATCCTCATTATCATCAAGATGTTGCCTATGCTTTATAGTGACATTATCAGCAAAGACGATCGCTATCTTGACACGGCTATTCGTAGGGTCCTCAAAAAATGTAGGTCCCTCTACAAAAAGACTGGAGGTGCCTCCAGTCTCTTCATATAATTCCCTTTTTGCAGCAATTAAAGCAGATTCACCCGCATCAATCTTACCCGCAGGAAATTCTATAACACTTTGCTGCGCTCCGTGTTTATACTGACGCACCAGTAAAAATTTGCCTTCATGAGTGCGTGGAACGATCAAAACGGCATTCATTCCTTCTCGGATGTAATAATCATCGAGGACTTTGCCTGACGGGAGCCTGACGGTTTCAATATCGAGCTTGTACCACGGTGAGTCGACTAACTTCTTTTGACTTATAACGTTCCATTCTTGATTCATAGTATTATTGTAGTGTATCTTCAGATCTAGCACTACCATCAACAGTAGCATAAGTAGCATAAGCGGTGTCATACATCTATGTATAAACAAGACATTTGCACACTCGCAGTTCCCTTTCAAATTGTGATACACCGTACATCATAGGACTCCAGCGGCACACGACAAGTGAGCTCAGATGTGTTAGTTTTTATCTCTTCTCGTATGTAGTAAAATACTATACATGAATACTCAAGCGCACCACGTTATTACCGACGAATATTTGATTGATGAGGCGCTATCTCGCTCAGTTGCCGAAATTCTTCCAAGTAAAGATAGTCTCAAAAAGGAGCTACAAAGTGGCCGCCGCCTCACATTCTATCTTGGTATTGACCCAACTGCGAACTATGTTCATCTTGGGCACTCAACAAATTATCTGATACTCGAACGGTTCCACGCTCTTGGCCACCGGATTATTGTGCTAATTGGCGACTTTACCGCCATGATCGGTGATCCGAGCGATAAAACTTCGATGCGTGTGCAGCTAACACGCGAACAAGTGCTGGAGAACCTGCAGACATTTAAGGCACAAATTGGCAAGATTCTAGACTTTAGCGATATCGACAACCCGATAGAATTCCAGTTCAATTCGGAGTGGCTCTCCAAGCTAACATTTGAAGATTCTGTGGAGCTTGCCTCCAACTTTACCGTGCAGCAGATGCTAGAGCGCGATGCATTCAAAAAGCGAGTCGCTGCCGAGAAGCCACTCTTCGTCCATGAGTTCTTCTATCCGCTGATGCAGGGCTACGATTCTGTGGCAATGGATGTTGATGTAGAGATTGGTGGCACCGACCAAACATTCAATATGCTGGCTGGCCGTACATTGCTCAAGCGCTACAAGCAGAAAGAAAAGTTTGTCATTACAACCACACTGCTCGAAAACCCAGAAACCGGCGAAAAATTAATGAGCAAAAGCCTTGGCACCGGTGTGGGTCTCAATCTAAATGCCAAAGATATGTTCTTTAAAATCATGCAGCTGGCGGATGCGGGTATTTACCAGTGTTTTGTGGATTGTACGCGCCTGCCTATGAGTGAGATTGCTGTAATTAAAAATCGACTCAACGACGGAGAAAACCCACGCGATATCAAAAAGGATCTTGCCCGAGAGATAGTGTCAATGTACCACGGAGCGAGCGCCGCCGTTGATGCTGAGCAGCAATGGGTCTCTGAGGTGAGTCAGAAGAATCTTACTAAGGATATTGACGTCATTCAGGTAGATGCCCATGAGTCAATTATCGATATCATTGTTCGACTGAGCATCACAAAAAGTCGCGGCGAGGCCAGACGGCTCATCAAGCAAAATGCCGTGAAGATCAATGACTCCAAAATTTCCAGCGAAGATACACCACTTACTAACGGTGACATTTTGCGTGTTGGTAAGAAACACACCTTCAAGGTAGCCTTGCACCCGAATCAATAGCATGATGCGGAAAACTGGTATTATATGTCTACTACAGCGAGCTGAAGAGTTTATAAGAGTGGCTTACCTTCATGCAGTCATCTTTCAACCTTACTATCATCGATAGGTGATAAGATATGACAAGTATGTACACCCACACCCTCACCCTACCCTCCTATGGCCAAACCCAGACACTGCGCTTGGTAGCGCCA
>CAJPUN010000006.1 GCA_905373835.1 Candidatus Saccharimonadota bacterium
CTCTATCTATATCTCTATTCATCTATCTTCCTCTTTCTCTATATATCTATACTATTCTCTATCTTTATATATCCATATATCCAACCATATCGATCTCTCCTATTATATATATGAATATATAAAAAGAAGAGAAAAAAGAACCCACGCTAACAGAGAAAAAACAGGGTAAACCAGGCGAATTTCGAAATTCGCCTGGTTTGAAGGAAGAAAACGAGAGAAATAGAGGGGAGGATGGGGGAGAAAAGGTAGCAGAGCGAAGCGTTACTGCTCTGCCCCTTGCGCTTTCAGCTCGCGTTCGTAGCTTTGGAGGCGCTCGATAATGTCGTCGATATCGCCACCGAGGGCAGCGGGGATGTTGCTGCGGCTATAGCGGATGCGGTGGTCGGTGATGCGGTCTTGGGGGAAGTTGTAGGTACGGATCTTTTCGCTGCGGTCGCCGGTGCCCACTAGAGCGCGGCGTTCGGCGGTAAGCTTGGCGTTTTCTTCATCAATCTTGCGCTGGAGGAGGCGCGAGCGTAGGACACTCATGGCCTTCTCGCGGTTTTTGATCTGCGACTTTTCGTCTTGGTTGGTGACGATCATACCAGTGGGGAGGTGGGTGATGCGCACGGCTGAGTCGGTTGTATTGACGCTCTGCCCGCCATGGCCGCTCGAGCGGTAGATATCGATGCGGAGGTCATTGGGATTGATGGTAATGTCTGTCTCTTCCGCTTCGGGTAAGACTGCTACTGTGGCAGTGCTAGTGTGGATGCGCCCTTGGCTCTCGGTAACGGGTACGCGCTGGACGCGGTGCACACCACCTTCAAACTTGAGTTTGGCGTAGGGTGCATCGCCCGAAATCTTGAAGATGACTTCTTTGTATCCACCAGAGTCGTTGGCGGACTCGCTCAGCAGCTCAGTGCGGTAACCATGCGCCTCACACCAGCGCAGATACATGCGGTAGAGCTCGGCCGCAAAGAGCGAGGCTTCGTCGCCGCCCGCGCCAGCCCGGATCTCCATGATGATGTTTTTTTCGTCATTGGGGTCTTTAGGAGTGAGGAGGATGAAGAGTTCGTCGTCTAGCTGGGCAATAGTGGCTTCGTCCTCGGGGATCTCGAGTTTGGCGAGCTCGGCGAGCTCATCGTTGCCCTGAGCGAGCTGACGCGCCTCGGCCAGTTGCTGCTCCACGGTAGCACGCTTGGTAGCAGTAGCAATGATGGTCTCAAGCTCCGCAAAGCGCTTATTCTTGGCGGTAAAATCGGGTGCACTATACGCATCGGGCTGGGCAAGAAACTGCTCGAGCGCAGCGCGCTCAGCTGTCAGAGCAACGATATCGAGAGAAATTCTGGGCATATAGTAGTGATTATACCACGGAGGTATCTCTTGAGCTATTAGATATCCTGAAATTGCAAAGCAATTACCGTTTCTGTACGGACATAACCGCTTTATCGCTTTGGGAGAAAAGAGAATATGTGTGAGGATTCAGATATTTTTGCTTGTACATGCAATTATTGCATAATAGCTTGACAAATTAAGAGAGAGAGAGAGTACCTTATGTGGTATTAGGTAATGTCAACAAAAATCAGGAGCAAAAGCGATGAACAAAGGCGAGCAGTCATCAGTGATGAAATATTATAATACGAAGCATCTCACGGAGCAAGCCTATGATAGGAGTGAGCAAGAGCGCATGGCAGGTGAGCTGCAAACAGCGCTTGCCCAGCCAGACAGCACAGAGGTGTATAGTATAGATACATTAGCATTGAATGATGATAATTTTCTTGATCAGTTCAAGATTCGTTTTGACTGGAGCTTTGCAGACTACACGTTAGCTAAGGAAAAGACATTTCCGTCGCCAGTAGAGGTAACGGCTCAGTTCTTTGCGCCTCATGACAGTACTATTCATGAAGCAGATGGTATACCAGTAGAAATACATACGGCTGTAGTAGCGTTTGATACCTTTGATAAGGACCAGACAAACGCTAATGGGGAGCGTCAGAAGAACGGTACAGTGCTACTCTTTAAACTCTCGGCAAATATGATTGGCGAAGCGCAGCCAGCGCCTACCATGAAAGACTTTGCCTGGGACAAGAACTGTGCAACTGGTGCAGTAGTGGGAGAGGATGGTGTGAGATTCTTCCGTTTGACGCACAGCGAGGATGAGCGTGTGACGGCCGAAGTGCGCCGCAAGGATTCGACTGAGGAGAGTGGCCATACAGTAGACGCGCAAGTGGTCGAGAAAAAACGGTCTCTCCCAACGATTGAAAAAATTGACCCAGCAAGTGATGAAGCACTGCAGCTCAAAATGGAGCTCGAAACATTTATTGCATCGCGAAAGGGAATAGACCAATCATCAGAGGATGAAGCAACATCTGCCCAAGAAGAACCTGCGGCTGAAACATTAGAGGCTAACGAGGCGCATGAGCTGCGCGAAAAAGCACACAGCATGATGACGGCAATCTTGGGTGAGATGCAAGAGCATGCCACAGAAGAAGCAGGCGAAATAACTCGACCAAGCATCCTTGAAGATTATCTGCTTGAGGGCACTGATGACCCAGCGATGAGTGTGAAGATTGTTCGAGATGGCGGCAACTGCTTTGTTGCAACACGTGAGCAGGGCGAGCCACAAGTTGGGGTGCGCCGCGAGCACGTCGGTGGTGCAACGAACAACCCAAACCATAGTGATATCAGAACTGTCTTGCAGGGCAAGACTATACGAGAAACTGAGTATGTATGGCAAGGCCCCGATGCGGGTAACTATGAGCACACCTGGACACTAGAGGACAATCCAGAGCGGTTTTATACTGAACTGTGTAAAATGCACGATATTATAATGGCAGACGTTATCGAGAAACAGGCCAAAAAGGCTTCAGGGCGATTGGGCGAGGCGCGACTACGGAAGCGGGGCTATAGACCTATTCGGGGGAAGTAGCACCTCCATTCCATACGCACGATAAAAGCATAAACAATCATTACAGCAACATAGCGGGGTCTTAAGACTATCGTCTATGTTGCTGTATGCTAGTGTGGTGCACAAAACCTCTCATCAAGATTGAGAGGTAGATGTACAGGTAAGCTAGCATATAGCAAAAGCTCACCCTTTTAGAAAAAGGGTGAGCGTTGTACCATTGCTCTACAAATATGTTACGCAGCCTTAGCGAAATCGTCTTTGCCAGCACTGGCTTGAGCAGCTTTGGCAGCCTTTTTGGCGTTTTGCTTCTTGGCTTTGTTGGCCAGAGCGGCGCGGCGTGCCTCGGCAGCTTTGCGGCGTGCCTCGAAGCGGTCGACCCGACCCTCGGTGTCGATAATCTTCTCCTCGCCAGTGAAGAATGGGTGAGACTTGCTGGAGATATGGACCTTGACGAGCGGATACTCGTTGCCATCCTCCCAGGTGATAGTGTCGTCGGTCGCGACCGTCGACTGCGTCAAAAACGCAAAGCCCGCCTGATCATCGCTAAATACGACAGGGCGGTAGGTTTGTGGGTGAATACTGCTTTTCATAACCGCTATATTGTAGCAGAGAGGGTGGGGGGTTGTCAAAGCAATGCCTTGATAGCCATAAAACTAAGCTATTCTGTTGAGAAAGTGGTATTATATCAGTATCAGATAAGGAGAATAGTATATGTCACATGCCTCAGAACGTATAACATTGTCAGACCATCACGAGCAGAGTGAACCAGAGAAGGCGCCCGTTATGTTGGCTTATAATGAGCAGAGTGAGCAAAGACACATCCCCAGCGAAGAAATCTATATACGGACTAAACTTAGCAAAGAATATCTTGGTGATGGTATTCGGCCAACGTATGAGGTAGATGGGCTGCGGTTCTGCTTTCGCAATAGTGGCGAGGCACCACAGTTACCACATGCAGTGTATACCGACCAAACGTATAAGGATCCACTGCCATCTGCCAATCAAGAAGCTGCCACGCAACAGATTGAGCAGTATTCTACACGGAAGCTCGATGAAAACAGTTGCTTAGTTGCAACGACAACACCAGAGGGAGTAATGAGACTGTGCGAGAGGATTATTGGTGACATTGATGAGCAGTTCTTGATTGGTCGATATGAGGACAATTTGCGCCGAGGCGACATCAGTACACCACGAATACAACGCTTGACAGATGAGATGATTGCTGCGGTTGCCTTCGATGAGAATAACGACCCAGCAGAAGAATCATCTAATACTGATGGATTGGCATTGGTGGTTGCGGCGTATTGTGGTGACATCACGGCTATGCAGTTGCTTGATCGAAAGCTAAATATGTTGTATCAAACACTCGAAGCCCAGCAACGAGAAGTGGAGATTACGCTTGCTCGAGGATGGGCGACACGTCAGGAGAGTCGAGCCTTTGAGGGTTCTGAGATGCTGGGTGCAAGCGAAGTTGCGCTTGTCCACTCAACATCACATAGGGTTGAGCGTGATGATGAGGGTAATGTCATTTTGCGACCACTTGCTGCACACACTGATAGTGCGCAGCCTTATGCACGTTCTTCGCTACACTTTACGCCAAACGGGCAGGTTGCATCGCATTCGTATGGGGCATGGAATCAGAGCAACAAGCTTATTGTGACCAATATGCAAGAGATGATTGATAGAAATGGCTTGCCTGTATCGATGAATAGTTCAGATACATACTTTACGCGTAGCCCTGGCGAAGTTCTCGTGTTATCTGGCGCACTTGTTGTCGAACCAGTTGAAGATATAGAGGATGGTAGCATTATTGCCGAGGACAGCGAGGGGTGTAAGTATGTCGCGCGAGATGACTATACGAACAAGCAGAAGCAAGCGATTGCTCAGCTCGTTGTTGAATATGGGATCACCCCTGATGGATATAGCAATGAGGCGATTGTCCGCGAAGCAGCACTCCGCATGACGGAAGAACGTCTTGGCGTGCGCGAGTATACGACAATTGGGCAGAATGATGCGTTTGTGCAGCGCTATACTGCTCTTGCGGAGTCTTTGGGTGTCGGTATGATTAGTCATATGAACTCGGCTGATTATGCGATGGAGCGTGCAGTGCAAGGTTTTTCGCAGGAGAATGATTGGCATGATGATCCAACACTACACTTCTCAATGTTCCAAAATGGTAAGCTGCCATCGCTTGATGCAATGCGTACCGCGGTATGGGCTGGTTATTTACCAGCAGTCGATATTGCCAAAGCACATACAAAAGCAGACGCGCACATCAATAGCGGTCTAGAATATTAACAGCTTTCTTGTATGAGAAAATGCAGCCATACCTATGAGAATAACGCATAGTATGCTATAATTATCTCGTAACTAACCATAACGACACAGCTCCACACCACTCCATACCGTGTGGGGCAAGGCAAAAAGGAGTAATGCGATATGGCCGTGCAGGCAGATATCAAGGCTTTGTTTGAAGCCGGTGCTCATTTTGGGCACAAGACCAGCCGGTGGCATCCGAAGATGGCACCATATATTCATAGTAAGCGGCAAGATAGCCACATCATCGACCTGGCCAAGACGGTCGAGGCACTGAATGTGGCGCTGCCCATCATTAGCAAGACAGTGGCAAGCGGCAAGCAAGTCCTCTTCGTTGGCACCAAGAAGCAGGCGAAGGACATCACACGCCAAGCGGCCGAGGCAGTTGGCCAGCCATATGTGACCAACCGCTGGGTTGGTGGGATGCTCACCAATGTGACGACCACCACAGCGCAGATCAAGAAGCTCAAGGATTTGGAGCGCCGCATGGCCAGTGGCGACCTCGAGAAGCGCTATAACAAGCTAGAAGTCCAGCGCTACCAAGAAGAGATCGACAGCCTCAACTTCAAATACGGTGGTATCAAAGACCTCAATGGCAAGCCCGGCCTGGTGCTGGTGCTCGACATCTTGGCCGACAACAACGCTTTGCGTGAGGCCAAGACGCTGGGTGTGCCAGTGATCGGTATTGTTGACACCAACGCCAACCCCGACTTGGTTGATTATCCTATCCCCGCCAACGATGATGCGATCAAGAGCCTGCAGCTGATGCTTGATTACTTCAGTGCAGCAGTCAACGGGGGCAAGGCAACGAAGGAGGAGAACTAACCATGGCAGTGACGATTGACGACATCAAGAAGCTCAAAGAACTGACTGGCATTGGCCTGACCGATGCCAAGAAGGCGCTGGTGGAGGCCGAAGGTGACTTCGACTCAGCACTCAATGCTTTGCGCAAAAAAGGCCTGACCAAAGCGGAGAAAAAGGGCGACCGCGAGACCCGTGAAGGGTTGATCGAGAGCTATGTCCACAGTGGTCGGATCGGTGTGGTGGTCGAGGTCAACTGCGAGACAGACTTTGTGGCCCGCCTGCCTGAGTTTAAAGAGTTTGCGCACCAGATTGCTATGCAGGTTGCTGCGATGAACCCGCGCTATGCTACGATGGACGACATCCCAGCTGAGGTATATGACGTCAAGAAGCAGGAGTTTCTCGCCAGTGATGCTTTGGCAAGCAAGCCTGAGGCAATGCGCGATCAAATCGTCGAAGGGCAGCTCAAGAAGCACTTCGCCGAGCAGGTCTTGGCCGAGCAAGCCTTTGTGCTCGACGACAGCAAGACGGTTGGCCAGCTCATCAAAGAGCAGGTGGCACTGCGTGGCGAGAATGTCCGCGTTAGCCAGTTCAAGCGGATTGAGCTGGGCGTGACGGAGTAGTCACAAGAGAGTAAACTTTTGCGTAGCGAGTGGCATGAGAAATGTGCCACTCGTTTTTTATGTAAACTCTCCTCACACCCCAGCAAATAATGGTACAATAAAGGAAAACCAAGAAGGAGATCGCGATGTTTGATACCACCCCCTACGAAGAAAAGATGAACCACGTGCTAGAGCACCTGGAGGAGCGCCTGGGGAAGATCCGCACCGGCCGGGCTCATGCGAGTATGCTGGATGGCATTATGGTCGAGGCGTATGGCACCAGTATACCACTCAACCAAGTGGCCAACGTGACGGCACCAGAGGCAACGCTGCTGCAGATCACGCCATTTGACCCAGCTAATTTGCAAAAAATCGCCAGCGCCATCCGGGCCGATCAAGCCCTTGGCCTTAACCCCAGCGACGATGGCCACGTCGTCCGCGTGCCAGTGCCACCGCTCACAGAGGAGCGCCGCAAGCAATTGGTCAAGCAAGCCAGCGAGAAGGTAGAAGAAGCACGCATTGCCCTGCGCGGGGTGCGCCAAGATGCCCTGAAGGACGCCAAACGCCGCAAAGAAGCCAAAGAGCTGAGTGAAGATGACGTGAAGGCAGTGGAGAAGGAGATCGATCGTCTCATGGCGCAGCACCAAGCCACGATAGAAGCCGCCTTTGCCGCTAAAGAGAAGGATATTTTGACAATTTAATGACATTCTCTCTGCCGACGTACGCAACCAACCGCCCATCACGGAGCCACGCATGAGTGACACCACGCACTTGCCGCAGCATGTGGGCTATATTGTTGATGGCAATCGGCGCTGGGCCAAGCAGCGTGGCCTCTCGGCTCAAGAGGGGCACAGTGCTGGCTACGAGAAACTGCGCGATATTGCCCTTACCACCATCGAGCGTGGTGTGCCCTATGTCAGCGCCTATATCTTTAGCACCGAGAACTGGCATCGTAGCGGCCCAGAGGTCAAGCACTTAATGAATCTGCTGGTAACGATGTTAGAGCGCGATCTGCCGATCTTCATCGAGCATGAGGTGCGCATCCGCGTGGCAGGGACGCGCCTGCGCCTAAGCCGGCGGGTCAAGAAGGCGATCGATGCTGCTGAGGCTGCCACCAAGGATTTGCGGCAGGGTACGATGGTGCTGTCATTTAATTATGGTGGGCAGCAGGAGATTATCGACGCGGTCAATCGCTTGCGCAAAACGCTTTCTGTCCACAAGAAGGTAACGGCCCAGATCTTTGAGCAATTTTTGTATACACCAGATGTGCCGCCGTGTGATTTGATCGTTCGCACCAGTGGTGAGCAGCGGCTGAGCAACTTCATGCTGTGGCGCAGCGCCTATAGCGAGCTGCTGTTCTTGGATAAGCCATGGCCAGATATGACACACGCCGACGTTGATGCTCTGCTGGCCGAATACGCCCGGCGGCAGCGACGCTTTGGAGGATAACGAAGGAGGAATATGGAAATAGTGATTGGTATTATTATTGGAGTCATCGCACTGACGCTACTGGTGGCAACGCACGAGCTGGGCCATGGTATTGTGGCGCGGCGCAATGGTGTGGTGGTGGAGGAGTTTGGTATTGGCTTTCCGCCACGGGCCTATAGCAAGGTGATCAAAAAAAGTATTCTGGGCGAGAATGTTCGCTTCTCGCTCAACTGGCTGCCGCTGGGTGGCTTTGTTAAGCTGCAGGGCGAGCACGATGCGGCCGATCAGCCTGGTGATTATGGCGCAGCAACCTTTTGGCAAAAGACCAAGATATTGCTGGCTGGCGTGACCGTCAACTGGCTGACCGCAGTGGTGCTCCTCACTGGCCTCGCCTGGGTGGGCTTGCCTAAGATGATCGACAACCAATTTTACCTACCAAGCGACGCAGTGGTGAGCAACCACCCAGTGCAGCTTGGCGCGCTCACTCCTGGCTTGCCCGCCGCCAAGGCAGGCCTCCGCCAGGGTGATGCAATTAACCAGCTGGCTGGGCAAACGGTGCGCAGCACGACCGACCTAGCGCACTTCGCGAGCCAGCACAAGGGCGAAACCGTACCCGTAGTGTACACCCGCGGTGATAAGCAAGCCACTGCCATGGTGGCGCTGCGCAAAGATAATCCCGATCGCAAAGGCTACCTAGGGGCAGAGCTCACCAAGCAGCAAGATACGATCCGCGCCACCTGGTCGGCACCAATTGTCGGTGTGGTGACGACAGCGCAGCTTACTGGAGTGACGCTCCAGGGCCTGGGTGATATGGTGGTAAATCTCGCCACCAGTCTGGTGCAGCAGTTTAGTAGCGACAGCGCGACGAGCCAGCAGGCCAAGCAAAATCTCTCGCAGGTGGGCAATGCCGTGGCTGGCCCGGTGGGGATCTTTGCCATTATCTTCCCAGCGGCGGGGCAGGCTGGCGTGGTGCATGTGTTGCTGCTGACGGCGATTATTGCGTTATCGCTGGCAGTGATGAATATCTTGCCCATCCCTGCGCTTGATGGTGGTCGCTGGACAGTGATGGCGATCTTCCGCCTGCTGCGCAAACCACTCAGCAAGCAGATGGAAGAGAATATCCAAGCGGCTGGTTTCTTGTGTTTGCTTGGCTTAATTGTGCTCGTGACGATTGCTGATATAGGGAAGTTGGTGCACTGATGCAGGCTATGCAGTGTAGTAGGGCAGAGCGTTATCGTGGAGGGTTGCAGCGCAGGGAGCTATGGTTGCTCAATCGCGTCATGGTAATGCATAAGGAACTCGCTTCATGATACGCGTTGCTCTCCGCCCCAAAGCCGCTCACCCCTCCCGGCCCAAGACGCCGCTCACGCCACGCCAGAGCCTGCTGCGCGTTGCCTCGTGGCTCGGTTGGCCGCTGTGGGTCTGGCTGAGCTTTATGGGGGCAGGGCTACTCTGCAGCGCAGTACTCTACCTTCTCTTTCATGGCCAGGAGTCGGTGCCGGTCTTGCCGCTCATTATGATGCAAACGGCGGTTTATGTGGTGGCATTGGCGCTGCTGATTGGTCTGCCGTGGCTTGTGTGGCGCGCACGGCCCAAGGCGCCAGCGAGCTTTCGCACCACCTGGCGCCAGCTTGGGTGGCGGCGCTCGCTGCAGTGGCGCGACTTTGGCTGGGCGCTAGTTGGCTTCATTATCTACATTGTGCTATCGATGATCGCACTGGCGGCGGCCAAGCAGTGGCTGCCTGGCTTTGACGCGACTCAGGCACAAAATCTCGGTTTCAAGCAGCTCTATGGCGCAGAGCGCTTGCTCGCCTTTGCAATGTTGGTGGTGGTAGCACCAGTGGCCGAGGAGCTGGTGTTTCGTGGTTATTTGTATAGCAAACTCCACGCTGCGCACATGCCGCTGTGGCTCATTACAGTGGTGGTGAGTGGGCTCTTTGGCTATGTGCACGGCCAGCTCAACGTTGGCATCGATGTCGCGATTCTCAGCATCGTGCTAGTGGCACTGCGTCAGACGACTGGCACAATATGGCCCGGCATTCTCATTCATATGGTCAAGAATGCGATTGCATTTTTGGCGATGTTTGTCTTTATGGTGGGGTAGGGAAGAGCTGGCTAGCGAGCGCAACTCAGAAACCTTATTTTTGTGTCGATATCTTTTCTCCTGTACCAATCCTAACCCCTCTTTCTCGGTGTCTCTCCACTGGCGCAGGAGCTCATCGAACAAGAAAATATCTGGAGGCCAGCAACCAAACATACGGAAAAGCACCACCATTCTATCTGGCCGGAACATTTTCGGTTTGGTGAGCTATTGCGCCAGCGGTTGGCTTCGAGATGAGGTTATGAGCATTCAGCCTGGCAGCCGCATGCCACTTTTGCCAATCTTGTGTTACTATAAGAGAGATTATGCGATTATCACACACCTTTACCCGTACCCGCAAACAAGCCCCCGCCGATGAGGTGGCGCACAACGCCCAGCTGCTGATTCGCGCGGGCTACGTGCACAAGACGATGGCTGGCGTCTATTCCTACACGCCGCTGGGCCTGGCCGTGCTGGAGAACATCAAGCAAATCGTCCGCGAAGAAATGAACCGCATCAGCAGCCAGGAACTGCTGATGAGCACCCTGCAGCGCCAGGAGCTCTGGCAGGAGACTGGCCGCTGGAGCGATGAGCTGGTCGACGTGTGGTTCAAGTCGCGCCTGCAGGATGGCACCGAGGTCGGCTTTGGCTGGACGCACGAGGAGCCGATTATCGAGCTCCTGCGCAGCTACCTGAAGAGTTACAAAGACCTGCCCATCAGCGTCTACCAATTCCAGAACAAACTCCGCAACGAGCTGCGCGCCAAGAGTGGCATCATGCGTGGGCGTGAGTTTATCATGAAGGATATGTATAGCATCCACGCCAGTAAGGAAGACCTGGAGGCCTACTACCAAGCGGTTATCGAGGCCTATAAGCGCTGCTACCACCGCTTTGGCCTGGGGGATGACACCTACGTCACCTTTGCCAGCGGCGGGGCCTTTACCAAGTTTAGCCACGAATTCCAGACGATCTGCGCGGCGGGTGAGGACTACATCTACCTGCACCGCGGCCGCAATCTGGCAATCAACGAAGAAGTGGTGGACGAAGCTATAATTGAGCTTGGCATTGATAAGAGCGAGCTTGAGCGCGTCAAGACGGCTGAGGTGGGCAATATCTTCAACTTTGGTACCCAAAAATCAGAGGAAATGGGCCTGGTCTTTACCGGCGAGGATGGCCGCCAGCACCACGCCTACATGGGCAGCTACGGCATCGGCATCACCCGCGTGATGGGCGTGATTGTAGAGAAATTCGCCGACGACAAGGGCCTGGTGTGGCCAGAAGAAATAGCGCCAGCCCGTGTACACCTGGTGCAGATTGGCAAGGAATCGGTCGCAGCGGCAGACGAGCTCTACGATACACTGCAGCAGGCTGGCATCAGCGTGTTGTATGATGACCGCGCCGCCCGCCCTGGGGAGAAATTCGCCGACGCAGAGTTACTCGGCATGCCAACCCGCGTCACGGTGAGCGATCGGCTGCTCGAGGCAGAGGAGTGGGAGGTCGTAGATCGTCGGACGGGCAAGCAGCAGCGCTTGACGACAAGCCAATTGCTTGCTACACTGGGTAACCATTGCGGAGCTTGTCGCAAGGCATAGCCATGCCCCTGGCATGCCTCACCGACTTTGCAAGAAAGGAGTATGAAGATAATGAAAAAAACTTACCAGATTACTGATGCTGGCCGCCAAGAACTCGAGGCAGAGCTGGAAGAGCTGAAGGGCCGCCGCGGCGAGATTGCCGAGAAGATTGCTGAGGCCCGTGACTACGGCGACCTGAGTGAAAACGCCGAGTACGACAGCGCACGCGAAGAGCAGGGTGTGGTGGAGACGCGCATTGCCGAGATCGAGGAGATCTTGCTCAATGCCGAGCAGATTACTGCCCCAAGTACTGGCACTATTCACCTGGGTAGTATCGTCTCTCTCTCCTCGGATGCTGGGTTAGAAAAGACCTATACTGTGGTAGGCCCAGTTGAGGCCGACCCGCTGGAGAACAAGATTAGCGACGAATCGCCGCTTGGCCAAGCCTTGCTGGGCCACCGCGCGGGCGAGCAGGTAACAATCACCACCCCCAAGGGCGAGATTACCTACACCATCCAGCAGGTGCAATAAGCGTGTCTCAAGATAATAGGCCGAGCAGTGAGAGCTGCTCGGTTTTTTATTAGTACTGGCAGAGGTAGTAGGGGTTGATTCACGCGTGGCGCATGTCTCTAGCTCTTGTGGTTTATTTATGGTGTGCGTTTGCCTTTCTCCTATTGCATTTGCTTGATGACACGAGAAAGCTCATTGTGAGTGGCGGTGAGTGGCTGACCTTTGGTTTTGGCATGAGAGAGGCGCATATATACGCAAAAATCCTAGTCTAATAGTGCTCAATCTGCGGGCAATGTGCAAGAACCATCCTCAACCATAAGCAACTCACCATCATTGCATTATTGTCTATGTTATGCTATGATAGAGGATCAACCATAACAGCCCAAGGAGACCGACGATGGCTCGATACACACCACGACACGCACGTTACTCCCACAAGAAGCATACACATAATTGGCTAAACCATGAGCATAATCAGCCGAAATCTCAGCACGATACACCCTTAGCGCTGCGGCGGCTCACTGCACTGACGGCAGCTGCGGCAGCGCTGATTGGTGGTGGCTATCTTGGTCATCAGCACTACCATCATGGCGAGAAAACCCTGGTCGCGGTGGCGCACCCTACCTCTGGTGAGTTGGCAGAGTATGCAGAGAGCCCCTTTGTGACCGACCCGGCTACTGGCGAGACGCATTGCCGCGATACAACCCGCCAAGAGATATCTGTGACGGCAGAGAAGCCACAAACAACCATCACAAACCCTGATGGCAGCACAACACGACTCACTATGGTAAAATTCTCGACGGGTGAACAAGAACGGACGCAAGCGACACTGGTGTATTCATCGAATGCAAAGAGAGGGGCGCACCAGGTACCAATTGCCATTGCAACTGGCCCAAGCAAGACTGGCAAGGGTGGCTGGAATATGACGACATCACCCCACATCGGGCGTACGGGTGCAAAGACACAGGCCTCGACGACTGCAGCTGGCCCTGGTGCAGAAGCAATTGCATGTGCACCGCCACCACAGACCACTTCTTCGCAATCAAAATAGGAGAGAGATTAGCTGCTAAGTGCCGCACTTCTCTAAGAACTTGGTAGAGTGGAGCCATTAAGCCGTCTCTCTAGTCGACAACCATCCCATTCTCCGCTATAATAGCAAGCAATTATGGCGACATTACAAGACTACCGAGACGAACGATTACGAAAATTAACTGCTTTGCGCGAGCTAGGTATCAACCCCTACCCAGCACACACTGAGCGCACACACGACTGTGCGACAGTGGTGACGCAGTACGACGAACTGGCTGGCCAAGAGGTATCGGTGGCGGGGCGTGTGCTGTCTATTCGCAGTTTTGGCAAATTGGCCTTCATCAAGCTGCAAGACGCGAGCGGCGCAGTGCAGCTCTATCTGCAGCGCGACATAATGGCAGAGCTCGACGCTCCGCGCGGCATTCTCGGCATGAAGCAGCTCAAGCTGCTCGATACCGGTGACTTTGTGGAGGCGACTGGCACGGTGCTGCGGACGAAGACGGGTGAGATTTCGGTTGGGGTACGTGATTTACGGTTACTCACCAAAGCCCTGCGGCCAATGCCAGAAAAGCTCGAAAATAAAGAAGAGCGGTTTCGCCGCCGCTATGTGGATATGAACGTTAACCCGGCGGTGCGCCAGCGCTTTTATCGCCGCAGCGTGTTTTGGCAGGCGACGCGCGATTACCTCAATCAACACGGCTTTACTGAGGTCAACGTGCCGGTGCTGGAACACACCACCGGTGGGGCGGATGCCAACCCGTTTGTGACCCACATGGATGCGCTGGATAACCAGCAGTTTTACCTGCGGATTAGTCACGAGCTGCCGCTCAAGCGCCTGCTGGGGGCCGGGTTTGAGAAGGTGTACGATATTGGCCCGCGCTTTCGCAACGAGAATTATTCTGACGAGCACCTGCCCGAGCACATCGCCATGGAGTGGTACGCCGCCTACTGGGACTGGCAGCAGGGCATGCGCTTTATGGAGGACATGTACAAGTATGTGCTGGAGCGGACGTTTGGCACGCTGCAGTTTACCCTGGGCGAGTTTGAAGTCGATATGAGCGGCCAGTGGCAGGTGTGGGACTATGCCGAGGTGATCCATAAGCATTATCATATTGATGTGTATAATACCACAATCGAGGAAGTCGCTGCTAAGCTGAAAGAACATGGCCTGGAGGTAGAAAAGACCGATTCCATCCCGCGCGGCATCGATAAACTGTGGAAGAATATCCGTAAAGGCGTGGCTGGGCCGGTCTGGCTGGTTAATACGCCGAAGTTCATCAGCCCGCTGTCTAAGACTAACCCGGATAACCCGCAGACGGTGGAGCGTTTCCAGCCGGTGATTGCCGGCAGCGAGCTTGGCAACGGCTTTAGTGAGCTGAACGACCCGATCGACCAGCTGAACCGCTTTGTGGAGCAGCAGCAGATGCGCGACGCGGGCGACGAGGAAGCCATGATGCTGGATATTGACTTTGTGGAGATGCTGGAATACGGCATGCCGCCAGCTTGTGGCTGGGGCTTTAGCGAGCGCGTCTTCTGGATCTTCGAAGGTGTGACAGCGCGCGAAGGTGTACCATTCCCACAGCTCAAAAGCGACGTCGACGAGACGACGCGGGCGGTATACCCAGGGGTGAAGCTGGATTAGGGTGGTAGCTGGGGCTATGCACCTCGCATACTATACTCGTGCGAGGTGAGTGTGGGATTGCAGTAGCGCATAGATAGGCTAGTTGTGTACTATCGTGCACGATTTGTACAATAAGCGTGTTAGCTATGATATAAGCACAGAAATAGCAAAACGCTCATTATTTTGGGCTGAATCTGGCTCAAGCGATAATTGGTAAGGTCTGATTGCTAATGCGCGTGATGAATACAAAAACATCCTTGCTGCAATGCAAAAGCTAGCGCGTGCAGTGTGAGCAGAGAAATGCTAGAAGGGGAGACTATAGACTGCCGCAGTATGGTCACGAGAGCCCGTTTACGCAAAACAAAACCACCAGCAAGATCTGGTGGTTTTTGCACGCTCATCGCTGTGAGCTAACCCGATACACTTGGTGGTCGTGGTGGTGGACTGCTTGGCGCGGGTCGCGGTGATGTGGGGTGCGAGGTGCCGCTCTGGACGGCGATGGAGGTGCCGCGGCTAGGTGCTGTGCCAGGGCGGCGTGGCGGCGGGGTAGTGGTGCGTGGTGGGGCGCCCATTGCGAGGCCGCCTAGGCCGCTGCTGGCTGATGGGCTACTTAGGGCTGACGAACTACTTGGCGGAGGGGGTGTGCCGCTACCACCACTCGGGCTTGGTGGCCCACCAGGAGGGGTGTTGCTATCTTTGCTACCCAGCTGCGTGGCGGCAGCATTCTTAGCGCGATAACGCCGGATAAGGTAGAGAATAAGCGCGGCAATGCCAACCAAGAGAGCGAGCAGTGAGATAAGTATGAAGACCCACAGTGGCTTGTCTTCGCCAGCGAGGAACTTGTCTAGGGTGACCTTGCCGATGTGGCGCACCATTGGTGGCTGCTTCTTCTCATCGGGCTTTTTGTCGGTGCGGCATTCCGACCAAATGGCATCGGGGTAGGCAGTGGCCAGCAAGTACCACGCGGTCGAGGCGACGGAGTAAGCATTCGTCATCTGGTTGGCTTCGTCGACATTGGTAACGTAGGGCCAGGCACCATTCGCCCCTTGGGAGCGGTACGTTCGCTGGGCGCTGGCAGCAACTTCGTCTTTGTTGCCCGCGACGTTGTAGGCCTGGGTGACGCCGAATGTCCCTTCAAACCAGACGGTGGGGGTGTACGTGCCGGTGAGGTATGGAGTGTAACCCTGAGACCCGGCACGGCTCATGGCAAAGTTGCGTGTGTAGGCTAGCGAGACTTTGGCTTTGTCGTACTCACCAATTGCGTTGAGGAAGATAGAGCCCCAGCTGGAGGTGTCCAGCGCTTTGGCGTGGTCGTCAAGCCCTTGGTCGAAGCGATTCTCGGCTTTGTTCCACAGTTTCTCCATAATCACTTTGGCTAGGCTGTCGGCTTCCTGGCGGTAGCTAGCGTCACCGTAGACTTGCGAGGCTCGCTCATACACGTGCCAGAGGTCGGTGTTGTGCTCGGTGGAGTGCCAGGCGATCTCGAATTGCTTATTGTTATCGTCATCATTGATATTTGTACCACCGCGGTAGAGGCCAGCACCGGGGCCGGATGTGCTTTTCTTGGTCTTGACCCAGGCTAGAGCAGAGCGCACCATGCTACTGACGCCATTGATATCACCAAACTTCTCTTGGTAACGGATTAGTGCGTAGAGGACGAAGGCGACACCGCCGGTATAATAGCGCGCCTGTTGGTTGCTAGGGTCGAGCTGGTGGGCGCTGGAAGGGAAGGCACCACGCGACCGACCGGATTTGATCTGGATGGTCTTGAAGCCATTGACGAGCTGGTCTGCCATCGCTTTATCGCCCGCACCAACCGCCACGAGCAGCGCCAGCGACTGATCGTACATAAATGAATAGTGCACGCGATGAGTGCCGTAACCATCCTGGCCAGGCGAGAACTCGTACGAGCGGATCAGCCCCGCCAGCTGTGGCTGGAAGTACTCGGCGAGGATCTTGTTGCTGCGCGTATCCACCAGACGCAGCATCTTGTGGCCCTTCTCGGTGCCGGGGAAGCTAAAGGTGCGATTGGTGTTGGCAGCTTGCTTGGCAACGAGGTAGGTTTGGTCGGTAATCACGTAGGATTGGATCTCGACATTTTGGTACTCCGTGACGCGTGGCCAGCTCTCGCCGAGGGGTTGGCCGCTACTGGCATCGTAGAGACGGAAGCGCCACTCGCCGCCAATGCTGCCATCGACTGGCGAGAGGTCGAGCGTCCAGCTGCCATCACTCTGCACCTGGGCAGGAGTAACCTTGCCTTGCTCGTACTCGGCATCGGTAGCGCGGAAGGCCTTAACGACGCGGCTGCCACCGGTGGGCGCTTTGCCCGAGACTTTGCCGCGGTAGGTGCCTGGCACTGATGATGGTGAGGTGACAGAGAGAGGTGTGGGGTTGCCAGTGGCATAGCTACCACTGTTCTTGAGCTGGAACGAGCCTTTTATCTCGCCAGTGTAGTCGGTGCCGTATTGCTTGGCAGCGGTGATGGTGCTGCCATCGCCGGCGTTGCGGATGGGCTGCATGAGGCCGCGGAGGTTGGCCAGGGCCTTGGCAGCACGGGCTTTGTCGGTTGGGGAACTCAGCGCTGTAGTCTTGAAGCGCATCGTGTTGGGGTCGCAGATGTCGGGCTTGTCGTCTTTTTTGGTGGATGAGTTGGAGCCAGAATTCGTGGCGGGCTCGGCCATTGCCACCTGGTGCAGCTGCACAAAGCCAACTGCCAGTACCACCACTGCTGCCACGCTTGCAAACCGAAAATCCGTCCAATATCGTCTCACTTCTGCTATACTCCTCACCTCGCTGATTAGCCGTTGGGTATTGCCTGTGAGTATAGCATAACCATTTGCAATATCACAGCATAAGCGGTATAGCTTGAACAGAGATTAACAGAGGTGGAGGGAAGTGATTGGTGAGGATATTTGAGGATGAATAGACTAGTTGATGGCAGCCAATTTTTGGCCTTGGCGCTGGTGGGCCGAGACCGACGAGAGGTTGAGCCTGGCAAATATTCCATCGACAGGACAGTATAGCAAGCTGCGGTAAGTTGCAGGGCCTAGGCGCTACATAGACCAGTGATCCTTGGGCAATTGCCCTGTTTGACATTCCTCGCTGCATGGCGCACAATCGATGTATGAGAATGACACGCGTTATATCTGCAATTGGTGTCTGCTTGGTGCTGCTGGGCACCGCGCTCGGGGCAGTGCCAATGCAGGCCGATACATCGGTACGAGCCTATTCATCATCGAGCAGCAGCAAAGATAACTTCACCATTACCAAATATGCGGTTGATATGGAGCTCGGGCGCGACAGTGAGAAACGCTCCACCCTCAAGACGAAGCTCACCATTACAGCAAACTTCCCACCAGAGCAGAACCATGGCCTTGCGCCAGAATTCGTTACGCGATACAAAGGCCACCACACAAGCTTTGCGCTTGGCTCGGTGCAGGATGAGCATGGTAATGATTATGAGTATAGTTGGTCGGGCAATACCCTGCGCATTGGCAACAAAGATACGTACGTCTCGGGGAGCAAGACGTATGTCATTACCTATACCCAGCGCGATGTGACGTGGAACTATGGCGATACGCAAAAGAATGAGTTCTACTGGGATGTGATTGGTACGTCGTGGCGAGTACCTATTAGCAATGCCACCGCCACGCTCAAGCTGAGCCCCGAGCTTGCCGCCATCAGCCGGACGACACCACAGTGTTACACTGGTAGGCAAGGGAGCCGCACCACCTGCACCGTCACGTCACCAAGCGTCGACACCATAACTGCCTCAGTGGGTTACCTCGCGCCATATGCTGGCATGACGCTGGCGCTGGGCTTCCCGCAGGGCACCTTTGCGGAATATAAAAAGACGCCCGGGGAGGTGTTTCAAGAGCGGCTGGAGGCGCTTCTCCCACTCATATTCTTTGTGAGTATGCTAGTGCTGGGGCTTGCTTCGAGTGTGGTGTATTGGCTCTATCAGCGGGCGATTGGCCGGAGCAAGGAGCTAGGGACGATTGTGCCAGAATACTTGCCACCTCCCAACACAAGTGTGACAACAGCGGCAGAGATCGTGCGGCCATTCCGGATGGTAAAGGGCTCGGCCATGGCGGCGCAGATGATCGACTGGGCAGTGCGGCACTACATTCGTTTGATCGAGGTCAAGCCCAAGACGTTCTTCTCGCGGGCGCAGTACAAGCTTGAAGTCATCAAGGATGTCAGTAGTCTCTACCCTGAGGAGCAAGAGATCTTGGGCGATATCTTTGGTCACCTGCCTGCGGTGGGAGAGCGCATCAACCTCAAGACGCTGCGCAACAATACCTCCTACGCCTTCCGCCTGAGTGATAACGCCAAGAAGCTCGATAATCTCATCGACCACACGTACAAGCTGCGCGACACAAGCCGGCGGGGCACACGGGGCTTCCGTATCCTTGCAGGTGTGCTGGGTACGCTGGTGCTGGTGCTATGTGCAGCTACGATGTTTGTGCCATTCCTCAGCGGGCTGCAATTCCTCTTCTTCCCAGGGGTCTTTATTGTGATTATCATTGGCAAGCTGGGCTTTGCTAAGCCACTATCGGACGAAGGGCTGGCATTGCGCCGCTACCTGCTGGGGCTCAAGATGTATATCCGCTACGCCGAGGCTGACCGCCTACGCCTATTGCAGAGCCCCGAGACCGCCGAGAAGGTGGATATTGGTGACCACGCTCAGCTTGTCAAACTCTACGAGCGGGTCTTGCCCTATGCCGTGCTCTTTGGCCAAGAGAAGCAGTGGAGCCAGCAGCTGGGGCAGTACTATGAGGAAGTAGGCACTCAGCCCGATTGGTATGCTGGCCACGGCGCCTTCAATGCAGCAATGTTTGTCTCGAGTATGAGTAGCTTATCGAGCTCTACCTCTGTGGGCTCGAGCGATTTCTCGTCATCGAGTGGCGGCTCGACTGGTGGTGGCTTCTCCGGCGGTGGTGGCGGCGGCGGAGGCGGTGGCGGGTGGTAGAGCCCGCTCACCCCAGCGCGCAGCTATCGCTTAATCTTTCTTCTTTAACAACAAACAAGCGGCCACTCCCCCATAGTGGTCGCTTCTTGATGCAAGAACAGAAAAGCAAATGTGCCAAGAACATAGCCCACCAACCATGCTCAAACTGAACCCGGATTAATTACTTAACCCAAGAGTACGATGATCAGATTGAGAATGAGCCCTATGACGCTACATTCTGCAATTTCCGGCTTGGTGCTTTGTGGCGAACTTGGTATACTTGGTACGAGACATAAGGAAAACACATCATGGATTGGCTGCATATTATTATTCTTGGCATTGTCGAGGGGATTACCGAGTTTTTGCCCATCTCGAGTACGGGCCACTTGATGCTGGCAGAGAAGTTGCTGGGCTACTCAGTGAGCGACCCGGGGCTTGTCGCCTTTACGGCGGTGGTGCAGATTGGGGCAATTGCTGCGGCGATTGTTTATTTCTGGCAGGACATTTGGCGCATTGCCTCGGCGTGGTGTGCTGGCGTGGTGAACCCGCGGGCGCGGACGTTTCACTACCGAATGGGGTGGTACGTCATCATTGGCTCGCTGCCGATTGCGGTGGTTGGTTTGCTTCTTAAGGATACGATCGAGACGGTACTACGCGGCCTGTGGTTTGTCGCGGCTGGGCTGATGATTTGGAGTATTGTACTGTTTTTGGCCGACCGCCGGGGGCGCGAGACACGCCATGAGCGCAACCTCACCTGGCGCGATGCCATGGCAATGGGCCTGATGCAGTGCTTGTCGCTCATCCCGGGGGTGTCGCGCTCGGGGGCGACGATTGCCTCGGGGCTATTCCGCGATATTGACCGCACCACTGCCACACGGATGAGCTTCTTCCTGGGGATTCCGGCATTGATGGCAGCTGGTGGGCTGGAGGCCGTGACGCAGTCGCAGCAGATTGGCCGCTTAATTGGCTGGCCACAGATGATACTGGGGATTGTTGTGTCCTTCGTGGTGGGGTATGTGGCGATCTCGTGGCTGCTGCGCTTTGTCTCGAGCAATTCATTTGATAAGTTCGTCGCTTACCGCTTGGTGCTGAGTACATTACTCATCATCCTACTTGCAGTGGGCGCGTTGGCACCAGTGTAATTTCTCCGTAGCTTGTTTTCATACTTACCACATCCTATTGAGTAGGGGAGTGACAGTTCACACGCAAGAATATTTTTTCGACCCAGCCTTGTTCTGAAGCGTTAGAAAAAACTCCACGATCGTTGCCCACCTAGTTTGCTCTCGCTGAGTGATTGCGGTATAATTACTATTAACATTAGCAGCTTATGGAGGCGCAATGATCGAAATAAAAAACATTACAAAAGTCTACGGCAAGAAGAAAAATACTTTCACCGCCCTCAAGGACGTAAGTCTTGCAATTGAGGAGGGGTCGAGCGTGGCAGTGCTGGGCAAGTCGGGCTCGGGCAAGTCCACGCTGATGCATGCCATCTCTGGCCTGGATAAGCCGCAGCAGGGTGAGGTGATCATCAACGGTGAGGATATCTTGCGGCTCAAGCGCAAGGCGACCGACCGCTTTCGAGCGCGGACGATGGGTTTCATTTTCCAGAGTTTCTTTGTGGAGGGCGGCGAGAGCTGCTATGACAATGTGAGTCTGTCGCTCGAGACCGCAGGTGTGCCGCGCAGTCAGCGCAAGCGGCGTATCGTGGCGGCACTCGAGGCAGTTGGTCTAGAGGACAAGATCAAAGCGCGGGCTAAGGACCTTAGTGGTGGGCAAAAGCAGCGCCTAGCGATCGCTCGGGCAATTGCTGCCGAGCCGCAGATTCTCTTTGCCGACGAGCCAACGGGCAACCTCGACTCAGCAACCTCTGCGGTGGTGGAAGACTTGCTCTTCAATTACGCTAAGGAGCATGGTGCCACGCTCATCATCGTCACACACGACGAGGATCTCGCACAGCGCTGCCAGCGTATTATTCGTATCAAAGATGGGGTGATTGACCACGACAGCGCTATGGATGATAAGGCGACAGTTTCTCCCAAGGCTAAAAAAGCGCCAACTCGTCGCTCAGCCAAAGCCACAGCACCCGCCACGCAGCCCAAGAAAACGGCGAAAAAAGCCGCAAGTGCTACTGCAAAAGCCAAATCCACAACCACCAAGCCAACACCAAGGAGGGCAGACTAATCATGAAGACGACCGATATCATTCGCCGCGCTGGCCGCAACCTGCGCCGCGCCAAGATGCGTACCTTGCTTACCAGTATCGCTATCGCGGTGGGCGGCTTCGCCATTATGGCGAGCTTGATGGCGGGCGAGGGTGCACGCCAGTATATTGACCGGCTGATTAGCAGTAATATTGATGCCAAGGCGGTGTTTGTCGTCAAAGACAAGCGACTCATCGGGGTACAATCGGGCCAGCAGGCTGACCTGCGTGAGTATAATCCTGATAGTATCAACCGCTATGGCAATGATTATAAAGCCCTCACCCAAAAAGACATCGACAAGCTGGCGGCCCGCACCGACCTCGAGAAGGTGAGGCCAGTCTATCAGCTCCAGCCCAAATATGTGAGCTTCGCTACCAAGAAAGACAAGAAATACAGCAGTGATGTGAGTGTCTTTGATGGTGCGCTCGCGGCTGAAGTTGTGGCTGGCAAACAGCTGGGCAAGGGTACTGAGCTCGCGCCCGGCGAAGCCGTCATCCCCGAGAGCTATGCCGAGACACTAGGGCAATCGCCTGCTCAGATGGTTGGTAAACAACTGACCGTCACAGTGGTGCAGATGCCACAGAAGATCGATGAAGCAACGCTTGGGCAGGTCTTTGCTGAGAAGGGGCAGGCTGGGGTAAATGAGCTGATTAATGGCAAGGAGCTGCACAAGACCTTTACCATCGCGGCCGTGACGCGCAAATCGGCCGATCAAACCCAAGCCATGCGTGGCATTGGTATTAATGCTAAGGTAGCTCGCGAGCTGAGCGACTACAGTACCAAGGGCACGAGCCAATACCAAAAGTACATGTCTGCCACTGCAGTTGCCAAGCAGGATGCCGAGGCTACCAAGAAGTCCCTCGAGCACGATGGTTACGCTGTAGCCACTGCCAAAGATCTGCAGCAGACACTCTTTCGCTTTGTTGATATCTTGCAGGCGATTGTGCTGTGCTTTGGTGCGCTGGCGCTGATAGTGAGTATTTTTGGCATCGTCAACACGCAGTACATCTCGGTGCTGGAGCGGACGCAGCAGATTGGCCTAATGAAGGCTCTTGGCGCGAGCCGGCGCGATATTGGCCGCTTGTTCCGCTACGAGGCAGCCTGGGTTGGCCTGCTGGGTGGTGCACTGGGTGTGCTGGGTGCGTGGGGTGCTGGTGTGGCGCTTAACCCGGTTATCTCGGAGAAGCTCCACTTTGGTGATCACAAACTCCTTGTCTTTGTGCCAGAGCATGCTGCTGCAGTGGTGGCTGGCCTGATGCTGGTAGCGATCATTGCTGGCTGGCTGCCAAGCCGCAAGGCTGCGAAGCTTGACCCAATCGAAGCGCTGCGTACCGAGTAAACTGCGTCGATATAAAGAGCCAAAACCCGCTGTGCTGTGGTAAGCAAAGCGGGTTTTTTGGCTAGCTAAGAGGAGTACTACTGTACACCTAGCAGGGGTAGAGCGAGAGAAGAGACCCAAAGATAACTGAGAATTGAAGGCAGAGTGGCTAGTACTCTTTAATTTTATAACGCTTGTGCTATAATTGGGCAAAAGGGTATAAATAGGGGTATAGCTATGAATGAACACCGCAAAAAATTTGCAAGCCGTTCGCTTGTATTTGTCTTGTTTGGGATATTATTAATCATCATTATATTGCTTTGGTGGTGGTGGCCATGGAGCTACAGCTACAATAGCGGCTTCAAGGGTGTGCGGCCAGACCAAGTGAGCTTGCGCCAGCATGATGGGAAGATTCAGTGGCAATTTATGAATGGCGCGTGGCACGATATTGCCTCGGTCGAGGACTTGCGTGGGGCAAAAGGCGAGCAAGGTGCGCGTGGTGAGGCCGGTGCGAGCGGCGCTCGAGGTGCAGACGGTGCCAATGGCCGTGATGGCGTAGATGGTGCACGTGGCCGCGATGGTGCTCGTGGTGCAGCTGGCAAGAATGGCGCAAACGGTGCCAATGGCGCCAACGGTAAGGACGGAGCAAACGGAGCCAACGGCAAAGATGGTGCATCGGCCGCTAAGGGCGACAAGGGTGAAAAAGGTGACAAAGGCGAGCCCGGCAAAGATGGCAAAGACGGCAAAAATGGTGAAAAAGGCGAGAAGGGTGAGAAGGGCGATGCTGGCCCGAAAGGTGACACTGGCGCTAAGGGTGAGCAGGGCACACCAGGCACACCTGGTGCACAAGGAGAAAAAGGCGTACCCGGTCCGAAGGGTGACCAAGGAGACACTGGCCCACAGGGCCAACCAGGCCAGCCCGGCCTACAAGGTCCACAGGGCCAAACTGGCCCAGCGGGTGCCGATGGCCGAACAATCGAGCTCCAGAAGGGCACGCTCTACATCCAGTGGCGCTACACTGGCGAAACAGCCTGGCAAAACCTCATTGCCTACACCGATCTCAAGGGCGAAAAGGGTGATGCTGGTCAGCCCGGCCCACAAGGTGCCCAAGGCATCCAGGGGCAGCAAGGTGCTACTGGACCCAAAGGCCAGGATGGCACCAACGCAACGATTAATGTGACTAATAGCACTCAGCCATGCTCACCAAATATGACTGTCACGGGCAATGGCACATCTCAGCTCGGCCTTACCTTTGCGGGTAGCACGGTGCCGGCGGGTGGCACGGTCGGCCAAATATTGTCGAAGAAGTCGGCAGCGAACTGCGACATGGAATGGAAGAGCCTCCCCCAGATGACCATCTTTACAGCAACGCTTGGCAATGGTAATGGCGGTGTGACGGCTGCAACGATTGCCAAGGATACCTTTGCGCCAGTGCCGCTCAAGACCGTCGTGACAAACAACGGTGGCGGGTCGTGGGATGCCGGGAGTAAATCGTACATTGTACCAAGTGACGGTGTCTACCTCATCCAATCGCGGATTCGCTTGAACGATACATCGTCGGCCCGTGGTGTATACCAGGCTGTCAACGATACGGCCCGCGACACTCCAGAGGGTGTGTGGAGCAACAACCAACACGGCTACCGCTTTACTATGCCATACACTCGCCTGATGCGAGTAACGGCCGGGACGCCGCTCAAGCTTGTTATCTACTCGGCTGGCCAAGACGCAAACATCACCGATGCAAGCCTGAGTATCGTCAAGATATCAGACTAAGCTAGTCAGCCCACTACCAGCCCCTACAGAACCAGCCACTATGGCTGGTTCTGTGTTAGTTTCTCCTCGCTCATGGAGTGATCGAGAGCAGAAAAGTGAGGCAAAAATGGGGGTCTGCAGGCCGTGCTATCTGCCCAATAGTACCGTGGCTGGGTGGCCATCGTGCCCGGAAGTTTTATCGAACAAATTGCCATTACGCTTGGCGTGGTATCTGATATAATATAGTTATGTTAGATATTCGTTATATTCGCGCGCATGCCGACGAGGTGCAGGCAGCAGCGCGCCATAAGGGCTATGAGGTGTCCATCGCAGCGCTTCTCGCGTGCGACGACCAGCGCCGGGAGCTTCAGCAGCGGGTGGATGCTGTGCGCACCACGCGCAACGAGACAGCCGCTCGGATGAAGGGCGGCAAGCCAAGCCAAGACCTCATCGCTACAGGCAAGGCACTCAAAGCCGAGCTCGCCACGCTGGAAGAGGAGCTGCGCACCGTAGAGAGCAACTTTTTTACTCAGTTAGAGGTAGTGCCAAATATCACCCTGCCAGATGTCCCACTGGGCGGCGAGGCAGACAGTGTGGAGATTAAGCAGTGGGGTGAGCGACGTGAGTTGGCTCAGGATCACCTCGACTTCGCCACGAGCCGAGGCTGGCTCGACTTCGAGCGCGGTGCTAAGGTGGCTGGCACGAAGTTTTATTATATGCTGGGCGACCTCATGCTGCTCGAGAACGCCATCTACCAATATGCTCTTAACTTCCTTGTAAGCAAAGGCTTTCGCCCCATGACGGTGCCGCACATGGTGAGTGGCCGCGTAGCGCGCGGCTCGGGCTTTGCACCCAAGAGCGACAAGGAGAGTAACGAGTACTTCATCGAGGGCGAAGATACTATGCTTATTGGTACAGCCGAGGCACCACTGACGGGCTTCCATGCCGATGAGATCTTGCATGAGAAAGACTTGCCGCTCCTCTACGCTGGCTACAGCCCCTGCTACCGCAAAGAGGCTGGCGCTGCCGGGAAGTTTAGCCGCGGGCTCTTCCGGGTGCATCAATTCAACAAACTCGAAATGTATATCTACTGCCTGCCCGAGCAATCGGCTCAGATGCATGAGAAAATCCTCGCGCTGGAGGAGGAGATTTGGCAAAGCCTGGGCGTGCCATACCACGTGGTAAATATCGCAGCGGGGGATCTTGGTGCGCCAGCTGCCAAGAAGTACGACATCGAGTACTGGTCGCCTGTTGATGGTGCCTACCGTGAGCTGACTAGCTGCAGCAACTGCACCGACTTCCAGGCGCGCAACCTTGGCATCCGCGTCCGCCGGGCCGATGGCTCGCTCCAGGTAGTACACACCCTCAATGGTACCGCAGTGAGCTTGGCTCGCGCACTGGTAGCAATTATCGAGAATTATCAAACAACTGATGGCCAGCTCCGCGTGCCAACGGTGCTGCAGCCATATCTGAATAACAGGGAGGTACTCTAGATGGGGCGCACAATCAGAAAAATGAGCCGCAAAGGCTATGCCAAAGTTGCCAAGCCGTTTCTCTTCCGGCGGCAGCCCGATGCAGCGCACCAGTCGATGCTCTGGACGGCGCGGGCACTCCATGCCATCCGGGGTGAGCAGCTCCTTAGTGGCTGGCGCTATAAGAATCCTCGCCTCGAGCAGACTATTCTTGGCCTCAATTTTGTCAATCCTATTGGCCTGTCTGCTGGGCTGGATAAAGATTTTGATCTACCCTCTGTGGCAAAGAAAATCGGCTGCGGCTTTGAGATTGGTGGCTCAGTAACAGCCGTGCCCTGCGAGGGTAACCCCAAGCCGTGGTTTCGTCGCTTGGCTAGCGAGCAGTCGATCGTCGTCAATGTTGGCCTGGCCAATCGCGGCGTCGCCAAGGCGATCGAGCAGATTCGTAGCTACTCACCACGGGTTTGGCGCGACTTTCCGCTGAGCGTATCCGTAGCCAAGACGAACAGCCCCAAGCAAGTCCGCCCCAAGCAAGCGATTGCCGACTACTGCGACAGCCTTCGCCAGCTTGAAGAAGCTGGTTGTGCACCACTGTACGAGATCAATATCTCGTGCCCTAATGCCTATGGTGGCGAGCCCTTCACCACACCTGCTCGCCTGGAGAAACTTCTCACTGCGGTGGATGAGCTGAAGCTCTCGCGCCCCGTCTTTATCAAAATGCCAACAGATAAGACGTGGACGCAGTTTGCCAAACTACTCTCCATTATCGATAAGCATAATGTCGCGGGCCTGACGATCGGCAACCTCGTCAAAGATCGCAGCAAGCTCACTGACCCAAGTATCTTGCCCGACGATACTCCCGGTAGCCTTAGTGGCCGGCCAGCTCAGGCCATCACCACGCGGCTTATCCATAAGACGTATGCACTGTATGGTGACCGCTTTGTCATCATTGGTGTGGGCGGTGTCTTTACGGCAGAGGATGCATACGAGAAGATTCGGGCTGGCGCGAGCCTAGTCGCACTGGTGACGGCACTGATGTTTGAAGGACCACAGGTCGTGGGCGATATCAACGAAGGCTTGGTAGAGCTGCTCGACCGAGACGACTACGTCTCTATTAGCGAAGCAATCGGTGCAGCACACCGTAAGTAGGGAAGCGCCAGTGGCGTCCGAAGCAAACAGCCCACGCGTTGAGCATTTTGCCTCTCCCATGCAGTACGCAGCAGCGTGGTTTGGCCAGGCGGTGGTACGGCACATCACCGGTGCAGCATTTGCCCGGGCTGCGCAGTGGGAGGCAGTAGAAACTCATGTCCTTCCTGCGCGGCAGCATAATAGGCCTGCAGTAGAGTACCGAGCCGCCCAATATGTTGGTACACATGCGAGGGAGGATTACCCGCTCCGCGATACAACACTCATCGTTTCTGGCTATGTTGACCGCACAACCGACCGCTGTGTGGGCGGCCAAGCGGTTGACGTGTATCGGCTAACGGGCCAAACAAGTGCCTACCGCCTCATGATCGATCGCCAGACAATGCAGCCATATGTGGCGCATCTTGCCCCAGTTTATCCTAACGAACGACAGGACAAGCCACCAGCTGTAACCATGCGCAGCTTTGTCCCGGTGGATAGCTTGCGACGGGTTGGCCGCCTGATAGAAGCGCTCAATAGCCTTGCAGCGCACACCGTTGAGATAGAGGTGAAGTACCAGACATTGCTTCGCTACCGAAATCAGCAAACGTAAAATGGCCCGGTGTCACAGCTTGGCTCACAACCATTTGACATTACCCATAATATGCTGCACTATAGGACGAGAATTGTGTAACAAAGGAGTAAGAATGAACGAACATCAGCCAGCAAGAGACTCAGGAAGCGGAGAACGACAAGACCTGTCGGGGATTGCATATAAGCTACAGGCTAGGATGGGCCGTGTACTCACCGACGAACCTTTTGAGTATGCCAAACATAGGCCAGGTGCGTTGCAGGAGCGCCGTGTCCAAGCCAACCCAGAGCTCAGTAAAGAAGGTGAAGGTGATGCCACTAAGCGTACTATATTTTTGACAGGCCCCGATGGTGAGTATATAGCGGTGTCTGGGGTTGTGCTTGATAAAATGTCGGTCGTTTTGAACCCATCTGTCACCATTATGACACCTGATAGTAATAATTGGGTGGTGTATCGCTCGAAGGTCGGTCGCCCGAAGAATGGCCATGATGGCCAGTGGCAAATTGAGCGTATCTATGGCAGCCAGACAGGTCAGATCGATAGTGAGCCGTACACGTTTTTCCAGTCGGTAGATAAAGACGGTAAGCAAGACCTGGAGCGCGCAGAGGCTGATGCACGAGAGTTGCATGATGTCAGAAATCTCATCGAAGGGGCGCACTGCCGCGTAGAGACACCGCCCAAGAACGAGGCGAAGGCCTTGCTTGACCATATTAAAGAACTGCGCGAAAAGATGGCCTATCGGATGGGATTGCTAGCCGAACACCTCTCTCTGCGCTGATAATTTACTCATAACAACCCCTGTTTCTCCTCAACCATGCTATACTATAAGCACAAGTTGCTAACACGAAAGGGGTCAGCATGATCGCAAACATCGACATTACCGGTATTGGCAAATACTCGCCAGACGAGCCAACCAAAAAATACATCCGCAAGAAGATCGGTGCGCTCGACCGCATGGTGTCGCGCCACGCTCGCAAGACCGTGAGTGCTATGGTGCGCATCGAGGAGATCAATGGTGAGCATGGCAATAAGTATGAGGTAGAGGTGGTCATTACTGTGCCAGACCAAACCATCAAGGCCAAAGACTCTACACTCAACGTCCTGGCTGCCACCGACATCGTCGAGCGTAAACTGGCTGGCCAGTTGCGCAAATATAAGCAAAACCAGCTGCCACACCTTGGTCGCCGTGGCCTTCTCGCTCGCTTCAAGCGTAGCTTCGAGCGCGAGCAGGATCATCCTGCGGAGTAGGCAAAGCCTTCACTTACAAAAGACCAATGTTCTGGAGAGTGTTGGTCTTTTGTTGTGCCTCAATTTTAGAACCTGCTATAAAAGTGAGCTACCGCTGCAAATGTTCTGATTAAAGTTTATAGTATAATAATAAATATGACAGATAAAGAAATGCCGTGTACAAAGCTAGACGAACTACAAGAAGAGCTGATTACCCTTATGAATGGGGGGCGGTGCTGAGCCTAGCGCCGCACAACACGAGCATACCCTGCGAAGGAAAGCACAGAAAATGGGGCGTTTTGCCGTCCTATTGTGTGGCATATTCAGAGAAGCAGCACGCGAGGGATGTGCGGAGAATCCGAAGATATTGAGCGCGTATTCGGTATTGGTCGATCCAATCGTACCAGCACCAGGAAATATCTATCCACCCAAGGACACTCCCATACCACAATCTCCCCATCACGACCCGCGGGATGATGCGATGGATCGCGAACTCTAAGATAACAGTAATATGAGCAACTCCAGTTCCGTGCCCTTCCCAAATAGCCGCAAACCCGGTATAATGAGGGGAGTTTTTTGAATTGAATGGCCGCTTAGAGAGGAAAGCGAGGGAAGTTTGACACCATGGCAACAACACAGCAAAAAGCACTGACGAAGATTTTTGGCGATCCGCAGAAGCGGATCTTGAAGCGTCTGCAAAAGAAGGTAGACCAAATTAACAAGCTTGGGCCCAAATATAAGGCGCTCTCGGATGAGGAATTAGCCAAGCAAACAGAGGTCCTCAAGCAGCGCCTGCACAAGAAAGGCACGACGCTCGATACCATCCTGCCTGATGCCTTTGCAGTGGTGCGCGAGATGGCCGACCGGGTGATTGGTGAGCGGCACTATGATGTGCAGCTGATTGGCTCGATGGTGCTGCACGAAGGCAACGTGGCCGAGCTCAAGACCGGTGAAGGTAAAACCCTGATGTCCACCCTGGCAGCATACCTCAATGCGCTCGAGGGCAAGGGTGTGCATATCGTGACCGTCAACGACTACTTGGCGCAGCGTGACGCTGGCTGGATGGGGCAGATCTATAGCGCTCTGGGCATTAGCACTGGTGTGATCATTAACGAAGCGTCCTTCCTCTACGATGGTACGTATACCAACGAGAACCATACTGATCCACGCATGCAAAAGCTCCGCCCCTGTACACGACGCGAAGCTTACGAGGCAGACATTACCTATGGGACGAATAACGAGTTTGGCTTCGATTACCTGCGTGATAATATGGTCAATGAGATTAGCCTGGTGCGCCAGCGCGAGCTCAACTTTGCCATTGTAGACGAGGTGGATTCTATCTTGATCGACGAAGCGCGCACCCCACTCATCATTAGTGCGCCTGCGGCTGAGAACCCTGATAGCTACTACCAATTTGCCAAGATTGCTGCCAAGCTTGTGCCAGAGGACTACCGTCTTGACGAAAAGCACACCAGTGTGGCCCTGACAGATAGTGGTATCGATAAGGTACAGAAACTCCTTGGTATAAAAAATTTGTACACCCCCGAGTATGTTCGCAGTGTCTACCACATCAACCAAGCGCTGCGTGCCCAGACGCTCTTCCATCGGGACAAAAACTACGTGGTGACCAATGATGGCGAGGTGATCATTGTCGATGAGCACACTGGCCGCCTCAAGATCGGCAACCGCTACAACGAGGGCCTCCACCAGGCGATCGAAGCGAAGGAAGGCGTGCCCGTTCAGCAAGAGAGCATGACGCTGGCAACTATTTCCTTCCAGAATTTCTTCCGCCTATATAAGAAGCTCAGTGGTATGACCGGTACGGCCTTTACTGAGGCAGAGGAGTTCCAGCAGATCTATAGCCTGGATGTGGTGGTAGTGCCGCCCAACAAGCCGATTACCCGCAAAGACCACCAAGACCTTATCTACAAGACCGAGAAGGCCAAGCTCAAAGCCGTGGCAGCCGCCATCAAGAAGTACCATGAGCAAGGCCGGCCGGTGCTGGTGGGGTCGGGCTCGATTGCTAAAAATGAGCTGATCGCCCAGTGGCTCGACAAAGCGGGCATTACATATGAGATCCTCAATGCTAAGAATAATGAGCGTGAGGCCGAGATTGTAGCGCACGCTGGTGAGAAGGGTGCCGTGACGCTGGCGACGAACATCGCGGGGCGTGGCACAGACATCAAGCTTGGGCCGGGCGTGAAGGAACTTGGTGGCTTGGTGGTGATCGGCAGCGAGCGGCATGAGTCGCGCCGGATCGACAACCAGCTGCGTGGCCGTGGTGGCCGCCAGGGCGACCCAGGCGACACCCAATTCTACGTCTCGACCGAAGATGACTTGATGCGGATCTTCCAGGGTGAGCGCATTGCTGGCCTGATGGAGCGCCTTGGGGTAGAAGAAGATATGGCCATCCAAAACAAAGCGGTCAGCAAGACGCTCGAGGCAGCGCAAAAGCGGGTCGAAGGCTTTAACTTCGATGCGCGCAAAAATGTTGTTCAATACGACAACGTCATCAACCGCCACCGCAAAGTGGTCTACACTGTGCGGCGCAAGATCCTCGATGGCGACAACATCAAGCCAGAAATTCAGCGCCTGTTGCGCACTGCAGTCGAGAGTCTCACAGAGGTACCAGCCAAGCAAAACCCCAAGTTTGCTGAGGAGTTTGGCGCAATATTCCCACTGGACAAAGATGAGATCAAGAAAATCGGCGCCGAAAAGCGCGATCGCGTCCGCACCAAGATGGCACTTGATGCGGCGAAAAAATTGTATCAAGACAAAGAAGACGAGCTGGGTAGCGAGCTACTGCGTGGCATCGAGCGCGAGGTGTACTTGCAGGTGCTCGACACGCTGTGGATGCAGCACCTAGAGAATATGCAGCACCTGCGTGAAGGAATCCACTGGCGCAGTGTGGGTCAGCGCGACCCGCTGGTGGAGTACCGCGCCGAATCGCAAAAGCTGTTCGACAGCCTGCAGGCCAACCTCCGGGCGGAGGTTCTCCATGCGATCTACCAAGTGAGCAAGACCGACGCCATCACTCGCGAGGCAACCGACAACGAGCACGACACCGAGCTTACTCGCCTAGCCGAAACCTCGGTGGAGCGCGGCGTAAATGAGATTACGAGTGGGGAAGCGAATCGCGATCACGACTTTACCAAAACAAAAGCGGCACCAACTACTGCCGACGTCAACCGCAAACGTAACGCCGCCCGCAAGAAAAAGAAAGCCCAGCGGCAGAATCGCAAAAAGAACCGCTAGATGCAACACACAGTAACAGAGGTCAGGCTAAAGAATGGTGCCCGTGGCCTTCTCATCGATGTGCCTGGCGCAACCGTGATGAGCTTCCAGTTCCAATTCCGGGCGGGCAACCGCTATGTTGCGAGCAAGGACATCTACGAGACAGCGCACATTATGGAACATATGGCCTTTGGTGCCAATGCTCAGTTTGCGAGCGAGCACGAGTATGAGGCAGAGTTTATCAAAAACGGTGCCTACCACAATGCCTGGACGAGCGACCTGTCTATGGTATATGTGGCGGACTGTGCGGACTTTGAGTGGGAGCGTATTTTGCAGTTGCAGCAGGTGGCCATCACCCAGCCAAAGTTCAACCAGACGGAGCTTGAAGCCGAGAAGGGTAATGTGCGCAGTGAGCTTGTCGGCTATCTTAATAATCATAACCGAGTGCTGTGGCCCAAGATCCAGCAGCTACTAGGGAATGACATCTATATCTTCCACCAGCGCGTGCGTACCATTGCCCATGTGCAGCTGAGCGATATTCAGGAGCACTACCGACGTACCCACACTAGCGACAACCTTCGCTTTGTCATTGCTGGCAAAATGGCGGGGCGCAAGGCGCAGATCAAGCGCATGCTCGAGAGCTGGCAACTGCCGCGTGGTGAGCGCTTTGCGGTGCCGCACGACGAACTTCATAGTGGTAAGCCTACCCTCATCCGTCGCAAAGAGGCCAGCAACCTCACCTTTGGCTGGTCGATGGAGATCCCGCGCGAGCTCAGCGACAAAGAAGACGCCGCACTCGACTGCCTCAACCATATTCTCACTGGCACCATGCATTCGCGCATCTTTGGTAAGGCGCGTAAGCAGGGCATGGCCTATGGGATGTTTAGTGATGGCTCGGTGGGTAAATATGAGAGCAGCTGGGACTTTGGTGGCGAGGTAGAGTGCGATAAGGCAGAGCGGCTCTTTAGCCTGATTGTCAGTGAGCTCCAAGCGGTGCTGCGTGGTGAAATTACCGAGGCCGAGCTGGAGGCAGCCAAATCCTATGGCCTGGGGCGCTACCAGATGGGGGCGCAAACAGTAGCACAAATTAGTGGATTCTACACTGGCCGCTTCTTCTGGGATGGCTATGTGAAGGACTATGCCAAGGTGCCACAAGAGATCAAAGGCACAACCCTCGAGCAAATGAACGCTGTAGCACGTGAATTCATCGCTGCCAACACCTGGGCACTCGCTGGTGTGAGCAGCGGCGAGCGCAGCGACATCGTGCGGCTGGGAGAGCAGCTGGAAGGGCTGTTTACACAGGGGTAGAAGCACCTCAGCTTAGTATAGTTACCTCCCTTTGTATTATAAGAGTCGAAGTTTTTGTGGCGATGCTTGGCCTATCTGCTTATATAATTTGATCAAATTATTTTTTTACTATTTTTTAGTGAAGGCAAGGAGAGGTACTTGCATTCATTGGATTTTGTCGTATTATTGAAGTAATAGCATAGGAGAACAATATATGAGTGACGTCAATCCAACCAACAGTAAAAGTTACCGTCCTGGGGACGAACGAAAAGGTTACAACGACCTTGTCACGATTGTCCTCACAAAACGGGAATGCTCCGACTTATTGACAGCCATGAATGAGCTCACCGCAGGCCCGTATGCACCTTCTAAGGAAGAATGGCAATGGATGGAGGATGTCATGGGTATGCCTACACGCGAAAGTTTGATGGCACTATTCGATAAGGTTGATGATTTCCAAGAGGGCGACCTTAGGTCGTCCAAGTAGCAGTCCGAAATACTTGACTTTTGAATCACAGTGACAATGCATACCTGCGTCGTGCTCAAGTGACTCCTCGTCAGAGTACGAACGATTAGGTTAGTTGCATTTGTCTCGCGTTCCGACGTTAGGTGAGTTTATGAGCACCGAAGCTCAGATGGACATCGATCAGTATGGTTTCGATCCAGATGATATGCCCGATTGCTTTCTCCCCGATAACTTTGACGAAGTGTTTCAGCGTATTGGCATACATGGCACAAGACCGCACCACACTGGTTGCTTAGTCTATTTTTTCTGCCTACTATATAGCCGACCAAGCGGTCGGCTATATGTGTTGGTCTTGCACGTGCGCTCTTTAAGCTGCGCGGTACACTGCCATCTTCGTGTTGAGTAGTTTGTTCATCTCGGTGAGGCTACCATCCTTCTCGTGGAGGACGCCGTCGTCGATGACGTATGTCTCGGCTTTGCTATCTCTGTTGTCGGGCATTTTGGGCGCAGTGTTTTGCCCGCTGTACTTGCTGCGGCTCGTTAGGTCGCTGTGAGTGCGGTAGTATTGAGCGGCTTTGAGACGGTGGTCTTTGACCTTTTGGTAATACGTAACGTATTCGGTGCCAAGCTTGCGTGCATTGTCATTTTCGCTGATGTTTTGCATTTTTTTGGCTTGCTCGATGCACGAGCCATAGGTCTTGCTTGCTTCCTTTTCGATCTCGCTATCGGTTAGTGCAGGAGCGCTCGTAAGCGCTGCACTGCCGCCCTTGCGGAAGTCAAAGTTCAGAATTTGGCGGTTCAGCGTGCTGGTATCGGCGCACTCTTTGATAAAGGTGGCGACGGTGGAGTAGTAGCTAGGCAGCTTGCCCAGTGCAGTAACGGCTTCGTCCGTCTCGTGCTTGTACTGCTCGTATGCACGCTTGATGTCTTCGTCGTGCACGGCGCGTGAGCTACCAAGCTTGCTTATGAGTTCTTTGCGGTTGTCTGCAAATGCCTTGGTATCGATCGTCTCGCCACGAGAGAGTGGCTGCAGCAAGCGATCCTCGGTGCGGCTATGGCTGCGGATGAGCGCCTGGGCGTCTTGCAAGTCTTTGCGGCTTGGTGGTGCCGACTGAATGGCCACAACGATGATAATGATGATGACTAGCACAATGCCCACCGCGCCAGCAATCAGGCCATACAGCAGTTTCTTATTTGCCAGCAGTTTATTGCCCGCAAACTGAGGTGGCTGCGGTGTATTGCCAGGCTGTGATGTGTTCGTATTCATGGTGTTCGTTGGCGAGATCATAGCTGGTTGGTTATGGCTAGGAGTGGGCTGAGTGTCCATTGCTTGTGTCCTTTATCTTCGTTGTTGATGCTAAAATTAACTATAGACTATATATTATAGCAATAGTTGCAGTGAGCGCAAATTGAGGAAGAGGGAGCTGTTGCGGCGCATTGTGTTTGGTGGTATGCCAATGTGATCTCTATATAAGAAATACACAAAAAATCAACAAGACCGCTACAGAAGTGGAGTCACCGTCCATCGATGGGAATGACGAGGGAGTACCAAGAACAAGGGCAGTATGATACACTCTCTGACCTCTGTATATTCTGTGTTTTGGGTGCTGTGTATGCTATAATGGCGGTATGAAAGTTGCGATTGCTGGGTACGACGTTGAGGGTCGTGCAACGTATGATTATGCGCGGCAGGTGTGGCCTGCGGCGGAGATTGTGATAGCCGATGAGCGGCGCATTACTGATGTGCCGCCTGGGGTGGTAGATGTATTGACGGGCCCAGATGCCTTTGCTCAGCTGGGCGATGCCGATATCGTCATGCGTACCCCTGGGCTGGCGCCGTGGCGGATCGAGACAGACGGCACAGTGTGGTCGGCTACAAATGAGTTCTTCGCACGCTGCCCCGCGCCGATCATTGGCGTGACAGGCACAAAGGGCAAGGGTACAACGGTGAGCCTCATCGCTGCTATGCTGCAGGCCCTTGGTCGCACTGTCCATGTGGTGGGCAATATTGGCCGGCCAGCTCTGGCGCAGCTGGGGCAGATTGGCCCGGATGATGTGGTGGTGTATGAGCTGAGTAGCTTCCAATTGTGGGATGCCGAGCGTTCACCGCAGATCGCGGTGGTGCTGATGATTGAGCCCGATCACCTCGATAAGCACGTTAATTTTGCTGAGTATGTCGATGCTAAGGCTAATATTCGGCGGCACCAGCGGCCAGGCGATGTGTGTATTTATCATCCGAGCAATCCATATGCCGCGCAGATTGCTGAGTCGCTTGACACGGACGTTGCGCGTGGCAGCCTGGGTACGCCACCACCGGCGTATCGCTATGGCACACCAGACGATGGCATGGTGTATGTGAAAGATGGTGCCTTTTGGCAGGGTGAGCGGCGGCTTTGCGCAACGGATCGCCTGCAACTGCCGGGTGCTCACAATATTGAGAATGCCTGTGCCGCGCTGAGCGCAGTGCTGGCCTTCGATCCACAGGCTGTGCCGCAGCGCCTAGCGGAGGGGTTGGCGAGCTTTACTGGTTTGCCGCATCGCTTGGCCTTCGTGGCAGAGCAGGATGAGGTACGGTATTATGACGACAGTATTGCTACCACACCGGGCAGTGCCATTGCAGCGCTGCGTGCCTTTGCAGAGCCCAAAGTGCTCATCGTTGGTGGGGCAGACAAAGGTGGTGATTACGAGCCATTGGCACAAGAGGTGTATGATCAGGGTGAGTCTGTCCGCGCTATCATTACTATGGGAGCAAATGCTTCGGCGATTGCAGCGGTATTACAAAACTATGATGTTGCTGCACCTATCACAACACTTGGTAGTGTACCTATGACAGAGGTCGTGGATACCGCTAAGCAGCAGGCTAAGCCTGGTGATGTCGTCATCCTAAGCCCCGCTGCCGCGAGCTTTGACCAATACCGTAGCTATGCCGACCGTGGTGAGCAATTTATTGCAGCGGTGCAGGGCAGTGAAGCATAAGCCGCTTCATCCTCGTGCTTTCCATGACCAATCGGTATAAGGGTAAATATCTCTCCAGTATGTTCATTTCTTGCATAGGAATCGTTCGTAGCTATGATGAGCAGTTTCCGTTTTGAATGAAATAATGGAACTGGCGAAGTAGAGTGCTATTTTGCGATTGAGCAGAATATACTATAATAGATTACGAACAATTGTATAAGCAATACAAGATAAGGAATCGATAATCTAATGGATCAGCAACCGCACACCAACTCACCGCAGCCCGCAGCTGCGCCGCAGTATAGTAAGGGGCAGCTCGCCGTGGCCCGCGCCAATATGCCCAGTGATAACACTGTGCTGGCAGTCACCTTTATTAGCTTCTTTTTTATGACGTCACTCTACTTTATTGTCACAACATTGATAAATTACGGAAGAGATAAGCCTACCTATGTAGAGACTGATACACTTCCGCTGTGGCTTCATTTGATCATGGATCTATTTAGCGGCGCTCTTCTCTTTGGTATTATTCTCCTTATTGGGATGTTTTTCATCCGGATGGAGCGGCAGAAGATGCTGGGCAATGCTATGCAAGTAGAGTATAGTGATTATGCTTGGCTGCGTGACTGGGCCAACGTCACAGCGGCCGACCTTGGTTTGCCACGGGTAGAGATCTTCGTCACGCAAAACCCGGTCATCAATGCTTATGCCTTTGGCTTTATGAATCCATACTGTATTGTGCTGCACTCTGGCTCGATTCGCTATCTCACGCCCGATGAACTTAAGGCAATCGTTATTCATGAGATGGGGCATATTAAGTACAAGCACACTGTAGCTATGCTGTATCTGCAGCCGTTCTTGGCACTGCCGTTTGTTTCCTCGGTGTCTGGCTGGCTAGCGGGCTTCTGGCAGCGCCGTACTGAGTATACGGCCGACCGCTTGGCGCTTACCTATACCGAAGATCCAGAGCTTGTCAAGAATGCGCTCGTCAAGGTGCACGTTGGCCCTGATGTGGCGGAGGGCATGAACGAGACTGCTCGCCAGTGGCAGCGCTATACCGCTAACCGGCCAATGAACCGCTTTGCCCAGACCTTGAGCGACCACCCATACCTCGTGCGCCGGCTTGATCACATTGATGAGATGACCGCCAAGCTCCTCGCACCCCAAGCACCAGCTGCACCAACTCAGCCCACAACGCCAGTCCAACCGCAGTAAGGGGAAGCCGCGAAGCGACACAATGCTGTTTATATGAGACGCCACTATCCATGCGATGGTGGCTTCTCAGTTTTGCTTGGTGTATTGCGATAGTGTAATAGCAGCGAGACTCCACACTTTACTGAAACAAAGGTAACGGAGCGAGCAGACGCATAGCAATACGCTGTGATATGTGTGGCCAGCAATGCTTTGTGCCGTATAGTAGAGCCAGCACTCCAGAGTGCGGTATAATATACCTATGCAACCACTCAAAAAGCGCGCCGCACAGCTTCTCGCCGATATCCTCGATGCGATCCATCGTTTGCAGATTACTGACAAAGCCACTCAGCTTACTCAGCTTGAGACGCAGCTGGCCGACTCACAAATTTGGGCTAATCCAGCCCACGCTCAGCAAGTATCACGCCAGGCAGCAGCACTGCGAGGGCAGATAGAGCCATGGCAGGTGCTGCAGGCTCAGGCGAGCGACATTGTGGAGCTAATGGATCTGGGCGATGACTCAATGATACCAGAGTTTGAGCAGCAGCTTGCCGCCCTTGAGCACGACTACCAGGCACGTCACCGTGACCTCCTCTACAGTGGTGAACATGACGATCAACCGGCTATTATTAAGATTAGCGCTGGAGCTGGTGGTACCGATGCGCAGGATTGGGCAGCAATGCTCGAGCGGATGTACCTACGCTTTGCCGAGCAGCACAGCCTCCAAGCGGAGCTCCTCGAGCGCTCGACGGGCGAGGAAGCTGGCATCAAGAGTGCGACATACAGCCTCCACGGCGCGTATGCCTATGGCCAGCTGCGCAGCGAGCATGGCGTGCACCGCCTGGTGCGGCTCAGCCCGTTTAATGCCGACCATTTGCGCCAGACAAGCTTTGCTTTGGTGGAGGTAATGCCCGAGATTGCTGAGCCCGAGCAGGTACAGCTTGAGGACAAAGACCTCCGGATCGACGTCTACCGCAGTGGTGGCAAGGGTGGGCAGGGCGTTAATACGACCGACTCGGCAGTACGCGTTACCCATTTGCCGACTGGTATCGTCGTTGCGATTCAAAACGAGCGCAGCCAAATTCAAAACCGTGAGACCGCGCTCACTATCCTGCGCTCACGCCTTGCTCAGCTCCAGCACGAGCAGCAGGCCGCCAGCCTGGCCGACCTCCGCACCGGTGAGTCCGCTAGTTGGGGTGCGCAGATCCGCAACTATGTACTCCACCCCTATACCCTCGTTAAAGATACCCGCACCAAACACGAAGCCCACGACGCCCAAGCTGTCCTCGACGGCGCCATCGACGGCTTTATCGAGGCGTATCTGGCGATGGGGGTGGGGGAGAAGTAATAAATATACAGGCAAGAACAGTGCCTTGAGTGGTATACTAGACCATCTTATAATGTACGACAAAAATAGATCAAAATAGCATCTATCTGTGGTAATAAGTGATACAATAAGGGCATATGAGAGAAACTGATTTTTCCATCAAGCAATTGGTGGCATATTGCCTTGATTATGCAAATTTAACAGCATCACCAACGTTGATGCGGCCAATCAGCACACATCTGATCCCAAGGGAGCTAATCGATCTTGACCGCATTATTTTTAGCAATACAAACGGATACTCTTTTGAGTTGCGTACGGCAATCAGTCAGAAGGAACAAAGTAGCCTAGAGGAAGGAGAGATTGAAGCGCTTCGGCAGGTCATTGCACGAGATGCACCGATTGCTGAGGCAATTGCTAAGATTAATAGAAAATTTCGTGTCAATGGTTATACAAAGCAGGTCGTGCTCGAAACTGGCTTTGTTGATTTTCGAGCTAAGAAGATCAAGCGAGCATTTTTTGCAAATAATACAGAAGAGGAAGAAGGGGATGAGTTTGAAAAGTTCTCTCGTGCACTGATACGAATCCCTATTCAGCTCTCAGTAAAGCCTGATCAATACAGCACCAGAGTCAACATTACGCTATTGGATGAAAGTGTTTCTATTCTTATTAACCAATTTCGAGATTGCATTCCGCAGGAAGACTTCGATGAGCTATTCTCATATGTTGCTGAGCTGGAGGCAGAGGAAAGGCATTATTTACCGCTAAAAAAGCAGTTTATCGAGCAAGTCTGGAGTAGATTTTTTGCTATTCTTCATAGGATTGGTGCAGAAGCGCTGACTGAGATGCCAAACTATACAGAATGCCGTATTATGCTGGTGAGCAAGGCAAACTACTTTTTGTCAGAGGACCTTGATGTAATGACAAAACTGGACGAACAATCCCTTATAGATACAGCGATAAGTAGCTTCGTATCTAGTGACCAGATGGATATCGAAGAAGCAGTTGATGATAAAGGTGAAACGGAGATATTCTTTCCATTTTCGTATGATAAGTGGCAGTTGAAAACACTTGGTATTATTAAGAATAAAGCAGTTATTGTTGAAGGTCCTCCTGGTACTGGTAAGTCGCAAACAATTGCAAACTTGCTTGTGCATCTAGCAGCAACTGGCAATAAAGTCCTCTTCGCGAGTCAAAAAGACCAAGCAGTCCGTGGTGTAAAAGACAAGCTGAAGGAGCTCGCAATACCGTTTTTGTTTGGCTATATTCCAGACAGAGAATCGCGCCTTCATTCAGAAAACGACGAGAGAGATAGTGCGGCAAATACACTGGTATCGCTCGATAGAGAGTTTGAAAAGAGAGCACTGTTGCCCGACCAAAAAGTCCCACTAACCTTGATTAGTGGTTTTAAAGAAAAGTTTAATGATCGCACCGCAATAGAACGCAAAATATTTGCCATTACAAATGAAATGAATGCCTTAGCAAAATATAAGGATTTTGCTGATTGCTCGATGACAGAAGAGCAATACGATGAGCAGGTAGATTACATCAAAAAACTGATTACTGTCACACAACAAGCTAACCAGTTTGAGCAAGACCACCAGACATATGTTGACCAGAAAGACAGAGCATACCAAGACCTAGAAATTACACTAGATGCTGAAATCGAGACAATTGCAGCTATTATCAAAAAGTGTGAGGAAATTCTACCTGAGCGATCAGGTTTTATTAACAAAGCAATCATTAATATTAAGCTCACAGCAATGCTTAAGACTACTGCTAAGGATCTTGCGCAGGAGATATATCGAGATATTGAAGCAGTTTTGTTTGATGATAGTCTGACAAAAACGCAAAAACTAAAACAATTGCGTCTCCTGAAGGACTATTTTGTGTATAGCAACCTTGTTGCACAAAAAGACGATCTCATGTCGATGGGCAAAGACAGCTTCTTGAAGAATCGAGGCATCCTTGCTGTACTTAACAAACTTATCAAGGCGGAGGGTAAAGAGCAGGTATTTGATCGTATTGCATCTTATCGCCAGCTACAGCAAGAACTTGATGGCTTGCGGCGTTCGATTGACTCTAATGCACAGCATGGGTATGGGACAGTCAATGATATACGCAAAGCGATCTGTGACTTGCGAAAGTTTTATCGAGAAGACACAATTGGTTTTGTACGCAATAGAGTGCTTGCTAATCTGGATGAGCTGAAGCAATCAAAAGAAACTCGGTCTAAACTAAGGCAAATAGCACGCTCTTTGACAAAAAGCAAAAAAGCATACCGGACATTCGATAAACTCAAGCATGATCAACACAATTTTGATGTGATGTCGGATGTATTACCAATTTGGATGATGTCACTCGACGATGTGAGCCGGATTATTCCTCTGCAGGCTGGAGCTTTTGATTATGTTGTTATCGATGAAGCCTCACAGTGTAATCTCGCATACGCACTCCCAGCAATGTTCCGTGCGAAGCATGTTATATTCTTTGGTGATAGTCTCCAGATGCGCGATACAAATACGCTCTTTAAGTCGAATGAACAACTCACTGCAATTGCCAAGAAGCATGCGGTTCCTGAGCAATTTCAGATAAAAGCAGAAGAAGATACAATCAAGTCGATTATGGATATTGCAGGGCTCGCAGGGTTTAAGACGGCAGTACTGAAGAATCACTATCGATCACCCAAAGAGCTTATTGGGTTTTCGAATCAGAATTTTTATGAAAAAGTTGGTCGCGCACTAGATGTCGTCAATGATAACATTTTAACCTACCAAGATACAAACCGCGTCTTGCTTAATCATGTGATAGATGTTGATTCACGGCTGGAGGACTCGGCAAAGACAAACCACTCAGAGGCAAGATATATTCGTCGGCTTATCCAAGATATCCACAAGGATAAGCGATTAAAAAACAAATCGATAGCGGTCCTCACCTTTTTTAATGAACAGGCAGAGCTACTAGCTCGAGAGATTGATGATGATTCGATAAAAATATCAACGATTGAAGGCATCCAAGGAGATGAGCGAGATATCATCATTTATTCGCTTGTTATTACCGATCCAGCCAGTGGCAAGAGGCGCTACCAAGCGCTCACTGGCGAAGGTGGTGAAATCAAGAAGAGCGCAAACGAAGGGCGAGTGAATGTGGCGTTTAGTCGTGCGCGACAACAAGTCCACTGCGTGACATGTATACCACCAATAAGCTGGCCGGATGGTGTATGGATCAAGAAGTATCTCGCATATGTAGATGCGCATGGTTTTGTAAGACGCCACGAAAAGAGCGAGCTACAATTTGATTCAAAGTTTGAAGAAGATGTGTATGACTATCTTATGAATAAACTATCGCCAGAAGACTATCTTATCCAAACACAAGTCGAAAGCTGCGGGTTTAAAATTGATCAAGTAATTACCAACACAAAAAATGGCAAGAAGCTGGCTATTGAGTGTGATGGGCCAACTCATTTTGAGAATGGAGATGGTCAAGTATACGTCCAGAGTGACTGGGAGAGGCAAAGTGTACTTGAGACGGCTGGTTGGAGTTTTTATAGGATATCATTTTTTGATTGGTATAACATGAGATATAATGCACGTCAAGATCTTGTACAATATATTGCTGACTACTTTGTAGGTGATATTGATCACCAAGATATGCCAATCATTCATGATCTACAACAAAAATGCACCCTCCCAGCAGATAAAAGACAAGATGTCTACAAAACACGCATAAAACAATCGCATCAATACACTAACGCGGAAGAGGTGCAACAAGAAACAGTTAGCTCTAATACACCTGATGCACGTAACAAGCACACCTTCACTGTTGGAGACAGGGAAGTAGACCAGAATCGATTCGATTGGTATCTATCTTCTCGTATTGGGCAGACGATCAAGATTCGATACCAATCAACACGCTCGGGGAGTGCTCGCTCATTTCGAGAGCTAAGGCTGTACAAATACGACGCAACATATCTATATGCTGCAAAGCAAGGGGTAGATCGCCCGTATCGATATCGCCGAGATAGGGTTGTTGAGTTCCGAAAATAAGATGAGGGATGGTGCTTGGCTATATTTTGTTTGATCAACTACTCCTTTCTCGCTCCATCCCCCAGCCATATGCTATACTGGTATAGTGATATTGTTAGACAGAGTAACCAAACGGTATGATAAGGATGCCAAGCCGGCGCTCGATCGGGTGAGCTTGCACGTTGAGCCCAATGAGTTCGTCGTTATTATTGGCACGAGCGGGGCGGGCAAGAGCACGCTGCTCAAGCTCCTTACCCGCGAAGAGAAGCCCACAACGGGCAAGATTGTGGTCGGCGGTATCGACTACGACACCCTCAAGGATAAGCATATTCCACTACTGCGCCGCAAGATTGGTGTGGTGTTTCAGGATTTTAAGCTGTTGCCGCAGCGCACGGTGTTTGAAAACGTCGCCTTTGCGCTGGAGATTGCAGGCATGAGCAACCGCGAGATCAAGAACACAGTACCTAAGGTAATCGACCTCGTTGGCCTCCGGGGCAAAGAGAAGCAGTTTCCGCATCAGCTCAGTGGTGGTGAGCGCCAGCGCGTGGCGATTGCCCGTGCCGTTGTGCGCCAGCCCAAGATTCTTATCGCTGATGAGCCCACTGGCAACCTCGACCCTAAGCATAGCTGGGATATCGTCCGTTTGCTTGAGAAGATTAATAAATATGGCACCACCGTGCTCCTGACCACCCACAATGTCGAGATCGTTAACCGGCTCAAGCGCCGCGTCATCACCATTGAGCATGGTAAGATCACGCACGACCAAGCCAGAGGGAGTTACCGCCAATGAGCCGCCGCAAAGATACCGCCCGTGCCTTGATGCAGCAAAAGCGCCGCCGTCGCCAGTGGCTGACGTTTGTCCGGATGTGCCACTACGGCGTTAATAACTTTAGCCGCAACGCCTGGCTGACTGTTGCTGCAACGCTGGTGATGACAATTACACTGCTGATTGTCTTCACGACCTTCGTTGCGCAGCGTTCGCTGGCCGATACCGCTCAGGCTATCAACAAGGATATCGACCGCTCAATCTACCTCCGCCCTGATGTCTCAGAGGAGCGCGCTCAGCCGGTGCTGGTGAGTTTGCGCCGCCTCAGCAACGTTGAGTCAGTCCGCTTCATTAGCACCGAGGAAGCCAAGGAGCAATTTGCCAAGGCTAATAAGGACGATGAGGCTAAACTGCACGCCCTTAAGGAGGCAACGAACCTACTACCCGCGACGATCCGTATCACGCTGCACGACAACAATGACACATCGCAGCTGATAGACTTCGTCAATACCAATTCTGCACTCAAACCACTGATTAGCGCCACCCAAACGCCGACCTTTATGAGCCAGCGGCGCAACGGTACGACGCGCATCGCAGAGTGGACGCATATGTCGCAAAAGGCTGGAGTAGCGGCTAGCGTCCTCTTTATCGCTATCTCGTTCTTGATCATTTTCAATACCATCCGTATGGCGATCTTCAACCGGCGCGATGAGATCGAGATGATGAAGTTGATTGGCGCCGACCGGGGCTTTATTCGCGGGCCATTCCTCGTGGAGGCAGTGGTGTATGGGGTGATCGCCGCGGTGATCGCAACTACTCTGGGCATTATTACGCTCTTCCTCTCGGGCAATTCGCTCAAGAAGTGGGGGGTTGCTCTCCAGCCCACCATTGATATGGCAGCATCCTACTGGTGGCTTATTGCCCTGGTGATGATGGCACTAGGCGCATGCATTGGCGTCATCTCATCGCTGGTGGCCACCCGCCGTTACCTAAAGATTTAGCATTGATACAAAGGAGGCCCGTGTTGACAAAGCACACACCGCTTGTTACCATAAGAAATATGAAACAATCCACCACATCTGTTTCGCGTGCCCACACTGCTGTGGCCGCACCTAAGAAAACCAAGGGGCTTGCCACCAAGTCGGTCATCGTGGCGGCTGCCGTGATCATGGCGCTGAGTACGCCAGTTAGCACCTACCTCGGGGTGACCACCGGGACTGCCTCGGCTGTGTCGCAGGAGGAATACCAGCGGCAGATCGATGCGCTCAATAAGGAGATTGGGCAGTATCAGTCGCAGGCCAAGGAGCTGAACGAGAAGGCAAAGAGCCTGCAAAATGAGCTCGAAGTCTTGTCGAAGCAGAAAGCGATGATCCAAGCGCAGATCGATATCAGCCAGAAGAAGCACGACCAACTGCAGGAGAAGATTGCTCAGACTAAGCGCGACATCAAGGCCAACCAAGATGCCTTGGGTGACACGCTGGCCGATATGTACGTCGACCGCACCATCAGCCCGCTGGAGATGCTGGCGAGTAGCCGGAGCCTTGGCGACTATGTGGTGGAGCAAGATCGCCGCGATAGCATCCAGACCACGTTGAGCGAGACGATCACGCGGGTCAATAAGCTCAAGAAGCAGCTAGAGGAGCAAAAGAAGGAAGTTGAGCGTGTCTTGGCAGACCAAAAGAACGCCCGCGAAGCCCTCGCTGCCAAAGAGCGCGAGCAGGCCGACCTCCTTGCTCGCACGCAAAATGAAGAAGCAAACTACCAAAAACTCACCGCCGACCGCGAGAGCGAGAAAGCCCGTGTCCAAAAGGCGCAGCAGGATGCCATCCAAGCGGCCATTCGCAACGCTGGTGGTGGTGGCTCACTCGGTATTACCTCTGGTGATGGCTCGATGGGTGGCTACCCATGGGCTGGTGGCTGTACCGTTGATGCCAATGCGTTGTCGCACGGTGGCGCATCTGGTGGCGGCGAAGATCCACTGGGCTATGGCTGCCGCCAGTGTGTAAGCTACACTGCCTGGAAGACTTACCAAAAGACTGGCTACGCACCACGCTACTGGGGCAATGCCAATATGTGGCCGGCTGCTGCTCGCAACGCTGGCTTCTCGACTGGCCGTACTCCACGGGCCAATGCCCTTGGCGTCATCTCGGCAGGGCAGTACGGGCATATCGTCTATATCGAAGGCTATGACGCTGGCAGCAACACTGTCCGCATTAGTCAGTTCAATTACTTCAATGCCGGCGGCCCTGGCTGGGGTCATTATAGCGAAATGACGGTGCCTGCTAGTACGTACGATACGTATATTTATTTATAAGAAAGAATACATAGCGCAAACGACCACCCAGGTAGCGGTGGTCGTTTTTTGATGGGTGGAACTCTCGAAGCCTATGCCACAGATAGGGTAGGCTGGTGTGGGGTGTCGGCTTGGGTAATGCCTATATCAGTGGTATTGTTCGTCTCGGGCGGACTAACTCGGTACCCATACTGGTTGTACTCTGTACCAATTGGATCATCGCTCCCGCAACCCCGGAGGGGCTTGATATCAGTGGGTAGCTGAGCGATGTAGCTGTTACTAAAGGCGGTGCGTGTATCGGCCTGGGCCATATGGGCCAGTAGGACAAAGAGCTCTTTGACATTGCTGATTGCTTCGCTTGTGCTGGGCGGCTTCTCACCACCGTAGGTAAAGCCGTGCTGCTCCTGTGCTAAGAGGTCTTGATCAAAACCGTGGCCGCAATCGCGGCAATCGAGACAGCGCTCGTAGAAATAATGCACCGAGTAGGTAATCTCGCTATGTGTGATGGTGATGGGTGGCTGGTCATCACGAGCGCTACCTTTCATCTTAGCAATGATGCGCGTGAGGCTATCGATGACGCTGTGGAGGGCTTGCTCGCGCTGGTGGCGTTCGTTGTCGATAATGCGCATCGCATCGAGCTTCTCGCTGCTATGGCGCGGGATAGTCGGCAATTCAGCAACAAGCGCAAGACGCCCAACTACCTGGCGAGCCTGAGGGGTAGGCTTAGTAAGCAGCTGTGAGCTACCTTCAACAGTGGATGATAATGGGCAAACAGGCGCTGCTTCTGCGCTGACAACGGCAAGAGACATCAGATAACCTCACTCGTTTTGATTAAAGAATGGTAATTGTCTATTATACGAGGATGAGGCAAAAATGCAATGGGCAAGAAGCCCTGGTGCGCGGCTTGTACTCTTTTGCCGCGCTGCCTGGCGTAGTATAATACCATAGTATGGTACAGAGTGACACGGCGAGCGCGAGCCGCTCGAAATATGAGTATGATGAACCAAAAAAGCTGACTATCTCGCAGCTCACAGCCCTGCTGGTGGCGGTGCTGCTACTGGGGGCTGGCTTTGTGGCAGGGATGCATGCCGACAAGCTCTATGCGGCGATTGCGCCAGTCTTTGGCCTCAAGGTATCGGCCGATAGTATTGACTTGAGCAGCGTGCAGCAGACCTATCGCAAGCTCAAAGCAGAATATGATGGTAAGCTGGACGATACCAAGCTGATCGATGGCGCTAATCGTGGCCTAGCTGCAGCTACTGGTGACCCCTACACCACCTATATGGACAAGCAAGAGACCGAGCAGTTCGACCGTAGCCTCAATGGCGAAGTGAGCGGTATTGGCGTGGAGATCGCATCACGGGGCAACCATCCAACGGTAGTGCGCGTCGTCGATGACTCACCAGCAGCCAAGGCAGGCCTGCGGGCTGGCGATATCTTCCGTAGTATTAATGGTCAATCGGTAGTGGGGCAGAACTCTGAGGTAGTGGCTGGCAAAGTGCGGGGCGAGGCTGGCACAACCGTCAAGCTCGTGATGCAGCGCGAGGAATCGACCGAGGAATATACCATCGTCCGGGCCAAGGTAAGTGACGCCAGTGTGCGTAGCCAGATTCGCGACGGCGTGGGTATCCTTACCATTACCCGATTCGATGACCAAACTGGCCGGCTGGCCCGCCAAGCGGCAGAGCAGTTCGTCCAGCAGGGGGTGCGGGCTGTGGTGCTCGACCTACGTGACAACGGTGGCGGCTATGTAACGGCTGCTCGCGAGGTCGCAAGCCTGTGGCTTGAGAACAAAGTCGTGGTAGTAGAGAAGTCTGGCGACGTCGTGCGAGACACGGTGCACAGTAGTGGCCAAGCACTGCTCAAGGGAGTGAAGACAACCGTCCTCGTCAATGGCAATAGCGCCAGTGCCAGCGAGATCGTAGCAGGGGCACTACACGACCACAAAGCGGCGACATTGCTGGGCGAAAAGACCTTTGGCAAGGGCACCGTGCAGCAGTTGTTTGATCTGCCTGATGGCCGTAAACTCAAGATCACCGTGGCGCGTTGGTATACCCCAAATGGCCGCAATATCTCGCAGGGCGGCATTGCGCCAGATACCGAGGTTAAAATGAGCACCGATGATCGCAATGCTGGCCGCGACCCACAGCTCGATAGCGCACTACAAAAGTTCGCAGAGTAGACATATATCCAACAAAAGGCAAACAATTGTTCGCCAAAAGTATTGTATTTGCCTCGTATCTACGCTACCATAAAAGCATATGGACAGACGAAAGAAAATTCTCTTGGTAGAAGACGACACCGCGCTGCTGGCAGTGTATCGCTCGCGGCTGGAGCTGGAGGGCTTTGCGGTGAGCGAAGTGCACAATGGCGAAGATGCACTCTCGGCGGTGGTCGATGTTCGGCCCGATTTGATCTTGCTTGATGTGATGATCCCCAAGATCAGCGGCTTCGATGTGCTCGATATCTTGCGCAATACCCCAGATACTACCAACGTCCGCGTTATCATGCTGACAGCACTGAGTCAGCCCAAAGACAAAGAGCGGGCTAAGCAGCTAGGGGTGGATGACTACCTCGTCAAGTCGCAAGTGATGATTGGTGACGTCGTGGCCCGTATTAAGTATCACCTGGGCATGAGCCAAGAATAACAGAGACTAGAGGGCAGTCGAACAAAGCGTGCAGTAAGCCCTTGTTTCTGAGTGATTTCTCCTCAGCATTATTTTGTGGTATCCTAAAAAGATGACGGAAAAACATTCGGCATCTCCCACTGCAAAAGAAGAGACACTAGCACCACTCCCACCACGACAGCCTGAGCATCTCTTGACGCAGCCAATTACGGTGGACGGCGCACCAGAAAAGCGTACAACTCATCCCGATGCATACATCATTCCCAAGCACGAAAATGTGCCGCAGTATCTATGGAATGTGCTGCGCAGCAGTGGCCAGCTCGACGAAGGGTGGATTGATACAGAGATTATTGACGAAAATGACGTGGTGCTAGTGCGGATGACTAAGCCAGTCCACCGAAGCAATATCCACCAGCTCGAGAAATGCGTACCGCTCGCGGTGCTCCAAGAGCAAAACATCGACTTTACCAATGCATATCTGCAAAGAGCCTATGGTGTGATGATGGAGGATGGCAAGCTGCAGCCCGTTGCTGATACCACTCATACTGCTAGCCAGAGCAGCGCGACTGAGCAAGAAACAGAGATACTGCCCACTCAAAGTGGCAATACATATGATCATCTCGGTGGGGATAGTGCGCGCCAATTAGTTGGGAGCGTGGCAGCAAAAGCGAGCGACGGAGAGGTGGATAATAGCCTACTGGTGCGGCGAGCGCTAAAACGATAAAGTGGTAGACACGTCAGACAGGGAGCAATATAGGCTACCCTCAAATCTTTTGACTATATGACAACAGAGGTAGCGTGAAAGTTATTGATCGTAATCCGGATCATCGGATCCATACATAGCTTCAAGCTTTGCACGTATGGCGTTTTCCTCACGCTCATGCGATGGTAGCTCAGGGCGCTGCCAGTGCCGCATCTTGTCTAAGTATTTGTCTGTCATCAGATTTTTGAGTGCAATGGTTGCGAGCTCTGTTTGCCGTTTGATGCGGCGGATTGGCTCGCGGAGGGCACGATCATCTATTTTAATACCATGCTGCAGTGCTTCGTCAGTAATAGTAATGTGCTGGTGGGTTTTGCGTACGACATCGTCGATGACCATTTCGAGCTCTGGTTCACGAAGCTGGTTGCTCATATCCTTATACCAATGCCAGTCGATGGTACAAGAATCACGACCTCGAAAATGGTTGGGTGGCTGTTTGGCAAGCTCGGCTTGTATAGTAGGATCTAGGCGGCCACAAAGCCAATCAACAGTTAACGAGGGCTTCTGGAGTATATAAAAGTCATGTCGCAGCGTATCTCCTTTGTTCAAGTTTTTCTCACTGTACGGTATACCAAGCTCGTGGTGCATGTTAAAATTCCATACACCAACGCCGTCAGGAGGGCTCATTGTTTCTGGCATGTTGCCCTTTTCTATATCGTTGTATAAGAGCTGGTGCGTGCTGGCTAGTGGGAGGATAACAAGCTTGCCAGCTATACCACCTACGTGCACTCGTATGTAGTCTTTGGCTGAGGCTTCTTTACTGTGGCTGCTTGCCTCGTCTGCAACGGTCCATTGTTGGTTTCTTTTGTCGTACATAATACAGTGATTATAGGGTAATATATGACGCATTACAAGTAGCTTGTGTAATATAGTATGAGTGACCGAGCAATAGCAAGAAAAGAACCGCTCTTTGTGAGCGGCTTTTTCGCTTGCATGTGCGCTATAAAACACTTACGCTGCGCTGACACACACCTGGGTGCGTGGCTGGGTCTTGCCAGTGAAGGTAGACTTCTTGACCTTCTTGAAGCTGACGACACCACTGTGAGCGGCGTGGATGGTGTAGTTGCGGCTCATGTATGTGCCAGGGCCGGCGATCTTCGTAGCGCCTGTCTGGCGGACGAGAACCTCACCAGCGTTGACCTGCTGGCCACCGAAGCGCTTGACGCCAAGGCGCGCCCCAGCGTTATTGTGGACGTTCTTGCTTGAGCCACCTGCTTTGACTTTTGACATATCACTCCTTTAGCTAATATAAACAATCTATACGATTATACGTGAGGGCGTGGGCGAAGTCAAGCGGTGTGGATTGAATAGCAGCCGTAAGAATGCCGACTGTTATAACGCGAGAGAAGAGAGCAGCAAGAGGAGTGCGCAAGCGAGCAAGACATTGAGCTGTAGGCATGACAAAAAGGGGACAAAACATAGACAGTGACGCAGATGTGCTGCAGTATTAACTGAGCAGAGTTGGATAGCTGGCACTATGGTGGTATAATTAGCTACACTATAGATACAATAAATGATATGAAAAGGAGTGATGATGGCAGGACATGAAGGGCCGAGAGGATTTGGGCCACAGGGTGAGTGGCCGTATCCGGGCAGTGGACCGAGTGGCAGCTCGGACACTGAGGCAGGTTTGGCGCAGCTTGCTGCGCGTCGGGATACTGAGAGTGATTTGCCGTTGGGACGAGGGGAGGGGGAAGCTCTAGAAGACGATCGTGCGTCTGCTGCAGATGCGCTTCGAGCAAGCCTAAGAGAAGTGGCTGATCCTCGTGAACCGACAGCGCCAGCTGCGCCACAAACTCCGGAGGGCATACGTGCAGCGCTTCATGGTCGTATTGAAGCACTAAAGCAGCCTGCTCAGATAGCAGAAGAAAACAAAAAGAAAGAGCAAAAAAAGGCTCTCAAGCGCGTAATGGAAACACTCCGCGTTGCTCCAGATGTACTTAGCATCGTAACATGTAAGCTAGAGAACCTCGTTGTACAGGAAGGTATATCAACAAATACTATGACCAGTCTGCGATCTGTCTTGGTACTCTTGGAAAGCATTAATCCTCGTGATCTTGAGGTTGCCCAGCAAGAGGTGGAGAAAGTCATCAATGTAATGGATACGAAAGAGAGCAGTCATCAATAGTTCCGTAGTATTAGATTCACATAAAGAGCCTCAGCTATGTCATGCTGAGGCTCTTGCTTATTGAAACTGCTAGCATGCAGAAGGAAGTATATATTACTTGATGACCAGAATAAGATTTTACTCCAAGGTTATTTCATTACTTCCATCACCAGCAACTCCCGCGCGACCACCTGGTTCTCGCGGTAATAACAGAGGTCAGCGGGGCGAACGTGCTGGAGCAGGCGGCGCTGGTAGCCCAGTTGCTCTAACTGGGTGATGAGTGGCAGGTGAGTAAACTGCCCATCGCTGCCGCGCCAAGCGGGCACCGCGATGACCAGTGGCGTGCCGGGGCGCAGCTGGGGACGAAGATTAGTGAGAAAATGGCTGATGATGTGGTTGCACGTGGTGCGCACAGTGCTGAGCTTAGCCGGAGCGGGTGGGGCAGAGAAGGGCTGGCCAAGGTATGTCTCGCAGACGACGGTGCTGAGCTGCTGGGCGTCTGGCCACTGGTAAGTAGTGGCATCAGCCTGAGTAACGTCCTGTACCGCGCCAGGAGTAGCCGCGGCAGAGCGGTGCTGCAGCCAGGCGAGGTTCTCGCTGGTATAGCTGACCATCTTAGGGTTTAGGTCGCTGCCGCACACATCGTAGCCCAGGAGGAGCGCCTCTTGCAAGACAGTGCCAGTGCCGCAGAAGGGATCAAGCAGCATGGGGCGCGGCGCTGAGTGCTTAGTAGTAGGTGAGGGCTGCACCAGTGGCCCAGCCATATTAATCATCATGCGGGCGAGCTTGGGCGGCAGCATACCGACGAAGGCATCGGTGCGCGGGCGGGCTTGGTCGCGTGCGGCCAGGGCAGAGATGTTTTGCGCGCCAACACTCTCCGCCACAATAACTCGTCCATCCTGGGCTCGCACTATTAGCAGCTCGATATGATGCGGTGAGCGACCAAGCTTGTTGTGATGGCTCGTAGCAGTATTGAGCGCTGGAGCGGCATTAGGAATAAGGCGCAGGCTCGTGCCAGTTGCGCGTAATTTTGTCTTAAGAATAAGGCCAGTCTTTTGCACCTCGCGGGCACTGACAGAGAAGCCATAGGCACTCATGCCCAGCGTGATCTTGTGCGGCGCGCCCTGCCACTGCGCGCTATAGTGGCGGACAATCTGCCGGCTCACCGCCAGCCAGTTACCGCGCAGCTCTAACACCACCCGGCCCGCCTTTTGGCTGCCACCCAGGCGCTCAAAGGCGAAAGTATCAGAGGTAATAGTAGCGGCCTGCGCTCCAAACCAACGCACCGCCGCCCCGCCATACAAACACTCCAGCTCCGCCACCCCAAGGGCCGGCTGCCGGCCAAGAATTGCAATATACATATGACTAGTATAGCGCAAAAGTGAGTGAGAATGGAGGGGTGGCGGCACGAACGGTATGTTAGATATAGGTAGCCGACCACTCTCGATCTTGTACGACAAGCTTTCGTACTCAGTCTGATTAGAGCGTCAGAAAAGGTTCGCCTCGCTACCTCGTGGTATAATATACCGTAGCTATGCAGAAATATATCAAAAAAATGAAACAGCTGTCCTTCCGCACCTGGCTGAGTATTATGACGTTTGTGCTGATTGCCTTGATTCTATTCTTGTCGCGGCACGAACTTCTCCAGGCGTGGCACTTGCTGCAGCAGGTTAATATATGGGTCTTGATTGCCGTCTTCCCGGTGGCGGCGTTGGGGTATTTAGCGGCAGGTGAGATGATCTTCTCATATCTGCGGCAAAAGGGCTTCGTGCGCGATGTGAGCCCCTTTGCCCTGATGCGCTTGTCGCTGGAGCTAAATTTCGTCAACCATGCCTTTCCCAGTGGCGGCCTGAGCGGTATATCATACGCTAACTGGCGCCTGCGCAAATACGGCGTCTCGACGGGGCGCGCAACGATGGCTCAGATGGTGCGCTATGTGATGGGCTTTGTGGCAGTGGTACTGTTCCTTGCAGTGGCGGTGGTAATAGTGACGATCGATAGCGGCGTGAACCGCTGGATTATCCTGATGAGTGGGGGACTGGTGTTTTGTTTGACGATGATCACGCTACTGGGGGTGTATTTGCTGACGAGCCAGCAGCGGCTACACAAGGCGGCACATCAGATTACGCTGACAATCAACGGCTTCGCGCGGCGCATCCTGCGGCGCACAAAGCCAGTGATGGACGAAGCTGCGGTGCGGCGCTACTGCGACGACCTCCACACTGACTTCCTCGAGCTGCGGCGCGACAAGAAGCTGCTGTGGCAGCCCTTTATCTGGAGTATTGTCTTTACGATTATGGAGATCTTACCCTTCTGGATGACCTTCCAATCGCTGGGGGTATCGGTCAATCCTGCATCAATTCTCATTGCCTATGGCGTGGCCACGACCATGGCGGTGGTGGTTGCTACCCCTGGTGGAGCTGGTGCATATGAGGCGGTCATGGTCGGGATCTTGGCGCTCTCGGGCGTGAGCCAAGGCCAGGCTATTGCTGGGACGATGCTCTACCGCGTGATCGCTATCGTGACCACACTGGTGTTTGGCTATGCATTTTATCAACTAACCATCATGCGCTATGGACGCGACAAACCTCCCACCGCTGAGCGTTAGCGATTTCCTCGCCTGTGCGAGCCAGGTGCTGGAGGGAGCATTTCCGGTACTAACGGTCGAGGGCGAGGTGGCTAGTATGGCAGTGCGCCAGGGGAAGTTTGTCTTTTTTGACCTCAAGGACGAGACAGGCAGTGTGAGCTGCTTTATGATGGTGTGGCAGCTCCGGGTGGCGCTAGAAGATGGCATGCAGATAGCAGTGCAAGCTGTGCCCAAGCTCACGGCGCGCGGCAAGTTTAGCCTGACGGTGCAGCAGGTGCGACCGGTCGGGCAGGGGAGTATTAAGAAAAACTTCGAGCTGCTGCGCCAGCGCCTGAGTGCAGAAGGACTCTTTGCTCCAGAGCGCAAGCGACCGGTACCCGAGTGGCCCGAGCACATTGCCGTGGTGAGTAGCCCTCAGGCGGCAGGCTATGCCGACTTTATGACGATCATTGGCCAGCGCTGGGGCGGCATGCAGGTCGATGTCTATGCAGTGCCAGTCCAGGGTGCTGGTGCGGCCGATCGGATCATCCGCGCCATTGAGCGCTGCAACCGCCGTGCAACCGTGCCACAGGTGCTGGCGATTGTGCGTGGTGGTGGCAGCGCCGATGATTTGCAAGTCTTTAACGACGAAGCGCTGGTGCGAGCAATCGCTGCAAGCCGCGTGCCAACGGTGGTCGGGGTGGGGCACGACACAGATGAAACATTAGCCGATCTCGCCGCCGACGTCCGGGCTGTCACGCCGACCAACGCAGCTCAGCTCATCACACCTGATGCCACGGCAGTGCGAACGCGGCTAACCGAGCAGCTGCAGGCAATGAAGCGAACGATTATTGCCACAGCAGATGATGAGCAGCTAGCGGTGCAGCATCAGCTGGCTGAGGCTCGAGTGAAGCTAGCCAGGCGACAGCAGGTACTCGAGCAGCAATGCGCAGCGCTGCAGGCCCGGCTTCGGCTGTATAACCCTGCAGCAACCCTAGCGCGTGGCTACGCCCTGGTGCGCGGCCAGGCCGCCGTCGGCCAAACGATCACCATCGAGCGATATAGCGATATGATAACAGCGGAGGTAACCCATGTCGAACGCAAAACAACCAACGAAACAGGCGAAATCCGCCACACCTAGCACGCGGGCCAAGCGTACCACACTGAGTGATGACGACCAACTGGCAATGGCCCTTGCAGCAGAGGGAATCACGCCGGATTATAGCCAGCCCACCAATAATACACCAGCAAGCTCATCAGCGCCGCAGCAGCCTGACCAGCAGAGCAATGCAGATAACCGTTCACTGCGTGAGCAAATGGAGCAGCTAGAAGAAATCTTAGCGTGGTTTGACAGTGATGAGTTTGAGCTCGAGGCAGCGGTAGAGCGCTACCAACAGGCAGCACGCGTTGCCGAGCAGATCGACCAGCGCTTGAGAGAGATCAAAAATAAGGTAACTATTATCACAGAGGACGCAGCTGCCTCATGATGTGGTGGGCACTCCTGGTTATCATCCTGCTGTTTTGCGTGACAGCGCTGACGGGCGCGCCCTATGTGCCATCGCACCGCCGCGATGTGCAGCAGGCGCTGACCAAACTCTATCGCCTTGGGCCAGAGGATTGCTTGGTGGACATGGGCTCGGGCGATGGCGTTGTCCTAAAGATTGCTCGCCAGCAAGGAGCACGAGCCTTTGGCGTGGAGCTCAACCCGCTCCTCGTCTTGCTCTCGCGCTGGCGTTTGCGTGGTGATACCAAAGCGATGGTGGTGTGTGGTAACCTCTACCGCACGAACTTTCCAACTGGCACCACAGTGGTCTACACCTTTGGCGACTCGCGCGACATCGCTCGGATGGCCGCCCATGTGCAGCAGCAAGCCACCCGCCTTGGCACAGACCTGTGGTTCATCTCTTACGCCTTTGCCGTGCCTGGCTGGACACCAGTGCGCGAGCAAGGCGCACATAAGCTGTACCGGGTGTGGGCAGAGCAGCACAAATAGCATCCCGCTCTTGTCTATCGCCCCAGGCATAAGTATAATAGGGGTATGACGAAGCAATCTTACAAACGACGAAGTTTTCTTAGTGGCAGCACCTTTGCCATTATCGGGCTGGCACTGCTGGTGGTGCTCTTTGGTGGGTTTTCGGCCTGGGCCTACACTAACTATACTGAGGCCAAGAGCAACTTAGATAGCAAAATTACCGCGGCGCAGGCCGAGGCCAAGAAGACGCAAGCAGACGAAGACGAGAAGAAATTTGCCGAGCGCGAGAAGCAGCCCATGTTGCAGTTTGTTGGGCCAGATGACTATGGCCGCCTAACTTTTGATTATCCCAAGACCTGGAGTGCCTACCAAGCCACTGATGTGAGCGAGGGTGGTGGGAAGACGTATGAGGCGTACCTCAACCCCCGCGTCGTGCCACCAGTGACAGACACACAGAAGATTGCCATTCGGATTAGCATCGAGCAGAAGATCTACGACAAAGCGGTGGCCGACTACGACAGCCAGATCAAAAAAGGTGAGCTGAAGTCGAGCGCCTGGAGCAACGACAAAGGCCTGACGGGCACGCGCCTGGAAGGGAACTTTAGCAAAGATATCCGCGGCACCGCAGTAGTGATCAAGATGCGCGATCGGACGCTCACGGTGCGGACAGATGCCGACGTATTTAATAACGACTACGAAGCCCTGATAAAAACCATTAAATTTAACGAATAAATATAGAACATTGCGACGATCTGTGCTACAATGCAGCTGGTATGAGCACGGAGGGGAATGCGGTTATGATGAGCGGCGCTTCCTGGGGGGAGGCGTCGCTCTTTGTTGCGGCGGCACACGACCTCAAGTCGCCACTGGCGCTGCTACGGCAATTGGCGCTGAGTTTGGAGGCTGGTGGGCTGTCGCCCGTCGAGGTGGCCGAGCTAGCCCGGCGGATGGCACTAACCAGCGAGCGGGCCTTGCGCCTCACCACCGACCTGACGCAATCCACCCGTCTGCACGAGGAGCTATTTGGCATCGAGCCGCTCAACTTGGCGTTGGTGGCGCGCGACGTCGTGGCCGAGCTCCAGCCACTCTACGCAGCCAAGGGGCGTCGCCTGACGGTACGCGTGCCGCGGCAGGCAGTGGTGGGTCTCGGCAACCGCGACCTCCTGCGGCGCATCCTGTGCAACTTCGCCGACAACGCACTTCACTACAGTGGCAAGGGCGATGCACCCGTGGTGGTGCGGCTCTCCCGGCGAGCTGGCGGCCAGGTAATCCGCCTAGCGGTGCGCGACTATGGCCCAGCCATTCCGCCATCACTCTGGCAGCAATTGGAGCAACGCCTTGGCGTGAGCGCGCAGCCACTGCACAGCCGGCCCGGCAGCAGCGGCCTGGGGCTCTACATTGCAGGGCAATTTGCCAGCGCGATGGAGGCGCAGATTGGGGCAGTACGGCACCGCGATGGCGCCACCTTCTACATCGATCTTCAGGCGGTGTATCAACAGAGGCTATTATGACGCAACCACCGCCACGGGTGTTGGTCATCGACGATGATCAATGGTTTGCTGAGCTGCAGCTTGCGGCAGTGCAGCGGGCTGGTGCGACGCCCGTCTATGCGGCCGATGTGCTGGCTGGCATGGCAGCGCTTGATGAGGCGCTCCCAGCAGTGATTATCCTCGATATGTTCATGCCTGGGGGTAATGGCCTGGTGCTGCTCCACGAGCTGCAATCGTATAGCGACACGGCGCGCATCCCCATTATCATCTGTAGTAATAATGCGAGTGACATGACGCTAGCCGATCTCGCACCCTACGGCGTCGTTGCTTTGCTGGACAAAACAACGATGCGCCCCAGCGACGTGACGAACGTACTACGTAGGTACATCCCAAGCGAGGTAGCGACATGAGTATGCAACGCACCACAGCGATCGTCCTGCGCCGCACCAACTATGGCGAGGCCGACCGCGTGCTGCAATTGCTCACACCAGAGGGGCAGCGGGCAGTGATCGCCAAGGGTGTCCGGCGCGAGAAGAGTCGGCTGGCTGGGGCGGTTGAACTCTTTGCGATCAGCGATGTCGTCATCCGCCAGGGACGCAGTGAGCTGGGCGTGCTAACACAGGCCCGCCTGACGAAGTATTATCAGACAATCGTGGCCGATTATGATCGCCTACAAGCTGGCTATGCCGCCATCCAACTGGTGGCGCAGGCCAGCCGCATGCTGGACGAGCCGGCCTGGTATGAGGTACTGCGCTTGGTATATGAGGGGCTCAATCAGTCTAGCGTACCCGTCATGCTTACTCAAGCCTGGCTAGCCATCCACTATGCAGCACTGCAGGGCTACGAGCTTAACCTACTGCGCGACGTCGTAGGCCAACCCCTCCAGCCCGAGCGGCGATATATGTATGACGGGTCAGAACGTGGCCTGCGCCTGAGCGACCAAGGCGACATCACCGCGGCACACATCAAGCTGCTCCGCCTACTCGCCACGCGCCCACCCACAGTAGTAGCACAGGTCGGTGGCGTGCTGACCATTCTGCCCGAATGCTGGCTGGTGGCACGGCAGCATGCTGGGGTGTAATGCTATAGCTTGGATTGCAAGATCCTCTCTACCACCCCCTAGCAACTCACCGCACCGAAAATGTTCCGGCCAGAACATGCAGCAGAGCTCTTCCGTTTGCTTGGTGGCTGGCCTCCATATATTTTCTTGTTCGGTAAGTTGCTTGGGGGGTAGAGCGTGAGGTTATTGAGATGGAGGCATCAATGCTGCGTATAGCCATAAGACATACTCTACTTAAGAAATGCTATAATAATACCAAAGAACCAATCATGAAGCTGCCGCGTTGCCAACGCGGAGAAAGGACGCGTGTGAGTAGCGCAACGAGCAACGTAACAATGGAAGCAATTATTAGCCTGTGTAAGCGCCGCGGCTTTATTTATCAGGGGTCGGACGTGTACGGCGGCCTGAGTGGCACGTGGGATTATGGCCCGCTGGGTGTGCAGCTCAAGCGTAATATCATGAATTTGTGGTGGCGCAGATTCGTCGACGAGCGCGACGACATGTATGGCGTCGATGCGGCGATTTTGATGAATCAGAAGGTGTGGAAGGCGAGTGGGCATGTCGATACCTTCGTCGATCCGCTGTGCGAGGATACGGTGAATCACCGCCGCTACCGCACCGATCATATCCTCAAAGATAATGGCGTTGACGCGGACGGCATGACCATGGAGCAGATGGATGCGGTGATTGCCGAGCGTGGCATCAAAAGCCCCGATGGTAATCCGCTGAGCAAATCGCGCACCTTTAATATGATGTTCAAAACGCACGTTGGCGCGACCGAAAGCGATGATAGTATTTCTTACCTCCGCCCCGAGACCGCCCAAGGCATCTTCACTAATTTCAAAAACATCGTCGATAGTTTCTACCCGAACTTACCATTTGGTATCGCTCAGCAGGGCAAGGCGTTTCGTAATGAGATTGCGCCGCGCGACTTCGTCTTTCGCTCTCGGGAATTCGAGCAGATGGAGATTGAATATTTCGTCGATCCTGAGCATTGGCAAGAGGCGTTTGATGAGCTGCTCGCGAGCACGCATGCGTTCTTGGCAGAATTGGGCTTGAAACCAGAACACATCCACGAGCTGGATGTGCCGGCGGAGGATCGGGCGCACTACAGCAAAAAGACAATCGATATTGAGTACGATTATCCGATTGGCCGCGAAGAGCTGATGGGCATCGCCTATCGCACCGATTTTGACCTGATGAACATCCAGCGCGCCAGCGGCAAGAGTATGGAATATACCGTTAAGGGAACGAACACGAAGTTCGTGCCACACGTCATCGAGCCGAGCTTCGGTGTCGAGCGGGCTCTGATGGCAGTGCTGGCCAGTAGCTACCGCGAGGACGAGCAAAATGGTGAAAAGCGGGTGTATTTGGCGCTGCCAGAGCACTTAGCACCAGTCAAATTTGCCGTCTCGCCGCTGTTGAAAAACAAGCCAGAATTGGTAGAGAAAGCCCGCGACGTCTACGCCCAGCTCGCCAAAGCCAACCCAGGCCGAGTGATGTGGGATGATAACGGCAACATCGGCAAGCGCTACCGCCGTCAAGACGAAATCGGCACCCCGCACTGCGTAGTCATCGACTTCCAGACGCTGGAGGACGGCACGGTGACGGTGCGTGACCGCGACACGACGGAGCAGAGGCGGGTTATCGTCGATAAGCTAGTAGAGCGGTAGTACGTCTGCTTATTGCCGAAACACTACAATTGCAGTATACTATGCAAAAACGATAATTGAATCATACACAGAAGGGGCGACCAATGAACGGAGAAAAATCTATCCCGAATGGCTGGGAATTGTACAGATACCCACTAACAGGTGAAGAGACAGGACTTATCATCCCAAAAGAAGGCGTGTCTTTCGAGGCGATGGAGAAGCCCCGAGAGGGGTTACCTCAAGATCAGCGAGATATCGCGTTCGTCTCCCAAGACCGGCGCGGTGAAGTCTCGTTTGTCGAGAAGGCGAAGAGTGAGATCTTCGACAAGGAAGAGCACCGTGAATTTGGCGAGTCTTTCTTTCAGGCGCTGCGATCGACGTCTCGCATCATTAGCTATGCGACGGGCCAACCGTATCATGAGATGGGGCTAAAAAGCTGCGCACCACTCGGCACGAGTGCCACCAGGGGGCTTTTGCGCCTGGCTCATCGATATGAAAAGCTCAAAGAGCGTGAGGATAACCCGCGTGTTGTCGTGACACCATATAATCTCAGTCGCAAGCTGTGGGAGCAAGCCTTTCGACGGGCGACGGAAGATGATAGTATCGAGAACAACCCATTGCGGCAGCAAATTGATACAACACACGATATGAAGCGAACGATATATGGCTTACATGTCCGCAGGAGTCTATCCCATGATGTGTGGCCGAAATTTAATACAATTCCCGAAGGCACAGCGGTTTTTTATAGCCCTGATGGCATCCCCTGCACGGCGAGTGTTATTGTTGGCAGGCAAGAGCCGCGGTTTAGAGGGATGAGTTACCGAAAAGTTCACAAGCCAGACTGGGTAGAGATAAAAGAGCCCGAGCCGTCAGTCAAGCAGGCGCTATCGCAGATGGCGACTGCGCTCATAGGTTGGAACGGTCAGCAGTCATCGAAAGAGAACGACGAGATCGATCCAAAACTGTCCGTGTCTATTCCTGGTATTGTCGGAATTGAAGGGATTCCGATTCCTTCGCTGCGTAAGCTTAAGCAGAGCTCCGATCAGGTGCACACCAAAAGTCTTGATATAGTAGCTGCAGAAGGGCAGGATCAATCTCCGCTCGACAAAGACCCGAATCTCTATAAGCGGTATGGTTACGACAGCCAAACCATCGCAGAAGCTCTGACTGCTGAGCTGAGTCGGATTATCGAAGGAGAGTCGCAGCCGCCGAGCTATCAGGTCTATGGAACATACTGCAAAGCACCAGAGCAGTCTCTATATGCTCCATATGTTCTATGGGGTAACAACGGTTGTGTCACGCTGTTGCTCCAAGGTATCAAAGAGGGCGATAGGCGGATCGGCTTTCGTCATGCCACGCGGTGCCTGTCTGAGTCACCTCGTGGGTAGTTTATGCCAACACGGGTAAAAATCACAATTAACGACGACAGCGCGGGCCGGGCGGCGCTCGATGCTCTGTACGAGGGCGCTAGCCAGGTGGCGCTGTGCCGCTATGCCTTGCGGCTGGCAGCGCACATTATGGAGACTGCGTGCTACAATGACCCGCACAACCCGGCCATTACCGCCGGTTTTGCCGTCAACCGCCAGTGGCAGGCTGGTGCGGCCCGCATGCACGATGTGCGCCAGGCTGGCTTTGCGGTGCACAAGCTAGCGCGCCAAGCGCCGGATGAGCTCACCACAGCGGTGCTGCGCGTGGTGGGCCAAGCCATCGGCACCGGCCACATGCCGGAGCACGCTATGGTGGCTAGCGACTACGCCATCAAGGTTATCAACCTCCTTCACCCTGGCGACCGAGCCGCCGCTGCCCACGAGCGCCAGTGGCAGGTGCAGGCGATGAGAGAGGAGATGGCGGTTGTATAGCTTGAGGCAGTAAGTTAGCTGTCCGGCACTAAATAGAAAAGGGTCCTTAGGCAATTAACCGTTCGGAACCTTTTCGTCTTAATAGCTCTATTGTAACGACGGTAGAAGAATAAAGCAAATGAGCTAATATAGTTATGGCAGACAATTATCTATATAAGTAAATAGCGAGAAAAGCTTCAGGGTGGTATAATCACCTCATACGAACAAAATCACAAAAGGCTAGGTGTGCACATATGAGTAACACGACAGAAAAAACATCCAATTCACTCCCTCTCATTAAAAAAGAGCATCGCAACAAAGTACTCATCACCCTCTTTCTCTTGACGGCACTCGCCGGAGGCGGCTACTGGGCGGTTATAGCTGCGACAAGCAGTAGCGCGCCGCCGGTAGCGCTAGCATTGCGCTTGGCGTACATCGCGGTTTTGTATATGCCAGTGCCATTGTATACCCTCTTGATTAGTCGCTATGTGCTTAGTGTGCCAGTGCCATTTCGTGCGTTGTTATCATTAAAGCACATCACCGTGAAGAAGTATGCACTGGTCGCTGGACTGTTTTTGGCCTGGGCGGTATTGATGGTTGGTTCTGTTGTGATTCTTGGCTGGTTGTGGCCAGAGACGTTTGGTCACCTAGCGACGACAAATGGGCATTTGGTGCACAACCTTGAGAAGCTCATCGGCACGTCGGTCGATACCAGCGCGATGAATATGCCGCCAACACCGCTTGTCATGCTGCCACTTGGTATCTTTGGTGCATTGATGGCCGGGCTAACGGTAAATGCGATCTTTGCGATGGCGGAAGAGATCATGTGGCGTGGTTACCTTGCGCAGGCATTTGCTGGACGGCCATTTTGCAAGAAATATGTGACGATTGGCGTGCTATGGGGACTGTGGCATATTCCGCTGATTGCCCTAGGGTATAACTATGGCACAGCGAACGCGCTTCCGGGGTCGGTGTTGTTCATTGGATTTTGTGTGGTGATGTCGCTCGTGCTTGGTTTTGTCGTTGAGCGGACCCGAAGCGTGTGGCTTGCTGCTGTGCTGCACGGGACGTTTAATGGCTTCTCGCAAGTTATGCTACTTCTGGTCGTTGGTGGGAGCTCGCTGTTGGCTAGCTCAGCAGTAGGCGTTGTCTCGCTTGTGGCGTGGCTGGTAGTATTTGTGGGTTGCTATATAAGCACTGCTTTTGCATCTGTCACGGAGCGAGTATAAGCGGACTGTCTCATTTAGGAGGGTCGATTCCGCTAAACTACTATAGAGGTATAATAAAATCATGCGTATAACTCGTCGTATTCAAGCGGTAAAGCTTCGCCATATTGGGGGACTGCTGGTAATTTTTCTCCTTGGTATGGCTGCGATGCGACAGGCGGCTTGGTATGTGTCGCAGGTGTCTGGTGGTGCGGCAATTCTCGACCTTAACTTTGGCAATAGTGCCGCCCACATCAACCATACATTGGCCGCTCTGGGTGAGGCTGGTAGAAGCGCGTATCTCCATATCTTTTTGCCGATCGACGCCTGTTATGCAGTTATCTATGCAGTGTTTTATGCTTGCACATTGGCGCTTTTTGTTCGGCGCCTCCCGCTGCGGCGGAAGCTGAGCTGGGCTCGGTGGATAGTTGTGCTGCCTGTGGTGGCTGCTGCTTGCGACTGGTGGGAAAATATAGCTTTTGCGTTCATGCTGAGCCAATTTCCGGCACTTGTGCACCCAGCACTTGCGGCCAGCACAACAGTAGCGACGATGGCAAAATTCGTACTCGTGTATCTATCGTTGCTGCTTGTGCTAGGTCTTACAATATACCATATGATGCGGTGGATTGCTACCCAATACAGCTCCAGCAACAACGACAAATACCACCACTCGTAGCACGTAGCGAAATATACTGCCGATTACCGCTCGATTACCTCTTGTTACCATAAGCGTAATAATGATATAATGCGAACGTTATATTTAAGGTGTTGTGTTTCACAACAAAAAGGAGGGTTATTGCATGAGGGAACTCAGGCAAGCAAAACATAATAAATGGAGAACACTGACGCGTGTGTCTCAGGCTGGGTGCCTGGTGGCGGTAGCTGCCATGGTGGCATTGTTTGCCCAGCCTACACGGGCTGCCCAAGAGGTAGCTTGGAAGGAGCAAGCTGGCTCTGGTGTAAAGAACTGGTCGGCAATGGCTGGCTCGACAGACGGCACCAAGCTCGTTGCAGCAGTGAATGTCGGGAATGTCTACACCTCGACAGACAGTGGTGTCACCTGGATGGAACGACCAATAACTGGTCTTGCCGCTCCACAAAAGTGGACGGCTCTTGCCAGCTCGGCCGATGGTAGTAAGATCGCTGCCTTTTACCAATGGGGTGGCTACATGTACACCTCAAATGACTCAGGTGCTACCTGGACGAAAAATGGTCTCCCAGGAGCTGCTGGTGACTGGGTGTCTGTTACTAGCTCGGCCGATGGCACCAAGCTCGCCGCTGTAGCAACCAACCGTGGGGTATTTACCTCCACCAACTCTGGCGCAAGCTGGAAAGAGCAAGCCAACCCAGGTGCGAAGAAATGGACATCAATCGCTGGCTCAGCAGACGGCACCAAGCTTGCCGCAACTGTTGCCGACGGTGTTGTCTACACCTCGACAGACAGCGGTGTAACCTGGACAGAGCAAGTAGCTGCTGGCACTCAGAAGTGGACATCGATCGCGAGCTCGGCTGATGGTATGAAGCTTGCTGCAACCGTCAATGGTGGCAAGATCTACACTTCAGACGATGGTGGTGCAACCTGGATGGAAAATGACAGCGCTGCTACCGGTGCGTGGTCGGCTGTTGTTATGTCGAACGACGGTGCTAACCTCGCTGCAGCACTCAACGGTGGCAACATCAACACAGCAACAGCTAAGGACAAGCCAGTTGTGCAGCCAGCTCCGGCCAACCCAGCGCCCGCAAATCCAGCTCCAGCTAACCCAGCTCCCGCTACCCCGGCCCCTGCAAATCCTGCGCCCGCTACACCTGCTCCGGCCACTCCAGCACCAGCTACACCCGCTCCAGCGACGCCCGCACCTGCGACTCCGGCCCCAGCAACCCCAGCTCCAGCTACCCCGGCACCTGCCAATCCGGCACCTGCTACACCCGCGCCTGCAAATCCAGCTCCAGCTGAGCCAGCCGTAGAACCTGCACCAGCAGAAGAGCCGGCTCCAGCAGCCAACCCAGCACCTGCAGCTAAACCAGCAGCAGAGGCTGCCGCTCCTGCTAAGCACGAAGGTCCAGCTCTCGCTGACACTGGTGACAGTGTATGGCTTGTCGCTGCACTCGCAGCCAGTGGTCTTGGCGCCGGGAGCTTCTGGTTCGTCAAGAGCCGCAAGAACTAGAGCACTGCACCGCAGCGTCTCTATACCCAAGAGAAAGGCATACAGTATGCCTTTCTCTTTTTTGGTTGGCAGACGCATTAAGGAGAGTGGTCTACTTCTTGAGTAGAGCGAACGGTGGTGTGGGCTAGGCTATGTGGCTAATGCCAGGCCTTTTGCAGTAATCTTCTGCAGAGAGAAGGTGAGGGGTGAGATAAGCAAGTGGCCTCTAGGAGGTTGGTACTGGTGTATATTTTGTCTCCTTCTCCGGCATTTATGCGCCGTAGAGATGCCCCGAGCATACGTAATAACAATATGCAGAAGCCGGCAGGAGCGCGCTTCTAATAGGGTTTATTTGCTCTGTAGTATGGCGTCATGGCCGCGACTGTGGCTTGTAGTAGGGGCTGTCTCGCGCGTCTATACCTCCCCAAAGTAGTATAAAGAAGGGAGGTAAGAGCATTGAGCCACACACCAGAGGGTCTGCAAGCCGCCACACTGGCGAGTAGCCTGCAGTTGCCGCTGGGGCATTGCCGTGTGTCACGTATATTGTAACTATACATAATAGTGACGAATCTGACACTCTCGCCAGGCGCAGCAGAAGAGCAAAAGAAATCAAATCGGCTTGGATAGCATAGTATCCAAGCCGAGGTGTACCTGTGTGGGGTAGCAGTGCGCTACGAGCGCCGCCTGCGGAGCATCCACACCCCGCCGCTGCCCAGTGCAATTGCAGCGAGGGCGGTGGGGAAGAGGCTGTCGCCAGTGTTGGCAAGGAGGCCACTAGGGCGCGATGAGTTGCTGGTAGAGCCAGTGTGCGATGTATCTTCGTAGATGGCGATGGGGTCGAGGATCGTGCCGTTGGCAGTGCCATCTTCGTCACCAAAGCCGCCGTCGGTCACATCGTAGGCAATTGTTGTGCGTGTGCCGCTCGGGTTTGTGCCAAAGTTGATCCGGCTTGTGATGTCTTCGATGACTGAGCCACCTTTGGCCAGCTTGAGCACGGTGAGGCGGCTTGGGTCGCGGTAGTGCTTGCTTAGTGTGAGTGCTACATGGGTGGTGTAGCCAGTGTGAGCGCTCTGCCCAGCACAGGTGATGGTGAAGCGTACGCTGTTGCGCAGAACCCGGCCTTGGTACTGTGCGGGGGCGGTTGCTGGCTCGGCTGAGGCAATGTGACTGCACGGTTTGCCAGCCGTAGCGAGCGATACCGCACCGCCGTGTGGCTGAGGGATTGTAGTCGAGTTGGTTGGCTGATTTGGCTGCTTCGGATTCTTGGGTGTTGGTGTGGATGGGGCTGATGTGATGGCATTTAGCCGAGCCTGGAGGGCGGCTTGTTTGCGTGCATCCCTGACGGCGGCAATGCGAGCTTGGGCAGTAGCAATGTCTGCTGGGTTCTTGCTGGCTTCGGCTCGGGCCACAGCAGCTTCGGCAGCGGCCAGTGTGCGATCATCTACCGGTGGAGTGGTGGTATATATCATGCCACCGTAGGCAGCAGCTATTAGCTTGCTTCCATCGGTCGAGCTGGCAAGGGCTGACCAGTTGGGCACGCCAGGCGACGTCTGAGCTACCCATGTTGCACCGCCGTCGGTCGATACGTAGATATAACCACCACCGCCAGCTGTTGCAGCGAGGGTGCCGCCATCGGCCGAGATGGTTGCTGCTGTCCAGTTGTGTCGGCCGTCCACACTGCGCTCCGTCCACGTCGCGCCACCATTGGTCGAGATGTAGACGTTACCGCCAGCAGCTGTTGCGACGAGCTTTGTGCCATCGGGCGAGCTGGCAATTGATGTCCAGGTGCGGTTGCCAGCTTGGGTGCGTTCTGTCCAGGTCTTGCCGCCGTCTAAGGAGGTATAGATAGCACCGCCTTCCACGACTGCGGCTAGTTTGTTGCCGTCAGCCGAGCTTGTGACGGCGCGCCATTTGCGGCTGCCCGACTTTGGCTGCTCCGTCCAGGTTGCACCGCCATCGCGCGAGGTGTAGATAACGTGATCCTTGGCGACAGCCACTAGCTTATTACCATCAGCCGAGCTTGCGATCGACATCCAGTTGATCGACCCACTCATCGCGTGCTTGTGCCACGTTGCACCACCGTCTTGTGATGTCATGATGTAGCCGCCCCAGTCGTAGAGTGCCGCAATCTTGCTCCCATCAGCCGAGCTCGCAATGCTCACCCAGTTGCGCACCTCAGACTTTGGTTGCTCCGTCCACGTTGCACCGCCATCGCGCGAGGTATGGATTGTGCCACCCCAGGCGGCAGCTGCTAGGTTACTTCCATCGGCCGAGCTGGCAAGGGCC
>CAJPUN010000007.1 GCA_905373835.1 Candidatus Saccharimonadota bacterium
GGGCTGAAAACCGGTCATTACGACCGGTTTTCACACTCCATCGGATGAAGTGGTGGGGAGGGTGAGCTAACGCAAAGAGAGTATAAGACCTTGAGAGCTGAAAGCTTGGTGATTCAAGACTACTATCTACACCATTCACACCCGATACCCGCGCAAAAATGCTGCGGCGCTGAGCTCTTTGCCACTGGGGGCGATGAGCTGGTCGATGACGAGATAGGTGTCGTCGCTGCAGCGTGGATCAAGTGTGGTGACAGGCGCCAGTGCGGTGTGTGCCTGAGTGATGATATAGTGCCGCTCGCCCAGCTGGAGGCGAGTGCGTGGGTAGTGATGGTAGGCGCGCACCATTGCTTCGGCCGCTGCAGCAGTGTGCTGGGTGGGGTCGATGATACCGCTGGCTTTGGTGAGGAGCTGGCAGTAACTTGCGTTGGACTCATCTTGTGGTGTGGGCTGGAGGCTACCACTCACGATGCGTGGCAGGAGTTGCACTAGTGCCTTGCTTCCAAGCTGGCCTAGTGTGCTGTAGAGCTCGAGCTGCTGCTCGTCACCGCGTAAGGGGTGGGTGAGCTGCGCATAGACTGGTCCGGCGTCCATAGCGGCGCTGAGCTGCATGATGCTGACGCCAGTGGTGGTATCGCGATTGGCAATGGCGCTCTCAATCGGTGAAGGGCCGCGATAGCGTGGCAGAAGCGATGGGTGGAGATTGATAATCCCTGGGGAAAAGCAGTCGATCACTACTTGGGGGATAATCTTACCAAAGCTCACCAGTACGCCAACAGGCTGGTCGAGCGCTTGGATATCGGGGATAATATCGCGCAGTTTGGTGGGCTGTAACACTGGAATGTCGTGCGTCAGAGCAAGCTGTTTGACTGCTGGTTGACACAGTTGCTTGCCGCGCCCACGCCGGCTGTCTGGCTTAGTGATAACCAGCCGGATGGGGAAGCCGTGTTTTAGTAGCTGCGCGAGGCTGATAGCGCTGAAGTCTTCAGTCCCAAAGAATACGATTGGTCTTGATATGCTCGTCATAATCAACTGGTTGGAGCTCGCCCTTCTCATCGAGCTGATAAAATGCGCTGGTATCATCGCGGATGTGGTCGATAAACACGATGCCATTACAGTGGTCAATCTCGTGTTGCAGCACTCGCGCTAAGAAGCCGTCGGCTTTGAGGCGGATAGTGTTACCATTGATATCAAGCGCCTTGACCCGGACGCGGCTGTAGCGTGGCACCTTGCCATAAATCCGGCCCGACACGCTCAGGCAGCCCTCATAGTCACTGATTAGCTCGCCCTCATATTTGACGATCTCTGGGTTGATGAGGGGGATGAAGCTGCGGTTGTCTTTGTCGTCGAAGTCTTCGCGCACAATAACGACTCGCTCTAGCTGATCGATCTGCACCGCCGCCAGCGCTGCACTGATCTCGTGTGGACGGGAATTCTCCCAGTCGATGCTGGCGCTGGTCATGTCGGCCACCAGCTGGCGCGTCTCGTCGGTAATAACATGCACCCGCTGCGACTTCTGGCGCAAGTGCGGGTTGGGTAGGGTGATAATAGCGTCTTTTTTCATTGGCTTTATTATAGCAGATGGTGGATGGGGTGGGCGAGTGGGGGCATGGTGAGAAATACTAAAACCTCACGAACACTCCTGCAATAACTCACCGCACCGAAAATGTTCCGGCCAGATGGCAGAGAGAGCTTATCCGCTGGCTTTATCGCTGGCCTCCAGATATTTTCTTGTTCGGTGAGTTATTGCAGGAGCTCGGAATTATGCATGGTTGCGAAATTTGATGGTAGATAATTGTGGTCAGATCTACCTACAGCAAAGACTGTGGGTCGATATCCACTTGCCAATGTTTGGCAGGCACGTCGGCAATGACGGCGAGGAGGTCGCGGCGCTGGGCAGCTTTGATGACGAGCTGCCAGCGGTAGGTGTCGCGCAGCCGCTCGTGGAAGGCGGGCGTGGGGCCAAGGATGCTGACCACGGGGTGGTGCTGGCGAATCTGCTGAGTGAGTGCTTGGCTATTGCGGATGGCGGCTGCCTCCGTCTTGTACACACACGTGAGCTTGAGTAAGTGGACGAAGGGCGGGAACTGCCCACGACGGCGCTCGGCCAAGGCTTGGTGATAAAACGCGGTATAATCCTGAGCCAGGCCAGCCTGAATCACTGGGTGCTGCGGCTGATATGCTTGCACCACCACTGTAGTGGCATGAGCAGAGCGCCCCACGCGCCCCACCACTTGAGCAAGCAGCTCGAAGATGCGCTCGTTGGTGGTGTAATCGGGCAAGGCCAGACCAGCATCGGCTTGGATCACCCCAACGGTGCGCAGCTGCGGCAAGTCGAGACCCTTGGCTACCACCTGTGTGCCAATGATAATATTGGCTGTGCCATCATAGAGGGCTTGATATTGCTGCTCCAGGCTGTTTGTGCTACTGCTGTCGCCATCGAAGCGAACAATGTGCGCCTGGGGCCAGCGCGCTGCTACCTCTGCCTCAATGAGTTTCGTCCCAATCCCGCGGTGGACAATATCTGTGCTATGGCAGGTGGGGCACATCGTTGGCACTGTGGTGTGGTAGCCACAGATATGACACTGCAGCTGGTGACGGTCGGCGTGGAGGGTGAGTGGCACAAAGCAGCGTGGGCACTCGGCTGCCCAGCCGCAGTTGGTGCAGAGCGATACATTGGCGCTGCCACGGCGATTGTGAAAGAGAAGAACCTGCTGGCCCGCTGCAAGCGTGGTATCGATAGCGGCGATGAGCTGATTCGACAAAAAGCGATGCTGGGTGAGGTTGCTCCGCTGGGTAAGGTCGACTAGTTGAATGGTGGGGGTGGTGGCCTTGGGCCGAGCTTTGCTGGGTAGGGTAGCGATCGGCCGCTGGGTGTTTTGCGCCAGATAATACTCGCTAACCAATGGTGTGGCCGACCCTTGCACTACGGTCGCGCCATGCTGCTGAGCCAAAACACTCGCAGCTCGCAGCGCTGAGTAGCGGGGGGATTTGTCTTGCTTGTAGCTAGCCTCGTGGGCTTCGTCGATGATGATATACCCCAGTTGCTGCAGCGGCAAGAAGAGGGCAGAGCGTGGGCCAATTGCCACTCGAGGCTGCGGACTCGTGAGGGCAGCGAGCCAGGCACGGTGGCGCTCGGCCTCCGTCTGGCGCGAATGGGTAAGGATGATATCGGCAAAATGCTGTCGAAACTCCGCCACCAGTTGGGGCGTGAGGGCGATCTCTGGCACAAGGACAATCACCGACCGGCCTGCAGCCAAAGCGTGGCGTGCAAGCTCGATATACACTGCTGTTTTGCCGCTACCCGTTATGCCGTGGAGCAGCACTGTGCCAGAGCTGGCTTGGCGAATGGTGCGAACGGCCTCCTTTTGCTGAGGATTGAGTGAGAAGGGGGGTGTGCGGCGCTGTGGTGGTGAGCTGGCAGGGCGGCGCGGCGTGCGGCGCTGCTTGGTGATGCCAGCTGGTAACACTGTCTGTAGCACGGTAGCGAGGTGCGTGGCATAATAATCGCTCAGCCATTGGCTCGTTGCTAATAGGGGAGCAGGCAGCGGTGGCAGTGGCACGACGGCATCAAGCGGCTTGGTAGTATATGTCGGCTTTCTGGCGCGCGTCATGATGATGCCTACCACCTGCTGTGCACCAACGCTCACCTGCACCACTTGGCCCAACGGCAGTGCATTTGCCCAGTGGTAGGTGAAGCTCTTGCTAGTGGCGCGGATAATCTTGAGCGGCGCAACTTCGTAATAGTGCATAGGATTTATTATACCCGACAGCACGTGAGAGTGCAGAAGGGATCGCCTCTCCGTCGCTACTTCATCTGGGTGGCGTGCAAAACGTGCACATCAATCTTGCCCGCCCTGCCCAAAGCTGGTATGATAAGGGCTAGGCACGTGTGCCAGGTGGATGGTAAATCAGCAACGGTTGCGACAAAATATGCACAACCGCCGGTGGGTGGTCTTGCCAAATTGCCATCAAAAAGTGTAGAATAAAAAGCAACAGTTGAGTAGAGGTAACGGAAGCGAGAATTCGCTAAGGGAAGCATGTTAGAAACGTTTATTACATCACGGGTGCGGCGCAAAATCATTGTGGTCTATGCTAAGTATCCGGAGTTCCACACCCACGTCCGCGGCTTGGCGAAGTTGATCAAAGAAGACCCGGGCAATATCCAGCGCGAGCTTAAGAATCTCGAGAAAGCTGGTTTTTTGATGGCCGAAAAACAGGGTAATACCAAAATGTATTATACGAACAAACAATATATCTTCTTCAAAGAATTGCAGAGCATGGTGATCAAATCCTCGCAGCAGCAAAAGGGCCAGCAAGCGGCGGATACTGTGCAGCTCTGATGAGTTTATTCGCACAGATATTAGCGGCGCGGAGCTTGCATGGAGTAGCCGCTGAGGAGTTTTTACACCCTGATTATGAAGCGAAGCCCGATCCATTCTTGCTCTCCCAGATGCAGACGGCGGTGGATCGCTTGGTGCAGGCGCACCAGCGGCGCGAAACCATTGTGATTTATGGCGATTATGATATCGACGGCCTCAGTGCGACGGCCCTCTTGCTTGATGCTTTTGCCAGCTTTGGCTTTGCCGCGGTGGAAGCCTTTATTCCTAATCGCTTCGTAGAGGGTTATGGCATGACTAAAGGTGCGGTGGACAAGGTGGCCGCGATGGGGGCGCAGCTCATCGTGACGGTGGACTGCGGCAGCCTCTGTCATGAGGAAATAGCCTATGCCAAGGAGCGCTACGACATCGACACAGTAGTGACCGACCACCACAATATTGCACCGACTCGCCCACCCGCCATCGCTACGGTTAATCCAAAGTACGATGACCACCGCTATCCCTTCCGTGACCTGTGCGGAGCTGGGGTGGCTTTTAAGCTTGTCCAGGCGCTGCAGACGGTGCTGCCGGGCTTGCCAGCTGGCTACGAGAAGTGGTTGCTGGACTTGGTAGCGCTGGGTACGGTGTGCGACATAGTGTCGCTACAGAATGAGAACCGCGCCAATGTGTACTGGGGGCTCGAGGTGCTGAAGAAGCAGCGCCGCCCTGGCCTCAAGGCACTGCTGGCGGTGGCTGGTGTGCAGCCAGCCCAGATTACCGCTCGGACGCTCGGCTTTGGTCTTGGCCCGCGTATGAATGCGGCAGGACGATTGGCATCGGCTGAGTATGCCCTCGATATGCTGCGAGCGCGCGATGGTTTGGCAGCGCTTGAGGCGGCGCAGCAATTGGATCGCTTCAATACCGAGCGCAAAGCTATCCAACAGGCCATCTACGACGAAGCTTGCCAGCAGGCCGAGCGCTATGCCGCCGACCCTGTCCTCGTCGTGAGTCAGCAGGGGTGGAACCATGGCGTGATTGGCATTGTGGCATCCAAGCTGGTAGAGGCGTATCACAAGCCAGTTTTTATCATCGGTGAGCGAGGCGAGACGGCAACGGGCAGTGCACGCAGCTTTGGTGATTTTTCGGCTGAGCGAGCAGTGCGCGCCGCCGATGATGTCATTCTGCGTGGCGGTGGCCATGCGGCCGCAGCTGGTGTGACGCTCGAGACGCGGCAGATCGACACCTTTCGCCAGCGAGTGAACGACTACTACCGCTCGCTCCATCTCTCCGACCAAACACACTACCTCTTGCCGCAGGCTGATGTGATGATTGATGATCTATCAGAGGTGACGGAACAGCTGGTGGTCGATATTGCCCGCCTTGAGCCCTTTGGCAATGGTAACCCAGAGCCTGTTTTGCAGCTGCGCCGCGGCACTGTCTCGCAGGTGCGCCACATGGGCAGCGATGGGCAGCACATTAAACTCACCGTGCAGGATGGGCAAGGCACAGCGCTGCAACTATTGGCCTTCAACGCGCCACCGAACTTCGTACGCCAGCCGGGCGATGTCATTTCGGCTTGGTTTCAGCCAACTATCAACGACTGGCGTGGCATGCGCAGCGTAGAGGGGCGGCTACTCCATGTAGAGCTGGTGGATGAGTAGTGTTGCATAGCTGATAGTGCTCGATACCACGGATTTATAAAGCCAAAGGTTCTAATTATTCTAAAGCACGCTCTTGTTTGAGGGTGTTTTTTGCTTCAATCTCATACTGTCTTCCGTTTCAGTGTAGGGTAACTATATCTCACTATCGCAACCAATCCACCACCCAAGAAAATATCTGGAGGCCAGCGACTATGGGATTGGCTAAGCTCTGTGACCCATCTGGCCGGAACATTCTCGGTGTGATGGGTTGGCTGCGAGAGTAAAGAGAAGGAGCTCAAAACCCAAGGGTAGCATAATTTGCAATAAAATCTCTTCCATTACATAAATATATTGACAAATCGAGAGAGAGAGCAATATGGGTTCTTATCAATCATAACGATAGGAACACCACTCATGCATGAGCGCACCGCAATATCGACACACGATGCCAAACCAGCTATACTACTACCAGAATTAACCCAGGAGACCGACGCAGTGCCACCTCTCTACCTCGATACCAGCGCGCTTGACTTTAGCGCCATTACCGACATCTACACCAAAATTGCCGACCCGAGCAAAGCGGTGCGGCCGGAATTTGCTACCGAGCGGCAAGCCCTGACCACCAGCTTCGCGCGGGCGGATGGCCAGCAGTATGTAGAGACAGAGAACATTGCCGAGGTGGGCGATGCCATTATCACTGGGCCAGAAGGTGAACGCTATAGCATCCCGGCAGCGGATTTTGCCGCCCTGTATGAACCGCTGCGTGGTGAGGATGGTGCAGTGGTATCTGGCGCGTATCTGCCAAAGAATCAGATCAAGGCCATGCCCAACCCAACTGGCCGCGAGATCGTCATTGATGCGCCGTGGGGCGGGCAGCAATACGGCGAAGCAGATTGCTGGCTGGTGGAGAGCCAGGTCAATGGCAGTCGCTACATCATCGAGGCAGCTGCCTTTGCTCAGACATATCGGCTGAGTGAGCGGTAGAGAAGGTGCGCTCATTATTGCTGGGTGAACCTGTTATTAACAGGGGTCAATAGCGACTGACTCCTTTGCTTTGTGTAGCTTTGTTTTTTTAGTAGTAACCGCTTGGTGGAGTTTGGCATCGTGGGTCGTAAAGGTCGATATCTGAATGGTAGCGACGCTCAAGATCTTCCATACTCTCCCACGTGTGAGGTGCCTCAAGCATAAGGGTGATGTCCCAGGTGAGCATCGAGAGCGTCACCCGCGCACCGTTATTGAGATACCACTCGATGTGTGTCCACTCTTTGTCGCGCTGTATCTCTGTTCCTTCGCCATACCGCGCATCAAGAGCTGTCTCGTATGCGTCATAAGCGTTTGTTGGTATCATATAATACTCACCGTCATATAAGTCATCTCTGCCTGCTGCATCGCCACCTTCGAGAGAGGCAAGGGATAACCCGATAGATTGTGGATGATCACCACCTGGTACGCAGGTAATATTAGGGTATGTTGCCACTTGGGTGTCTAATTCTCTGTAAGATTGTGGCCACTTACTGGTCAAGTCAGCCACAGCTTGTAGCATCGTCTCAACGGATGCGGCGCGATATGTGTAGGGGTGTGGTAGAGTTGGTGTGTCGTCTGACATGGTGTTTCCTTGCTTTAGATTCCTTATCAGCCAGTGTAGCAAATGCTCCGATTTGCGCCAACCCGATCATCTGTGCTATAGTAGGGGGCAAACAAACCATACCAATAGAACATCCACCACATAACCACGGGAGACCCCATGGAAAAACCTCGTTCGATAACATTAGAATCGCAAAAACCAGAAGAAGCACTGCAGCCACTTGCTGCTGCATTGCTAGAGAGTGCTGAGTGGCAACAGCTGAATAATACCGAGGAAATGACTGCTGAGGCCGCCCAAGAGCTGGCGAGCGCCCAGGCTGCCCGGGCAGAGGAATTGGTACCATTCTTACAAGGGTATGGTGATGATGCGGATAATAAACTACAGCCAGCCAGCGAGCAACTGGCCGACCGAGAGAGTGCACTCTACCGCGATGCGCTTACAGCGAGCTATATCCAAGAGCTTAGGGCTCGGGGTGTTAAGCCAAACGATGATGAATTGATTGCAAACGATGTACCTCTGTCGGATGAACTCTCTGAGGGTGAGCAGCGCCGCTTGCTGCTGCCTATTGAGTATGCTTTGCGGGCAGCGGAGCACGAGCAGCAAAAGGATGAGAAAAACGAAGAGCCTGAAGTGTCTGAAGAGAATGAAGAAAACGAAGAGAATGATATACCCGCACCAGTGGTGGAAATCGGCCGAACAGCTGTCGGGCAGGGTAATCGGTATGAAGTCGGTGTAACGAGCTCGTCAGACAAGAGCGCATGGGAGGGTGCTAAGGCTGCGGCAGCATAAAACCCTATAAAAGCAAAGAACAAAACCAGCTACAAAGGCTGGTTTTTTACTACTTGTATTATTTGCAGATGGTGTGGCGTTGTACCAAAATTGTGAAAGATAGGAGATGAGAGGTGTAGTTCCACTCCATGTAGCACATGAATCTCAAAACGATACACAACGAGAGGTCGGCACCAATATACGCCAAACAAGAAAATATTCTAGAAGGCCAGCGACCAAGCAAGCGGACAAACTCTGTGATATATTCTGGCCGGAACATTTTCGGTTTGGTGTGTATTGGTGCTAGCATATTCGTGGGATTATGGGTCAGATTTCGCATACACAAGAGGGGATAGACAGGAAGAATCTGAGCCAGTATATATGTCGTGAAATGCTGGTGATGCTATTTTTAGCCAGAATATACCCATACTTCGCATCTTTTTATTTTATATCCACCTCTGTAATTATGCGCACAAATGTACTATGTTCCAAAATTAGACAAAATGGTTGTATAACTTTGGCAAGTACGCTACAATGGAGGCATGATGCAACAGGAAGGACCAAATCGCAATGAGTTTTGAGGCAAGTATTAGGCAACTGCGTGGCAATGCGGGGCTTTCGCAGCAGGCGGTGGCCGATGCAGTTGGGATTGCCCGCGCGACGTATATCAAGCTAGAGAATGGTGGCCGCGAGCCAAAGCTTGGCGAGCTGACGAAGATTAGCCAATACTACGAAGTTGGCGTGCAGGAGCTCATCAGCGGCATTGCCATGACGGACACTGTTGCACAGCAGGCTCAGCGCAGTCCGTGGCGGGTGGCGGACGATGCAGCACTGTACGTGGGCGATGCACCAGCCGAATACCGCCATGATGATGCGCAGGGTGCCCAGCCTACGGCTGCTCAGTCGCGCGATGCCATTCCGCGGCTTCACACCACCAAGCTACGCCAGGTGCTGCTCTATACGCTGGGCAAGATCGGTGCCCGGCCCAATGTGGGCGAGGCGGTGCTGCACCGGCTGTTGTACTTCATCGATTTTGATTATTATGAGCGTACAGGCAAGAGCATTACTGGCCTGGCGTATTTGCACGAGACCTATGGGCCCGCGCCGGCTGCAGATTTGCAAGCTTTGGTCGATGAGATGCGGGCCCGCGACGAGCTGGACGTCATCGAGACGAAGCACTTTAGCCACAAGCAGCGCAAGTTCCTGCCACTCAAGAACGCCGAGCTAAGCGAGCTCAGTGCCAACGAGATCAAGCACATCGATGCCGAGCTAGAGCGCCTCGGGAGCAAGAGCGCTGCCGAGCTAAGCAACCTTGCCTACAAAGATGCGCCATGGGTGATTGCGAAATATGGACATACGATTGATTACCGCGACACGTTTTATCGGACGGACGTTACCTCTGTGATCGAGTCAGATGATGATCTATAAGCAGGCAACAGAATTTTCGAGTGATCTCCAAGCGCTGGCACAGCGCATTCCCACACTGCCAGCCGATATCGAGCGCGTTAAGCCGCGGCTGGTGCGTATCTTTGCTGAGCCAAGCGAGGCGGTGGTGGCAGATTTTCGCCAACAACTCTTTGCGTGCGGCAAGGCAGCCGTTATACAGCAAACTGCTCAGTGTACAGTAGTGCAGCTCTGTCTCGATACCGACACAGCAGCCTATCGACAGGCGGTGTGGTTGGTGTTTGCGGTAGTGCGAGCACTGCCTCGTGATACACCACCGTCGCGGGCTGCTCGAGCCACCAGCACCATTATCCTTATCGAAGTCTATGCTACCCCTGATAAAGCGCATGGGGATGAGCGGCGTATCAAGCGAATTATGAGCAAATTGGAGGAAGCATAATGTAGAGCAACAGGGTACTCACACTGGTCGAAAATAAGCTGCGTAGAAGAGAAGAGAGCCACGCATGGCTGATGGGGTTGACAAACAAGACGCGATTTGCTAGAGTAGTGTCCTTGGGTCTGGGGTATAGACAATACTACTCTTGTCCGGTTTGCTGTCTTGTGACTGTGTGATACCACTGTTTTTTGCGCTCCGCTTTCTACCGCTTATGCTTCCTCCGACCAAATACTCGCTCTAGGCTCCCAATATTAGAGCGAGTATTTGGGCTGAGGCATCCATACCTCTCAGCATATGAGAGTCGCCACACCAATATGATGCGCTGCGTGGCCACCACCAGACCATCTGCAATCACCTACCACAAACTATTCATAACAGTGTAGCACATTTGTTGCAATTTTGTGCAAAATAAGCAAATAAGTATCAGTTGCTAGCGATACATACCACGCTTGCGATTTTGCAAAAATAGCACAAGACTGACGACGAAGGCGATGGCATATACAGTGATAAAGAAGGCATAAAGGCATAATGAGATAATTGCTTCATGAGAAGAGACATTCCAGAGGTTTGGTGCTATCACATGGGTTTGTTTGGTATAGCTTTCTCCAAGCACCCCGACTGTTGCGTGGGCAATTATCTCAAGTAGGTTAACAATGAGCATGCCACCAGTAACGAATAGACCCTGCGACATACTGCTATCACCCTCCGTTTGCTCTGGTGCAACAATGAGCAAAATCGGCAGTATGCCAAGGTTTACATAAATAATGTAGCTGTACGCAGCGCCAAGAATACCAAAAATAGCGGCAATGACGATGTACAACACCAACAGCGCAAATAATAGCCCGGCAGACACCCAGCGAATAACTGCACCAAATGATGAGCCAGTGCGTGGCATGGCTGTGGGCGAATAAGCTGCCGGCATTGGTGCTGGCGCGCTTTGTAGCTGCTGAGGCGGTTGTGGGGGGTATTGTCCGTATGGCTGTGGTGGTTGTTGCTGCTGGGTGTATGGCTGAGGCTGCTGAGGTTGCTGTGGGTATGGCGAGGAAGGTGTCATAGTAGATTGATTATAATACAGAGACGAGCGATGCGCCAAGCAAAAATAGCCCAATAGCTCAGCCCTAGAGCCTCACTGTTGCTCATACCTCTCTGCGCGACGGTGCAATTATGCTGAGCTGCACGAGTTTCGGAGTTGTGCTAGCACTAGAGTGGTGAGGGGTATGGCGTGTTTGAGGGCTGGTTTTGTGGGCGACACAGCAATTTGCACAACTTTGCGAGCGATAGAATTGCAAAATATGTCGCATCTGCTATAATGAGGAGCGATATGGTACAAGTAACACGAAAAGACGAGCGCGAGGCGAATGAGAACATCATCCGTCGGTTTAACAGCCGAGTGTTGAAGAGCGGTGTGCTAGCAAAGGCACGGGCATCGATGCGGTTTGCCAAGCCGATCAGCAAGACCGATCGCCGCAAGAAGGCGATTACCCGTCGTCAGCGCAAGGCTGACAAGATGGCCAAAGTTCGCCTGGGGATCCGCTAGGTGACGACGCTCAAGCAGCGTATCAAAGACGAAATGAAAGCCGCTTTGCTTAGCGGCGATCGTTTTGTTGGTGACACCTTGCGCAACCTTGGTGCTGCCATCCTCGATGAGGAGGTGAAGCGGGGCGTGCGTGAGGCTGGCCTGGACGATGCTGCCGTCGAGCAGGTGATCGTTCGTGAGGTGAAGAAGCGGCGTGATGCCGCAGCAATCTATCGCACCAATGGTCGCCCTGAACTTGCTGAGCCCGAGGAGCGCGAGATGGCAGTGCTCCAGCACTATCTGCCGCAGCCACTGAGTGATGAGGAGTTGCAAGCCGTGGTGACTCAGACGATTGCCGAGCTTGGGGCAGATAATCCACGGATGACGGGCCAGGTGATTGGCGCTGTCAAGGCCAAGGTGGGCAACCGGGCTGACGGTGGGGCGATTGCCCAGCTGGTGCAGCGCGCCCTTGCCCCGTAGTTTTATGACACGAGCAATAATTTTTCTTAATAATAACGATAACCACATAATAACAAGGAGGCACAGATGATTCTTTTGTTTGGCCCAACTGGTGCCGGTAAGAGTATGCAAGGGCAGATGCTGGCAGTGCGCCAGGGGTGGAAGTGGCTCTCGACGGGTGAGATGCTGCGCCAGAGCACCGACCCAGCGGTGATCGCTACCCTCAAAGCTGGTGAGCTCGTGAGTGATAAGCTTACCTACCAAGTCTTCGATCATGCGGTGCAAGAGGCGTATCGCAAGCATTACCAAAATATTATTGTTGATGGATTTCCACGCACCAAGGAGCAGGCTGCCTGGCTCGATGACCATCTGGCACGCACCGGTGATAACATCGACCTCGTGGTGGTGCTGGAAGTGCCCGAGCAAGAAATCATGCGCCGCTTGGCCAAGCGGGGCCGAATGGAGGATACACCCGAGACAATTGCGCGCCGCATGGCCATCTACCGCCAAAAGATGTACCCAGTGCTTGGTATCTTTGCTGAGGCTGGGGTGAAAATCATTCACCTCGATGGGACTGGCACCGCGGGCGAAGTGCACGACCGGATTTATGACGAGGTAATGCACGCATGGCCCAACTAATTACTGGCATCAAGACACCCGAGCAGCTCGAGGCAATGCGCGAAGGGGGCAAGCGCCTAGCGCAGATTTTTGCTGATATTCGCCAATTTGTCCATGCCGGGGTGAGTGAGAAGCAGATCGATGCCTTTGCGGCCGAGCGGATTGCTGCCTACGGTGCTGAGCCAACCTACAAGACCCCAGAGGTGAACTTCCCTGGGGTGATTTGCATTAGCACGAACGAAGCGATCGTCCATGGCGTACCAAGCGATTATATCTTGCAGCGGGGCGATGTCGTCAGCTTCGACCTCGTCATTACCTACCGAGGAATGAAGACAGACAGCGCCTTTACTATGGTGGTGGATGACGCACCCACTGGGGCTATTAAGCACCTACTCCACACTACCGAGCGCAGTCTCTATGCTGGCATTGACGTGATCAAAGGGCCAGTGCGTACTGGCGACATTGGCGCAGCGGTGGAAGCTGTGCTACAAAGGGGCCGCCTTGGGATTATTCGCGAGCTGGTGGGGCACGGTGTGGGTCTCGAGATGCACATGCCACCCGACGTCCCAAACTATGGCCGCAAAGGTACTGGCCCGCTGCTCCAGCCTGGTGATACCATTGCCATCGAGCCCATGGCTACCCTCGGTGGCAGTGCCATCTACAGTGACACCGCTGGCGATGGCTGGACAATCTACAGCCGCGACGGCAGCCTGGCCGCCCACTTCGAGCACACTGTCCTCATCACTGAGACAGGGGCGGAGATTATGACGAAGCTGTAGTGCCTTGCCTAGAGGAGGTTATTATCCTCTCTATCACCATTGCTGTAGATATAGTAAGAGAAACTCGCCAAGATACCAAATGGCGAGTTTTATAATTTCGTTTTTCTGCCCATATTGTACAAGACACAGCATAACCTGTATAATGGTACTATGCATGAAAATTCTCAATACGCAGTAGGAATAGATGTCGGGACGGCGACGATTCGATGCGTGGTGGGGCATATGAATCCAGAGACAGGCACGCCGACGATTGTGGGCGTAGGGCAGGCACCGAACAGTGGTATGCGCAAGGGTATGGTGGTCAATCTCAGTGGCCCAGCCCGCACGATCGACGAAGCACTGGGCGAGGCCGAGCGGATGAGTGGCTATGAAGTCAACAGTGCGACGGTGAGTGTCAATGGTGCGCACATTACCAGTACTCGTGCCACTGGGATGATTGCCGTGGGCACGATCGATCACGAGATTAATGATGATGATGTGGCACGCATCGAAGAAGTTGCCACAACAGGCAAAGTACAGGCCAACCGCGAGATCCTCGAGGTCGTGCCGCATAGTTATACACTTGATGGCCAAGCGGGTATCAAAGACCCGCTGGGCATGACGGGCACGCGGCTGGAGATTGATGCCAATGTCGTCTCTGCTCTAGCGCCCTATGTGGCGAATTTGCAAAAAGCGGTGGAGATGGCGACCGTCCACCCTCATGCCATTACACCAGCGGTATTGGGGGCGGCTAAGGCAGTACTGAATGAGCGGCAGATCGAAAGCGGTGTGGCAGTGGTCGACCTTGGTGGAGCAACGACCAGTGTGGCAGTCTTCGAAGAGGGGGACTTGCAGTACGTTGGTGTCATCCCAATGGGTAGTGTGAATGTAACGAACGACCTCGCTATTGGCCTCAAAACTGACCCTGATGTTGCGGAATTGGTCAAAGTCAAGCATGCTGCGGCCGGCATTAAGGCAAGCGACGCGGTGGCTAAGGTGCGGCGCGATAAGGAATCGTACGAGTTTGCTACGGAGGAGATTGACGAGATTGTTGATGCCCGGCTGGAGGAGATCTTTGAGGCGGTGCAGAAGGAGCTCAAGAAGGCAGGCCGCGCTGGCAAGCTGCCCAGTGGTGTTGTGCTGACTGGTGGCATGGCTCAGATGCGTGGCATGGCGAGCTATGCCAGGGAACAGCTGGGAGTAGCCGCTCGGGTGGGTCGACCAACTGGCTTTACGAGCGGGGTGGCCGACCAGATAGAAAAGCCGCAGTTCGCCACCGCAGTTGGTCTGATGCTCGCCGATAGCGAAGGCGGTCAGCAGTCCACACAGGCCTATACCAACAGTGGTACAGCACACGCCAAGGGCGCGATTAGCTGGTTGCGTCGGCTGCTGGGAGGGCTCAAGGCCTAGAATCATACCGATGAGGATGATATACTAAATGGTAATGGTAAAGTTGATAGTTGCACAAGGGGAGAAACGTGAATGCCGGAAGTAAAACCAAGCGAGATCCAAACCTTTGCTAGTATCAAAGTCGTTGGCGTCGGTGGCGCTGGTGGGTCTGCTGTCAATCGAATGAAAGACGCTGGCCTGGCTGGTGTGCAGTTCATTGCAATGAACACCGATGCTCAGGCGCTGCATAATTCGCAAGCTGATATTAAGATTCATCTCGGGCACAACACCACCAATGGCCTTGGTGCTGGTGCTGACCCCAGTGTAGGTGAGGCTGCGGCACGTGAGTCGCTCGACGAGATCCGTCAGGCGCTCGAGGGGGCAGATATGATCTTCGTGACGATTGGTGCTGGTGGTGGTACCGGCTCGGGGGCTGGCCACGTGGTAGCAGAAGTGGCGCGCGACCTTGGCATTCTTTGTGTGGGTGTAGCCACCAAGCCCTTTACCTTTGAGGGCGAGAAGCGACGCATCAATGCCGAGTGGGCTATCAAGCAGTTGGGGCGGCAAGTCGATACGCTCATTACTATCCCCAACGATCGCTTACTTGACACGATCGACCGCCGGACGCCACTACTTGAGACCTTCAAGATTGCCGATGATGTGCTGCGCCAGGGTGTGCAGGGGATATCGGAGCTGATTACTGAGCATGGATTGATTAACCTCGACTTTGCTGACGTCAAGGCAATTATGAGCAGTGCCGGTAGTGCACTGATGGGGATCGGCCGGGCGAGTGGTGAAGACCGAGCTCAGATGGCCGCCCAACAGGCGATTGATTCGCCACTGATTGAGGTGTCGATCAACGGTGCCAAGGGTGTACTCTTTAATGTGACGGGTGGCTATGATATGAGTATGGCCGAGATTCAAGAAGCGGCCGAGATTATCACTGGTGCGGTGTCGTCCGATGCCAACATTATCTTTGGTGCGACACTCAAGCCCGAGCTGGAGGATGAGCTAATTATTACCGTTATCGCGACTGGCTTTGATAGTGATTCGTTCTTTGATGACGACGAACCAAGCGATGCCGAAGATGACGAAGAGTCGGCCGAGACGGTTGACGAAGCGGTCGATAGTGTCGATATGGCCATCGACCCCGAGGCGGCTGCTCACTTTGCTCAGGAGAATGAGACGAATATTTGGGATCAATCGATGGACGATGATGAGGATGACACCCCGGCCTTCTTGCGCCGACGCCGCAAAAAGGAGGCGGACGCGTGACGACCCACCGCGACAAGATTGGCAACAGCCGTGTGTTAGAATCGCGTGAGTCGGCTGATGGCGTGACGATCCGCCGCCGCCGCGAGACTCCTGATGGGCACCGCTTTACCACCTATGAGCGGATCGAATACCCAACGATTGCAGTGCTCAAGCGAACGGGATCGCGCGAGCTCTTTGATCGAGCGAAGCTCCGCGCCTCGGTGCGTCGCTCGGTCGGTAAGTTCTTCAAATCCGAGCTAGAATTGGAAGCAATTATTGATGCAGTGGAGGACCGGATCCACGATGCGGGCGAGAATGAGATTGAGTCGCGTGTGATTGGTGGCTTCGTGCTCGATGAGCTTGCCGCGCGCAATGAGGTGGCGTATGTGCGCTTTGCGAGTGTGTTTTACAAATTTAAGACGCTGGACGATTTCGTTAAGATATTAGAGCAGCGTCGGAGTGCGAAGCAGCAAGAAAAACAGAGGTAAAACATATGCGCGTCCTCATCATTTACCGGACAGAGAGCGACTATGCACGCCGCGTCTTCGACTACTTGCGCGACTTTAGCCGGCGCACAGGCCACGCCATTGAGGAATTTGACCCAGACACGCGTGAAGGGCAGTCGCTCTGCCGCACGTACGACATCGTGGAGTACCCCACCATCCTTGCCTTGGCGGATAACGGCCAGGTGCTGGGCATGTGGCGCGGCTTGCCACTGCCAACCATCGACGAAGTAGGGTACTATGCCCGCTAAAGCGCCCAAGACACACACCGCGACCACTGTTGTGGTGGATGATGTGAGCCGTGCGCCCTGGCTGCGTCGGCCTGGCACAGTTGCCTTACTGGCAGCAGCTTTGGGCGGTGGCCTGGGGCTACTGGCATCTTTTGTTCTTTCACTCGAGGCACTGCATTTGGCGCAGCACCCGGGTGGGGCACTTAATTGCGACGTCAATGCCGTGCTGAGCTGCTCCACAGTGGCGCAGCATTGGTCGGCAACGGTGTTTGGATTCCCCAACAGTTTCGTTGGTATGATGACCGTGCCAGTGATGATAACGGTAGTGGTAGCACTGCTGGCTGGGGCACGTCTGCCGCGCTGGTTTGTGCGGAGTGCCTGGGGCGGTGCTGTGCTGGGGATGATTTTTGCCCTGTGGATGTTTTATATGAGCTTCGCCGTTATTCGCGTGCTGTGCCCGTGGTGCTTGACGCTCGATGTGGGCATGCTGCTGATCTTCTTTGGGATGACGCGCTATTGCATTGAGGTTGGGGTGATTGGTGGGGAGCACACCAAGCGCTTTGCTCGCCATGGCTACGATGTGCTGTGTGGCGTAAGTGTGCTGGTGCTGGCGGTGGCGTTGATTATTGTCAAGTTTGGCGCGGAGCTGCTGTAGGCAGAGTCGTTTTTTGCACGGTGAGATTGTCGGGCTTGTCAGGATTGGCAAGCTTTTTAAAATGAACGGCATCTTGTATTATTCATAGTGCTCTTTTGTCTATTCATTGGTGCAAGTCATTATTTTCTCGCGCTAGTGATGCTGCGGTATGGTGCTAGCTACCCGCTCTATCGACGCAAGTGAGGCGCTCATTAGCTTGTGCTTTGTGCTTGGTGTTATAGAAAAATAATGTGCAAAATAATGTATGCTGAATTTTAACATAGCTATGAAGCTTAAGACGACGGGCTGCTAATATATAGGTTATTGTTTCGTGACGTAATCGAAACAGCAAGATAGAGAGGAAGATGCTGCCTATTAGCGAGCCTGTGCGTGTGAATATAACTAGCATTTCGTTCATTATGTAGTATTGATAGCGAATGTGTTGGCAGGCTTATGTGCATCATAAATTTGCTAGCGCATATGAGGATAGTATGCTAATGCTGCTGTGCTGTAGTAGATGTATTTTGTCTGAATAGCAACCGCAACACATTCAGCAGAAGGTGAGTGGTGCGTTTTGCTAAGTGGTGCAGGATTGAATGAGGGAGATGATGTGTTCAGCATGGCGGAGGCGTGAGATTGGCGGAGTGGTGCGAGTAAGCTTGATTTTTGCCGGGCCAATCGCTAGGCGTTTTTTGCAAGGTGGGTGAGCGAGGTGCGGTGTGATGATAAAAATATGATACGGCTTTTGGCTTGATGAAGGCAGATGAGTATTGGTTGCTATTTGCCGCAGAAAAATTTGTTGCAGCATGAGCGCGAAAGGCAAAGTAATAAGCAAAGATAATGCAATAGCGCAGTGCTTAACAGTAGGTATTTTTGCGAATAAAAATGACTTATTAAAAAAATCATTTTGGTTGCATATTGAAAGTAATGAGTTGAGCGCGAAAGCTGCAGCACATACAAGACAAAGCACGCGCCATTGCTGCACAACACAGTATCTGGATGCGGAACTATGCGAAGTAACAAGGAGGTGTGATGGCTGGTGACACACTTATGTTTTTTTAAAAAAATCCATGCGGTGCTCATAGCTAGCTACTTACTACATCGACTATGCTAAAGCTGTTTGCGTCTATTTTTTGCCCACCATTGAGCACAGAATATACACGCTTTTTTGCAATGAGAAAAACATAGTAAAGCGGTATATAGAAATGATTAGCTTATAGCGAAGTATCGTGCAGTACGGCAGGCTGAGCGCTCTATATTTTGCGCTGAGCAAAAATGCGAAATAAGCAAGAAACGTGCAAGCTATATAAAAACAAGCAATATGCAAAATATAATGTACAAAGAATTCGAGCAGAATGACTGCACAGAAAAGTGGCTGCATGCCAAGCAGGCACAGTTAGCGGCACTCATGCACATTGCACACCGTATCGCTTACTGAACGTGCGGAATAGCCCACGATAGGGCGCTGTGATGCGCCAAAGCGCTGAGGAAGGGAAATAAGCGAGATTGTGCCTACTAAGCACTAGACGAGGGATCCACAGCCTCTCAGGAGGCATAAAGGGGCTTTGACTGGATTAGCTGATGTAGATAAGCCTGCGCGCAGATATGGTGTGTAGAGCACAACATAGCTATGTTGTAAAAATAGAGTATCGTGAGGAGAGCAAATTGAGATTGTGTTGTATAAAATATAGGATATCATTGGTGGCGAGGGGTGACGAATAAGGTGTGATATATACAACAGTAACCTTCAGACGCACGCGCTCTATATGTGTATAAAAAACAACATACATAACCACAACGAAACAAATTCGAAAACAGAGACGGTAGAGCGATGGATTCACAACGTTGTGAGTAATAATATATATTGTATATATAACAACGATTGATTTGGTGACACCAAAAGAGAAATAACAGGGGTAAATGAGGCAATGTTGTTATAGTTATAACGTTTATATAATTATGGATAGGAGAGGATGGTGCCTCTTTGCAAAGTATGGGTTGGCATATAGTAAGGACTTTTGGGTAGCGCTTCACCAGTGTATTAGCAGCTTTGCGGTGGTGGTTGGGACAGAGGTGGTCTTATTGTGTGCTACCTATAATAATGGTATGCTAGCGACATGAAGAACAATACAATTTTACGCATTGGTGCTGGCGCGGCGTTTGTGGCGCTGGGAGGAATATTATTAAGTGAGAGCTTTGGTGTGCAGTTCCATTACTGGCGGGAGTTTTGGTATGGTTTGTGTGCGCTTGGATTTATCATGGTTGGTGTGCTCACACTGCGCAATCGTAATTGGCTGTGGGGAGCGCTCTGGGTAGCAGTTGGCCTAACAATTGGCGCGAATGCGTTTTTGCATAATAACGTTAATATTTGGCGAATGTTTTTGCCGCTGGTGCTGATCGCGATTGGCCTGACGATTATTTTTAATTTGTCGCAGCGTCAGCGTCGTATTGCAAAACAATCGTCGGACGATAATATGGTTGCCTCCTTCTCGGGCAACACGCGCAAGATAAAAGGCGAATTTGCAGGTAACTCGCTTTCGGCAGCGTTTGGTCAGGTGGACCTCGACTTGCGCCAAGCCAAGATAGAGGATGGTGCAGTGATTGATATTTTTGTTGTGTGTGGTGGCATTAATATTATTTTTCCAGACAATGTCATCGTCAAGACGCAGGTCAATAGTATCTTTGGCGGGGTAGAGGACAAAACCAACGCTGCCAAGAGTGCAAAAAAGACTGTCTATATTCGCGGCGACTGCGTTCTTGGTGGGCTCGAAATTAAATAATAGAAAAGCAATAATTCGCTACAACACGCTTCTTGATAACAACGAGAAGCGTGTTTGTTTTTTATGTCGAGATAGTGCAGACAGCGGAATGCGGGTTGAAGCTGATGTGATAGTAGGCTACTCGATCTTCAACTTCGCATTTGGCTGAGGAGCTTTACTAACGCTACTGGCAACGAGCCACATGTTTGTTGCATACAATTGATAAAATTTTTCGTTGCTGGATTAATCATCGTCACATATTGATTGTGGTATTGTAATGATGTGAGAGTGGCCTGGCAATATGTGTCAGCGTGTTTGATCTTTTATGTGCCGATTGATAGGGGCTGCGACAGTTTTGCAAAATTACGCATGGTAGATGAATGTACCTCGCTAGTAGTAATAAACCACACTATTAGTATTGCATGCAAAATATACCATTTACAGAAATAGTATGTGGAGTAATATAATTTGCCAACCCATTCATCCTTCGTGCAAAAATAAATAAAATGAATTGTTATAAAAATATTCAAACTTTATACAAGCGGCGTCTTGCAAGTCTACCTTGGCTACGGCACATACACAAAGTATAAAAATGTGACAGTAAGATTTTTGCGCAAGGTATACTTTGAAGTGGGTGAGCCAGAGCGCCACGAATGCCAGTATACTGTGCCAAGCATTCTTGCTATACTAAAATTATGAACCGCTGCCCCTGGGTCGAATTGAGCGATACCGAGCGCACCTACCACGACACCGAGTGGGGTGTGCCGCTGTATGATGACCAGAAATTATTTGAGCTGCTCTGCCTGGAGGGCGCGCAGGCTGGCCTAAGCTGGAGCACGATTCTGGCTAAGCGGGTGGGCTACCAGCAGGCCTTTTACCAATTTGAAATTACAAAAGTAGCCGCTATGACGGATGCGGAGCTGGAGGCGCTTACTCACGACACGCGCATTGTTCGTAACCGGCGCAAAATTTATGCGGTGCGCAGCAATGCCCAGGCGGCGCTGCAGGTTATTCACCAGCACGGCAACCTGCAGGCGTACTTATGGGGCCTGGCGGGTGGTGCACCAGTGCAACATCACTGGCATACTGCAAGTGATATCCCCGCCGATACGGCTACGTCCCGGGCAATGAGTGCGCAGCTCAAGCGGAATGGCTTTGCCTTCGTCGGCCCAACGACATGCTATGCCTTTATGCAGGCCGCCGGCATGGTGAATGACCACGTGGTGGCGTGTTTTCGGTACGGGGAGTGCGCGGCGCTGGGTACTCATATAGAGTAATGAAAGTGATGCGTCTCGGTGTGCTGTGTTATTGCAAAGCTCGGTAGCACCAGCATGTAATAATGCGGTCGCTGGGAGCTTTTCAATCGGGCGGGCCTTGGGTATAATAGACCCAGAGGCATTTTTGCGTAGCTTGTGGTGCGCAAAATGAGTGGCTATCACCCACGAAGCCTGCGGGAAGAAATTGGTTTGTTATGTTCATAAAGAGCTGTGAATCTAAGGAGCCAAGAATAGACCCCGCCGCGAATGCTGCGACAAGGCAATAATCAAGTGCTGAAAGAACCAGACGGCGCGCCCCGGCCTATGTGCATAGCCGCGGGGCTCCGGCGAGAATCACTTCTTTTGGAATCGAGATGGTACCGTCCGCGCGAATACCCAGCGGATTCTCGAGCTCAGAAGAGGTGATTTTAATTATATAAGGAGTATCCATATACCGCAGAATAATCGCGTGACGAGCTTTGCAATTGATCGGGAGTATGATTACATTATGTATGATACGACTGACATGATTCGCGCTATGAATTTTCCGCGGGAGATTGCGGGATTGCTTCTAAAGACTGATGAATTTCATCTGTCGCTGTTTGAGGTACTTGGCGAGTATGGGGTGGACGAGGCTGGCTATGCGCAGCTTGAGCAACTCTCACGCATGGCTGGTGCAGCGATGACGACAGAGCCAGAATTGACAGGTGAGTTCTGTAGATTGGTCGATAATGCAAAGGGTCGCGAGACAATTATTGCGCTTGCCCAGTGGAGTGAGCTCGAAGCGTGGCGTGATGCAATTCGTGAACTGATACCTCAGGCGGAGTTCATTATTCCACATGTCACGTTATATACTAACCATAATGGCGCAATTGGCTATAGCGACAGAGATGCGTATCGAGCCCAGCCGCTTGATGCAGCAATAAAAGCAACGCTCTACTCTGTATACCAAAAGCGAAAAGAAGTGGAGTACAACCATGCGTGAATATTGGCAGCGGCGTACCTACGAGAAAGCACCCGCCTGTATTACAGTGGCCCTGCCAGGCAGCGAGCAGTTTGTGTTACTCAAGCAAGATATGGGTATTTCTGATCGCTATGAAGCAACGCTTGCAGAGCTGGCTATGCAGGGCAAGGCGGTGGTGTTTGCTGCAGTGGCGGACGGCCGTTATGTAGGACGGGTGACACTGCGGCATGATTGGACTGAGCGACCAGAGATTGATGAGCCGTCAGTGAGGATTGAGGATGAGTACCCTGACCTGTCGCAGATTAATGCACTTGAGGTGGCAGAACAGTATCGTGGCCGTGGTATTGCCTCGCAGTTACTCGCTGCTGCAGAGGATGAGGCGTACCGGCAGGGGTTTGACCAAGTTGGCTTGGCGGTAGACATTACCAACAAGAGGGCGATGGGTATCTACGAGAAGCGTGACTATATGTATCGATTGGTGGCAGACGGGCCAACCTTCACCAGCGTGTACCATCGAACAGATGGTACTGATGAAGCTGGCGAGTATTATTTGATGACAAAGCAAGTGCGAGGTAAGGGATGATGCAGCCTGGGCGAATCCTTATCTACGGTGACTCGAACGTCTGGGGCGACAAGGGCTTTGGCGAGAATGGCGTTCCGTTGGGGCGCTATGCTACCAAACAGCAATGGCCGAATATCCTCCAGCAATTACTCGGCGATGAGTATGACATCATCCAAGCGGGGCTGTGTGGACGGACAGCAGGGGAGTATGCAGGGCAGGCGCCGTATCTTGGTGGTAAGATTGGCTACGAAATAGCACTGCGAGAGGCTAGCCCGGTGGAGGGAGTGATTATTGCGCTTGGCGTGAATGATGCATCTCATAAGAGAGCCTCGGATGAGCAGATTGTGGCTGATTTACAGTGGTATAGCGCCTATACCCAGGCCTATGCAGCTGATAGCGAGAATGACATGGCTAGCGGTGGCAATGTGTGGTATATTGCGCCTACTGTCGTGCCAGCTCAGCGCCACGCGCCGCTTGCTAGCAAACTACATTACATCAACGAAAAGCTATGTACTGCTCACACAACCATTAGTAATCCACTTGATGACCATGACAACTATGCGCCTGATGGCATCCATTTCTCACTGCAAGGGCATCAGCGAATAGCGCAGACAATATATAAGGCTATAAAGGAGGGTGTAGCGAGATGAATCGACAGTATATAGCAGAGCAATCACCGCAAGTACGCGTTGGCGTAGGTGTCTTTATCTTGCGTGATGGGAAGTTCTTGATGCAGCAACGACAGGGGTCGCATGGTGCTGATACGTGGAGTGTCCCTGGTGGCCATATCGAATATGGCGAAACGCCTGAGGAGACAGTGATCCGTGAAATACGCGAAGAGACAGGCTGCGAGATTACTAACCTGCGCTTTGCTGCTGTCACGAATGATATCTTTGCTAATGACCACAAGCATTATGTGACGTGGTGGCTGACGAGCGATTGGCAGTGTGGCGAACCTTCTATTACCGAACCAGATAAATGTAAAGAACAGCGCTGGGTAGACTTTGACACGCTGCCACAACCGCTGTTCTTGCCTTGGCAGCAGTTGCAGCGCAGCGAATTTATAACGCAGATTCGACGCGCAGTATCACAAAGTAAGCAAGGAGGAAATGTATGACAAAAATAACTTATTTTGTCCACGGTACGACGACGGATAATGAAGCTGGCAAGGCGACTGGCTGGTTGCCTGGTGAGCTGTCAGCAGTGGGGGTTCAGCAAGCGCAGGCGCTGCCAGAGCAAGCGGCCGATACTAGCTTTACTGTGGTATTTTGCTCGGATCTTGGCCGAGCGATCGACTCAGCCCGGCTTGCCTTTGGTGCAACGCATCAGATTGTTATTGATAAGCGGCTGCGCGAAGCAAATTATGGTGATAATAATGGCACGGACGGCGCCTTCAAGGCCAGCTTGCTTCCCTTTGTCGATACACCGTTTCCGCATGGTGAGAGCTACCGCGATGTAGAGGCGCGCATGCGTGACTTTGTGGCGATGCTGCAGCGCGACTATGCTGGACAGCACATTGCTATCGTGGCGCACGAAGCACCGCAGCTTGCGCTGGACGTTATCCTTGGTGGTAAGACCTGGCCAGAGGCAATAGCAACCAATTGGCGCGAAGTTGGCTCATGGCAGCCCGGGTGGGTGTATGATACAGAGGCAATAGCATAAGTACATTACTCATGGAGAAAGATATGACTGATCAACAGCAAGAATGGCTTGATTTTGCAAAAAGTGTGGCACACGAAGCGGGTGATATTATGCGAAAATATTTTGGCAAAAAGCCAGATGCTCACCTCAAGGCAGATAATACAATTGTGACTATCGCCGATGAAGAAATCAACCAGCTTGTGATCAAGCGAGTAGCTGGGCGATATCCAGCCCATGATATTGACGGTGAAGAAGCGAGCGACCGCCGTGGCTCGGACTATGTGTGGGTATGTGACCCGATTGACGGTACGGTGCCTTTCGCGATGGAACTACCAGTGTCGGTATTCTCGCTAGCATTGGTGATTGATGGTCAGCCGGAAGTCGGAGTGATTTATGCCCCGTTTAGCGATCATTTATATTGGGCGGTGCGTGGCTATGGTGCCTATCTGAATGATAAACAGATTTACGTGAATAAGAAGACTTTTGGTAGAATGACTGGGATGAACGTGGATTGGTGGCCGAATGCCCAGTGGGATGTTATGCGGGTGATTCACAAGTTAGCGTATGAGAAGGGCGCATACGTCATAGCGCCAGGAAGCACGACGCATGCAGCAGCCTTAGTGGCGCGTGGTGAGTTTGTCGCATCGGTCTTTGCTGGCACAAAGGGCAAGAATGTTGATGTTGCAGCGGCAAAAGTCATCGTTGAGGAAGCGGGTGGCACAGTGACAGACCTCTTTGGTAGAGAACAGCGCTACGACCAAGACATCCGTGGGACGATCATGAGCAATGGTGTCGTTCATGAAGAGATAGTAGAGGCGATGAGGAAACTATGAGCAATGATATAAAGCAGCAACGTGCGAGCTCTGTCGTAAAAATCTGTAACGCTCTCTCAACTAACTGGTCGGGTGAGACGTCCTACTGTGATGATTGGTCGCCGAGTAACCCAAGCAGCGGGCAGTGTGCTGTCTCGGCTCTAGTATTGCATGATTACTGTGGTGGCGAGATTTGCCGCTGCGTGGTGGCGGGCACGCCGCATTATTTCAATCGTATTGATGATCAGGTAGTGGATAGCACGGCCGCGCAGTTTGGCACGGTGGCAATTAATTACGATACCTCTACCGTGCGCAACCGCCAACGGATTCTTCGTCACGCCGACACCTGTCGGCGGTACGAGCTGCTGAAGGGACGGGTGGGGGAAGTGCTGAGGGAACAAAGCAAAAAGGAGGCAAAATGACAAAAGGTGTGCAGTATCAAAATAGCTATGTAACACACGCTTTTATTGATGCTCAAAACATTTATAAGGGTGTTCAGAGTGATGGCTGGTCACTTGATTGGCGTAAATTCCGTGTTTACTTGCGTGATAAATATCACGTTGAAAAGGCATTCATTTTTATTGGATATATGTCTCAGTATCAAAGCTTGTATTCACTTTTACAAGAGTGTGGCTATGTTTTGATATTCAAGCCGGTTATTATGCGAGCGACAGGTGAAGTTAAGGGCAATGTCGATGCAGAGCTTATTGTTGAATGCTGGCGGCGAGAAGGGGAGTATGACAAAGCAGTGATCGTGACGGGCGATGGTGATTTTGCGCCGCTTGTAAGAATTTTACAGGAAAAAGGCGCGTTTGAGCATGTTATTGCACCGAATAGGAAATATGCATCAAGTCTGCTGCGGAAGGTGTCTGGCAGTAATATAACCTTTATGAAGGAGATACGTGGAAAGGTGAGGCGTCGATGAATAATATAATATGAAAAGACCCCGCAGGGACAGAACCGCAGCGAGGGATTTTCACTATTGAATACCTACATTGTACGACACAATTGATAATAAATCAAGGAGGAAACCAATGAAATTCACACATGGTACACGCCGCCGGGCGGCAGAATACGAGAAGGATTGGGTGCAGCGCTGGAAGGACGACCAGACGTTCCAGAAGTCGGTGGCGCAGCGGCCGGCGGATAACGCCTACGTCTTTTATGATGGGCCGCCGTTTATCACTGGTGTGCCGCACCATGGTACGCTGCTCAGTAGCATCGTCAAGGACGCGGTGCCGCGCTACTGGACAATGAAAGGCAAGCGCGTGGAGCGCCGCTGGGGCTGGGACTGCCATGGCCTGCCGGCAGAGAATTTCGTCGAAAAGCAGCTGAATATTACCGATCGGCGGCAGATTGTGACCTGCCCGGGCCAGCCAGCGCCACTGGATAAAGATGGTCAGCCACTGCCAACCATCAGCCTGGAAAAATACATCACCAAGGCGCGCGAAAGCATGGTGGCCAATAGCGAGACGTGGCAGGGCGTGATCGACCGGATTGGTCGCTGGGTGGACTTTGAGGGCGCCTACCGCACTATGGACAAGGACTTTATGGAGAGTGTCTGGTGGGCCTTCAAGCAGTTGTATGAGGCGGGCAAAATCTACGAAGGCGAAAAAGTGCTGATGTACGACACCAAGTTTGCCACTCCTGTGAGCAAGGCCGAAGTGACCATGGACAACGACGCCTACCAGACAGTGACCGACCCGAGTGTGTATGTGAAGTTTAAATTAAAAGATAGTAAGACGAGTCGCAAAATAGTACTAAATGAGCATTCAAAAGTCTTGTTTGTATGCAATGCAAATGCCGCGCGCTCGCAGATGGCGCAGGGATTTTATAACCACTATTCTCACTCTCAAAATGCCGATTCGGCTGGGTTGAACCCAGAGAAAAAATGGGACGAAGCTCCAACGTTGAGTGATTTTGAAGCTATGAGTCATAAGCCAGCTAGAAGCAGCGAGACGATGCAAGAAGTGGGCATCGACATTACTGGACATAAGCGGCAGTTGCTTACCGCCGACAAGCTGGGTGATTATGATTTGATCGTTAATCTAGCAGAGAAGTCTCAGACACCAGACTGGCTCAGGGGGGATAATGTTATTTGGTGGAATGTGGCTGATCCACGTAACGAGAGTGCTGAAAAAAATCGGACGGCGCGTGATGAGATTGAGTATCGTATAAAACAGCTTCTGAATGGTGAGATAGTTGATGATACGCAAAAGCCAGTAGGCTTCGACGAATGCGAGAGGAGTTATGTTGGTGCTTTGTTGGTGGATACGAATGGCAAACTCATCGCACAGCAGCGAGATGATAAGCCAGGTATCACGAATCCGGGTATGGTGAGCCTCTTTGGCGGGACGAGCCATGAGGGTGAGCCGCCAACCGAGACGCTGCGCCGTGAGCTTCAGGAGGAGCTTGAGCTTGAAGTAAATTCGAGCAATCTACTACTACAGACCGTCAAGTGCGAAAATGGAGCGAATGTCGCATGCTCTATCTATATTGTTACTGGTGTGGACGCTGAAAAACTCAAACTGCACGAGGGCGCAGGGTTCGCCACAGGCACACCAGAAGAGCTACTAAGCCGTCCTGTGACGGGTGTAACTAAGCAGGCGATTGAAGCGTTTATTAATGCGCAAAGCTCTGTTTCTGTCCTCGCTTGGACAACCACGCCGTGGACGCTACCGGCTAACCTGATGCTGGCCGTCAACCCAGATATGACGTACTGCGAAGTGCTGGTGGGTGGTGAAAAACTCATCATCGCCGAAGAAGCCCTCGAGCGCACGCTGCAAGATGAAAAGCACCAGCCACTTGATTACAAAGTATTGCGCACCTTCCCCGGCAGCGAATTAGTGGGTAAGAAATACCAGCCGCTTGATACCGGCTCGACTTGGCCAGAAAATGACAAGATCCACACCATTTACGCGGCGGATTTCGTCTCGCACGAGTCGGGTACGGGCATCGTGCACATTGCGCCGGCCTATGGTGAGGACGACTTTGATCTGGCCAAGCGCCACGGCATCAGCGCCTTTCACGTCATCGACGATAATGGCTACTACACCGATAGTAATTACACAGGCCTGGAGGTGTGGGACAACAACAAATTCATCGCCAAAGACCTGAAGGAAAAGGGTGTGGTGTGGAAGATTGAGTACATTCGCCACGAATATCCGTTTAACCCGCGCTCTAAGCAGCGCATCATGTACCGGGCAATTCCGTCGTGGTTCTTCGACATCCAGGGGCAGAAGCCGCTGATGCTAGATGAGAACGAGCATATTAATTGGTTCCCGCGCCACCTCAAGCACGGTCGCTTTGCCAAGAATATCGAGCAAGCACCAGACTGGAACTTGAGCCGCGATCGCTTCTGGGCGACGGCCATGCCAGTGTGGAAGGGCGACCGGGGTACCGTGAGGGTGGTTGGCTCGTACGCGGAGCTCAAGGAACTGAGCGGTGTGGAGCTGGATGATTACCACCGCCCGTGGGTAGACGATATCACCTTTACGATTGACGGCGAGACATTTACGCGTATCGATAAAGTGCTCGATTGCTGGTTCGAGAGCGGTAGTATGCCGTTCGCGCAGCTGCATTATCCGTTTGAAAACCAGGCCAAATTTGAGCAGAATTACCCGGCGGACTTCATCGTTGAGTACATTGGCCAGGTGCGGGCGTGGTTCTACTATGTGCACGCCGTCAACGCCGCTTTGGCCGAGATCGGTGCCTTTGGTGAGGCCGGCACGCAGCACAAAAATGCCTACAGCAACGTCATTACCACTGGCGTGGTAGCGGGCAATGACGGCCGCAAGATGAGTAAATCGCTTGGTAACTTTACCGACCCGAACGAGCTGATGGATAAGTTCAGCGCTGATAGCTTGCGCTTCCTACTGCTGAGCAGCCCACTGCTTAATGGCGAGGACTTTGCGCTGCACGACAAGGATGTGGGTGATGTAGCGCGCAAACTCAGCATGATTTGGAATATGTATGATTTCTTCACGATGTATGCGGAAGTTGATGGCTGGGAGTTTGATGGTGAGCTGGTGGATCCACTGAGTGGCAAGCCGGTTTGTACGTCCCTCTCATCCACCGAAACGGCTTCCGCGCACCGGGAATCTCGCTCATCAACCACAGGTGATACTGCGGAACTCGCTGCGCTCAAACAGTCCTCGTATCTGCCTGATGTTGATAACCTCAATTCTCGGGCGCGTGCAGATGTTTCGGAAGATGAAGCGACGATTGGCGCCGTGACTAACCCTCTCGATATCTGGATTATCAGCCGCTTGCACGAGCTGGTGGCGGAGGTCGAGCGGCAGATGGATGCCTATAACATCCCTGATGCACTCAGCCCAATTTTGCCGTTCCTGGATGACGCCAGCAACTGGTACGTGCGCCGCAGCCGCCGCCGATTCTGGAGGTCATCGAAAGGGGCCGCAGGCGCCGAGGACGATGGTGACAAGAACGATGCCTACCGCACGCTGCACTATGTGCTGGTGTGCCTCGGCTACCTGCTGGCACCGTTTACGCCGTTCTTGGCCGAGGAGTTGTACCATAACTTAACGGGTGATGATGAGTCAATCCACCTCAAAGATTGGCTGCCAGCTGGCGCGGTGAATGAGCAGGCGCTAGCTGACATGGCTCGGACACGCGAATTGATCAACACCGGCCTGAGTCTGCGCATGAAGAAGGACGAGCATCAGGAGTCGATCAAGGTTCGCCAACCGCTGCAACGTGCGGCCTATGCGGGTGCAAAGCTGGCTGAGTACTACGAGCAGATCATGGCCGAGGAGCTGAATGTCAAGGAAATTCGCTGGGTTGAGAATCGAGACGAGCACTTTGCGGATTATGACGCGACCGAAGGCGCGGCCAAGCCAGAGAGCTGGGTCGAAATTGATAAGACGATCACACCCGAGCTCAAGCGCGAGGGCCTGATGCGCGAGGTCATTCGCCACGTGCAGAGTGCGCGCAAGAAGGCTGGGCTGCAGGTGGATGACCGGATTATGCTACACCTCGCAGTTGGGGCTGAGCTCGCCAGCGCTAGCCAGCCAGCCGCCCCGGCAGCGCCAGGCCAGGCGCAACCAGCCGATGACGCAGCCGCGCAGCTGGGCCAAGCTATTGAGGAGCACGCCGACACCATCGCCAGCGAGACCCTCGCGACAATGAAACAGCCAGGCGATGTACTCTACCAAACGACGGCTACAGTAGATGGTGCTGAGCTGCAGATTAGCCTCACCAAAGCATAGGACTACAAGGAATAACATGCTAAGCCGCGAGTGGCGCATCAGTAGTGAGACGCCACTCGAGCTTGGTGGCTGGCAATATTTGAGTTTCTATAGTCATCCTCACTCCTTGCGCTAGCACAGCGTCCTCACTAAAAATGTTGAGAGACCAGCTACGAAACAAGCAGAAAGTACAGAGCGACAATTGCTACAATGGGGTTTATAAGCCTGCACGATAATTGAATATCATGACTAAACTACCTACCACCATACCTACCTCCTCACTACGCCAGCGCTTGGCGGGGTTGTGGCTGGTGGTGCGGATTATTTGGCGGGAGGTACCGCTGACGATTGCAGTCCAAGCAGTGGGAGCGGTGCTGTCGGCGGTGCTGCCACTGGCCACGGCATACTATGCCGCTCTTGCGACAACGGCTTTGGCCGAGGTATATGCAACGGGTGGGCAGCCGCAGCAACTCCTTACCTATGTGGTGGTGACTGTAGTGCTGGGCGTTGTGGCGAGTGTGTGGTCGGTGGTGCAAGGGTATTATGACCAAGTGTCGCGCTATCGCATCGAGGCGGCCATGAGCGACCACATGTATGCCCGCCTCCATGCGCTGGATTTTTGGCGCTACGACGACCCTGCGACCATTGATATGTTTGATAAGGCGCAGCGCTTCGTCCAGTCATTTTCGTACCTCTTTATCCAACTGGTGCGAATGCTGACAGCGCTGGTGTCGCTGGCAACAAGCCTGTGGATGGTGATGATGGTGAGCTGGTGGCTGGGGTTACTCGTGCTCGTGGCGCTTGTGCCAAGTAGTGTGGTACAGGTACGGCTGTCGCGTTTGCAGGCTGGCCACTGGCGCGAGCAGGTGGGTGTGCGGCGGCGCATGGCGTGGATCGAGCACATCCTTAGCCGGCCGAACTTCATTGCCGAGCTACGCCTCTATGGAGTGATCCACCATCTACTTGGCGAGCGAGCAGCACTGCGGAATAAAGATCGGCTGCGGGTGCTTGGCTACGAGCGCCGCTTTATGGGGCAGCGCCTGGGCGGAGAGATTATCCAGGCGGCAGCGGAGGTAGTGGCGCTTGTCTGGGTGGTGCTGGAGATCGTGGCACACCGCCAGCCGATTGGGCAATTTGTGCTTGTGCAGCAAATGGTAGGGCGAGTGATGAGTGGGATGGATAACGTGATCAATACATATAATATGATTGACGAAGACCTCGCCACCATGGCAGACTACCAGCAGTTTATGGCATTGCCGGTTGCAAGCCATGCAGCCACCATCGATGAGGTAACGCTGCGTGATGCGATCGCGGTGCAGCGGGTGTCATTTTGCTATCCAGGCACGCAGACGGCGGTGCTGCGTGATATTTCTCTCACGATTCGCCGTGGTCAGCACATTGCCATCGTGGGCGAAAATGGCGCTGGCAAGAGCACGCTCGTTAAGCTGCTCACCGGTCTGTATCAGCCCAGCAAAGGCAGCATTACCATTGATGGGCACGATCTCCGTCATATCAACCCAACAGCATGGCATCGGCAATTGGCCGTGCTGGGGCAGGAGTTCATCCGCTACGACTTCGCCACAGCGCACGAGAATGTCTGGTATGGCGACGTCTCGCAGCCGGTAGATACAGCGCGCCGCGATGCTGCGCTGCGCCAGGCCGAGGCGGCCGACTTTGTCCGTAAACTCCCTCATGGTGGGAGCAGCTACATTAGCAAATGGATAGAGGCGGATGACCACGAAACAGGGGTCGATCTATCCGGTGGGCAGTGGCAACGCCTGGCCTTGGCACGCAACTTGTATCGCAATGCGCCCATCATCATCCTCGACGAACCCACCAGCGCCATTGATGCCGCCGCCGAAGCACGCATCTTTCGCCACCTCTTTGCCAAGCAGGGCAAGACTATCATCACCATTAGCCACCGCTATAGCACTGTTAAGAAGGCGGATGTCATCTACGTTATCGCCCACGGCCGCATCGTCGAATATGGCACTGCCACTGCATTGATGGCGCAGCGTGGTGCATTCTACGAGATGTTCAAAGAACAGATATAGTTTGGTATAATAGGGGTGTGGCGCGTTGGCGGAGCGGTTACGCAGAGGTCTGCAAAACCTTTTAGACGAGTTCGACTCTCGTACGTGCCTCCAAGTGAATATGAGACGTCTGGATATCAGGCGTTTTTTATTTTTCAAGCAGTTCTTTTAGTTCGGGGAAGGTTGGCTGGAAGAAATGATTGCGATCTTCAAAAATATGCACCGTAGCGGTCGGCAAGTCTTGCTGAAATTTAGCAAGTTCGGTAAATGGCACAACTGGGTCATCTTTACTGTGGAATAGGTGGATCTCCTTTGCTGATTTTTCTAAACCAGTGGCGCTTGTTACTTGAAAGCTACCGAGGTCTTCAATCGATTCGTCGTCATAGCACGGCGAAACTAGCACGAGCCGCCGGACTGGCATTTGCAGTGGTGATTCATGCAAGTACTTTGCCAAAAACATTGCACCCAAACTATAACCAACCAGCTGAACGTCATCGCCAAGCAGGAGTAGTAACTTTTCAAAATATATTTTCCACTCAGCGTAGTGAGCGTTTTGCTTATTAGGGAAATCTGGCAGCAAAACATCGGCGTCGACGATTTCTTGTGCCAGCCAGTCACGCCATTTTTGTGCCCACAGTAGTCGTTCGTAATGAAGTTGACTATTCTTTAGATTGTTTAAGTAATTTTCGTAGCTATTAAAGCTTGATCCGCCGTGAATTATTACAATTTGCTTCATAAACATAGTATAATACAAGCAGCACATGGCTGCTATGCCAGAAGTGCGGTTGCAAGCGCGAGTGGCGGAACTGGTAGACGCGAGGGACTTAAAATCCCTTGGCCAAAAGCCGTGCGGGTTCGATTCCCGCCTTGCGCACCAGGCATGATATAACAGAGAAAACCACTTGAGGAGAGTGGTTTTTTCATGTACATAGCCAGAAGGGTATAGTATAGCGGCATTCGTGCTAGCTACGAGTTCAAGATTTATTGTAGAATTACCATAGCGGCTAGTATAAGCCACACAATTTGGTATAATAAGGCTATAACCAAAAAGGAGAAACGACACTATGACAATAGCATTAATCGTTTTGCTCGGCGTGATTGGCCTGCTCGTTCTGTTTGGCATCTTCATGTGGGCAACGTACAACAGCTTGGTCAAGCTGAAGATCCGCGTGGACGAAGCTTGGAGCGACATCACCGTCCAGCTCAAGCGCCGAACAGACCTCATCCCCAACCTAGTGGGTACTGTGAAGGGCTATGCAGCACACGAGAAGGAAGTCTTTGAGAACGTTGCAGAGGCTCGCAGCGCTATCATGAATGCCCAAGGTGTGCAAGAGACGGCGGCAGCAGAGAATATGATCGAGGGCGCCCTGAAGAGCTTGTTTGCTGTAGCAGAGGCCTACCCAGACCTCAAAGCTAACCAAAACTTCATCCAGCTGCAGCAAGAGCTGGTGGATACTGAGGACAAGATCCAGGCTGCACGCCGCTTCTACAACGGTGGTGTGCGCGACCTCAACACCCGCATTGCCATGTTCCCCGCCAACATCGTGGCTGGCATGCTGGGCTTCAAGGCTCGCGAATTCTTCGAGGTCGAAGACCGCGCCAGCGTCGAGAACCCAGTGCAAGTGCAGTTCTAGATACCTCGCGCACTATAGCGAAACCGCTCTCGATGGAGGGCGGTTTTTTATAACTTGAATTTCACAGCGCCACTGTTTAGCATTAGCTCCACCTCGCAAAACCACCATTATCTGCTACAATATATCTATGTACAGAGCAATTGCACACAACAAACGTAATACAGTTATTTTGATGATCGTCTTCGTCGCGATGGTGGCGGTGATTGGCCTGGCGGCGCAGTTGATTATGAATAGTCGCGGCATGCAGGGCAACCTGACGATCTTTTGGGGAACGTTCATTGGGGCGCTGATTTATGCACTAGTGCAGTACTTCATTGCTTCTAAGCTTGCCATGAGTATGACTGGTGCAGTGGAGATTCGCAAGGCGGATAACCCCCGTTTGTGGCGCACCGTTGAGAATCTTGCCATCACCGTGGGGCTACCTATGCCGCAGGTGTATATTATCGACGACCCGGCACCGAACGCCTTTGCCACTGGCCGCGACCCCAAGCATGCCATTGTGGGAGTGACGACGGGCCTGCTGGAGATTATGGATGACCGCGAGCTCACCGCTGTGCTGGCCCACGAGATGGGGCACGTCCAAAACTACGATATTCGAGTGAGTATGATTACCTTTGGCCTGGTGAGTGCGATTGGCCTTGTGTCGGACATTGCGCTGCGCATGCTGTGGTTTCGTGATAATGATAACCGCGAGACCAATCCAGTGCTGCTGGTGCTTGGTATCGTCGCCATCATCCTTGCACCCATCGTGGCGGCCATTATGCAAATGGCGGTGAGCCGCCAGCGTGAGTACCTGGCCGATGCGACTGGTGCACTGACGACGCGCGACCCAGCTGGCCTGGCGAGCGCGCTAGGCAAGCTGCAGGCATACACTCGCCCAATGGAGAAGCAGGTGAGCTCGAGCGCTAATATGTTTATGGTCAATCCGCTCAAGCCGGGGTTCTTTAGCCGGTTGTTTAGCACCCACCCGCCGCTCGAAGACCGCATCAAGCGCCTCAACGAAGATATGAATAAATGGTAGGGTCGTGCCTGTGGCAAAAAAAACAACGAAGTCAACTCGCCGCTCAGCCTCACGCACCGCTCCCACGGCGCATACAGGCAAGCATCGCTCAAAAAAAGAGACAAAACACCCTGGCGTTGCAAAAAAGGCAACATCATCCTCTCATGGCACTGCTCCCGCAAAGGCTCGCTCGCCGCATGCGGATGATGCTCCATCAGCGCTGTCCAGCTGGCGCACTAACCTCCACTGGCGGACCTGGCAGGCTCGTGGTGGCAGGGTAGTGGCGAGTAGCCACCAATGGTTGCGTAATTTACAACAGCGCCGACCACATCGGAGCTTCCGTCGCACGCGCCGGCGCGATTATGCGCGTTCATTGCAATTGCCAGGTTACGTCGCCTTTACTGCGCAAGTGATGCGGATGGTGCGGGCGCACTGGCGGACGTTGTGCCTCTTGGCGGTGTTTTATGCCGTGCTGCTCTTGGCACTTGGGGCGATTACCAACCAAGCGATGTACGACCGTCTGCAGAGTATGCTGGCAGAGTCGGGCAAGGATATTCTCACTGGTGCCTGGGGCAAGCTAGGCGAGGCAGGGCTACTCATGGTGACGGCCTTTGGCACGGGCAGTGGCAACCTCAGTGCTGACCAGCAGCTCTATGTGGTGCTGGGCTTTTTGCTAGTGTGGCTCACCACAGTGTGGCTATTACGCGAGTATAAGGCAGGGCGAGCGCCACGCCTGCGCGATGGGCTGTATAATGCCTGTGCACCACTAGTAGCCACGCTAATGGTTGTCCTCATCTTCCTCGTGCAGCTTATCCCACTGGGGGCGATGGCGCTGGTGTATATCGGTCTGTCGAGTAATGGGGTGATTAGCGAAGGATTTGGCTCAATGCTCTTCTATGTGCTACTAGCTACTGTGGCAGTGCTGACGCTCTATTGGGGTACGAGCACCTTCATTGCGCTTGTGGTGGTGACGCTGCCCGGTATGTACCCCATGCGAGCGCTGGCAGCGGCGGGCGACCTAGTGGTGGGGCGGCGGTTGCGGATTTTGTACCGGCTGCTGTGGCTGTTTGGCAGTGTGGCAGTGCTGTGGTGCGTGGTGATGATCCCCGCTATTCTCCTTGATGCCTGGCTCAAGCACCTCTGGCAATGGTATGCCTCTGTGCCGACGATGCCCGTCCTCGCGGGCTTCATCAGCTCGGTGACAGTGGTGTGGTGCGCGGCGTATATCTACCTCCTCTATCGCAAGATCGTTGATGATACGGCCGCACCAGCGTAGGGTGGGCGACTCTCGCAGTAGTATTGCTTGAGGCCTAGTTTTTGGGTAATTAGTGGTGGAGAGAGCTTCGCTTGGCCGCGTAGTGGCTTTTGTGATAGCAAAAATCTGAGGTTCTTCGTTTTATACTTACTAATAGCACTCTCGAATTCAATGGCGAGGCAAGTTGTCATTGTATATTGCATTCTCTAACAGGGTGATATTGAATGTGAATCTTAAAAATTTTGCTCTCCTTGCGTTAGCTCACCCTCCCCATACTTCATCCGATGGAGTGTGAGAATCTGTCATTGTGCTGACAGATTCTCAGCCCAGCGCAAGAGGTCGATACTTGGGAAGTATCGACCCTTATAGTGTTCCGGAGGAGGGAGCGTGGGGAGGGTGAGCGTGAGAGAACGCAAGGGGCTTTAGATCAGATACATACTAATTTTGCAGGATGGTTATACTAAATCTTCTCTTAAAAAAGCTGCGCCCATCGCCAAATTCCGCTATACTAAAGCAGTAAGGAATCACTATGACACAAGACAAACATCTAGCATCACCCAATCTGTCGCCAGCTCAGCGCAGTGCCGAGCTGCGCCAGCTACTCAACCGCTATAGCTACGAATATCATGTGCTGGATGCGCCCAGCGTGAGCGACGCGGTGTACGACAGCCTTTTTGCCGAGCTCAAGCAGCTCGAGGCTACGCACCCTGCACTCATCACGCCCGATTCGCCCACCCAGCGGGTCGGCAACGTCCTCAAAGGTGGTTTCGCCAAGGTGCAGCACCGCCGGCGGATGGTTAGCCTCAATGATGTCTTCGACACGGCAGAGGTCGAGGCGTGGGTGCAGCGCATGGATAAGCTCTTGCCGGGACACAAGCACGAATTTTTTGCCGATATCAAGATGGATGGCTTGGCCTGCGCGCTTATCTATAACGATGGTGTGCTCGTGCAGGCTGTCACACGGGGCGATAGCTACGTTGGCGAGGATGTGACGAATAATGTGCGGACAATTCGTAATGTGCCGCTACGTCTGCGTGAAGCACCTGGCTTTGAGCACTTACTGCAGGGCAGGACGGAGATCCGTGGGGAAATCGTCATGCTCAAGCGCGACTTTGCGGCGCTTAATAGGCGACAGCAAGCTGCTGGCCAGCCAGCCTTTGCCAATCCGCGTAACCTCGCGGCTGGTACCATTCGCCAGCTCGACCCAGCACTCGTGGCGCAGCGCCCACTCCATTTTCGAGGTTACGATGTCATCCGTGATGATGTAGCTGAGGTACCGACCAACAGCTATGCTTATGACGCCTTGACGGCGCTGGGTATCACACGCAACCAGCAAGCGGCGGTCTTTACCAACCTAGCCGAGGTAATGAACTTCGTCCAGCAGTGGGGTGAACAGCGCCGCGATTTGCCGTTCAATACGGATGGCCTCGTGATCAAGATCAATAATCGCGCTCTCTACGACCGCCTCGGTATGGTGGGCAAGAATCCACGTGGCGCGGTGGCCTACAAATATGCGGCCGAGCAAGCTACCACCATCGTGCGCGATATCGTCATTAGCATTGGCCGGACGGGTGCTGCCACACCGGTGGCGGTGTTCGACCCAGTCGTCGTGGCTGGCACGACGGTGCAGCACGCCAGCCTGCACAATGCCGACGAGATTGCCCGGCTCGATGTGCGGCGTGGTGACACTGTGGTTATCTTCAAGGCGGGGGACATCATCCCGCAGGTTGAGCGGGTATTACCAGAGCTGCGCCCAGCTAATACCGAGCCGATTGATTACCCAGCTGAGCTTCAGCGCCAATATCCCGAGCTGCAGTTCGAGCGGCCTGCAGGTGAGGCAGTGTACCGAGTGCGTGGTGCCAGTAGCTCGCTTATCCTCACGCGTGCCCTCACGCACTTTGCATCCAAAGGAGCACTGGATATCGACACACTTGGCGAGAAGAATGTCGCTACATTGGTCGAGGCTGGCTTGGTGCATGACTTAGCTGATATTTATACGCTGAGGAAGGAGGATCTTCTCCAGCTTGATCGCTTCGCCGAGGTCTCGGCGCAGAAGCTTATCGATGCCATTGCTGTTGCAAAGCACCCAGCACTTGAGCGTTTCCTCTATGGCCTCGGCATCCGCCACGTGGGTGCGCAAACGGCAATCGATATCGTGAAAAATTTTGCAGATGATTCAAAACGCGATGTGCCTCAGCAGGGCAATGTGAATAATAATCGTAATAATTCAAAAAAGAATGCATTGCATGATGAGCCGCAAGCACCCGTCAACACACTTGCGAATAACAAGCAATTGCTTGTCTTCTTGCGCACTGCCACGCTCGATGAGCTGCAGGCAATTAATGGCATTGGCGTGGTAGTGGCTGAATCGATCGTCGCGTGGTTCAGTGATGCAGACAATGTTGCTTTACTGGATAAGTTTGCTCAATGTGGTGTCGTGCCACGGCTCGTGCAATCATCGCAGCAGCTCGCTGGTCAAAAATTCGTCATCACTGGCACATTGCAAGCAATGAGTCGCGACCAAGCAGCCGAAAAAATCCGTGCTCTGGGTGGCACCTTCCAAAGTAGCGTCAGCAAAGACACCACCTACCTCGTTGCTGGTGGCAAAGTTGGTGCAAGTAAGCGAGCCAAAGCAGAGAAGTATGGTACAATGATCCTCACTGAAGAACAATTTTTAACACTTATCCAATAAACAGGAGTAAGATATATGGCAACCCCAGAACAACCGCAAAGAGATGAATTAATAGCTGCAGCGAAAAGTATGGCGCCATTCCCAATACTTATGGCAACCTTTATGCTTATATATGCTGTGTGGTTTGGTGTGGCGTGGGGCACTATTGGCTGGGCGGTCTTTGCACTATTTGGTGCGTATGCGGCATGGCTGATTTTTTGCGGTGTGCAGCATATCCGCGCGACGAAAAAATTGCCCAAGCCAGCACCAACGCCAGTCAGCAAACGGATCGCTAAGCAGATGCAGCTGCTGAGCACGGTGTCGTATGCACCACTGTGGATTATCTTTGCGTTGCTTGGTATATTCCAGCAGCAGATTTATATCATGCCAGCGCTTGTGTTGATTGTTGGGCTGCACTTCATTCCGCAGGCAAAGATCTTTGATCGGACGATTGATTATTATCTTGCACCTCTCCCCATCTGCACGGCATTGATTGGCTTCTACCTTGCCTTTGCAACGAGTACTTCGTGGCAAGCGGTCTATGCTATCAGTAGCATCGGCGGAGCACTCGCAACCGCAGGGTATGGCCTATATATGGTGCTGGGCCACAAGCAACTCATGAACCAAATAAACCACGCGTAAGAGTTATACGACGCCGCACACGTAATCGGCTAGCTTGCAAAATGCAAGTGAAAATAAGCGCATAGAATTATCTGAACATATCGCACTATGATTCAAAAATATGATTCTAGAAAGGAGAAATGGTAAATAATAGAAATCAATACCAACAAGAGCAAAATCACACTAGATATCAGTCTATAACAGAGGTAGTATTATGAATATGACAGAAAATATACACAATAAATCAACTATGGCTGGCTTTTTCTTAGATGGCTGGTATGTCTTTGATAACTTTGCGCCATGCCAAATTGAGTGGCGCGGCGTGCTGTACCCTACGAGCGAACATGCCTATCAAGCAGCGCATTTTTTTGACACCAATCCAGCTCGGGCTGAGCAGGTGCGCTTGTGTCGCTCACCGCGCTTAGCATCCGACTTTGCCAACCAGCACAAGGCCGAAGAAGACCCCAATTGGGATAGCAAGAAGGTGGCGATTATGGAAGAAATTGTGCGCTGCAAGCTTGCTCAGCATGATCTTGTGCGCGAGACACTCATTGCATCGGGCGACCGATATATTGTGGAGATGAATGACGATGATAGCTTTTGGGGTTGGGGTAGCGACCATGCTGGGCACAATGAACTTGGCAAGATCTGGATGCGTCTACAGGATGAATTGCAAAATGCAAGTGAGAATAATACCATGAATGGTGATGAATAAAATTCATGATGAAATACTTGTAAGATAATTACAAACTCTTGATAGTAGGCTATATAACCCCAAAAGGAACCCAACAACCAACAGATAAGGAGGACAAGGCAATGGTGCGATTCTATCTCGAGAAGCTCGTGCGTGACAAACTCGTCGAAAAATGCAAGGCCGACCCGCAGGTGCTCCACACAGAGTATTATCAATTGGATCGCGCGGCGTATCGCCGTGAGTTACAGCGTAAGATTCATGAGGAGGCAAACGAAATTCCACTGGGCGATGATAGGCTAGAAGAGGCGCTGCAGGAGCTGGCGGATGTGCAGGCTGTTCTCGATGCGCTGCGCGATGATTTTGGCTTCTCGCCACAGCAGGTGCAAGACGCAGTGACGCGCAAAGCTGCGCACGCTGGTGGTTTTCAAAAACGCTATTATATTGCGTACAACGACCTAGCGGAAGATAGCAAATGGGTCGAGGTCTTTCGGGCACAGCCAGAGAAATATCGGGAAGAGAAGCACGAAGGAGACGAATGATGCAGCAACCACTATTCATCACGGGCAACCAGCACAAGGCCGATTATCTCGCGCGCATGCTTGGTATGCCACTGGAGCATCGCAAAATTGATTTGGTAGAAATTCAATCGTCCTCACCCGAGGAGGTTGTTCGACATAAAGTGCGTGAAGCGTACGAAATTGCCCAGCGGCCAGTTCTTGTGGAAGATGTGTCGCTGGGGTTTGCAGCGCTGAATGGATTACCTGGCCCATTCATTAAGTTCTTCGTTGAGGCACCAGATGGACTGGAAAAATTATGCCGTATGCTTGATGGATTTGACGATCGATCGGCACTGGCGGTGTGCGTGTTTGGTTACTATGATGGCTGCGGGATGCACATTTTTCGCGGCGAGCTACCTGGCAGTATTGCAGCACATCCGCGAGGCGACAGTGGCTTTGGTTGGGACAAAATATTTTGCCCAGATGGCTACAATGGCCGGACGCGCGCTGAGTTATCGCCAGAAGAAGACGCAGCGACGTATCACATTATTAAACCAATTGCGGCAGTGAGCGAATTTTTACAAACTCATAAGTAAGATTTTCTGCAACTCCTACCACTGTTATTTTTATGAATCGAACATTAATTTTATTCACCATGATTAGTACATGATTGAATATTGATGGTATGGTAGGTAGTAGAATGCGCACTTATGACAGAATATAGTATTGAATTTTCTTTAAATATATTCAATATCATTGTATAGGAGAATGGCGAATAGTGTCGTCTCGAATCTTGATTTCTCACTATCAGAGTGTATGATGATGGCACAAAGACAAGCACTTTACTTGCAATGTGCAACCAAAACAACCGGTTCATCTACCTGCATTGTGGCAGGAAAAGTAAACAGCAAAAGGGCGCTCTGCCGCAGCAGCAAATTGATACGTGAACCAAAATAATCACCTCAGAAAAGAGGGCACGAAAAGAACACGATTGCAAAAAGCAAGCAAGAAGTCACCAATCTGCGTGAATAAATCGCACAATCTATTCAGTCGCCATACTACCAACGATTAAGCTCGCGCCAATCACATCATCAACGCTCGAGCCACGCGATAGGTCGCTGATTGGCCGCGCAAAGCCTTGCAATATAGGGCCGTAGGCATGGCCACCAGCCAGGTGTTCGGCGAGCTTGTAGGCAATGTTGCCAGAGTTGAGATCGGGGAAAACGAGGATGTTGGCTTGGCCAGCGACAGGACTGGTAGGGGCTTTTTTGTGGCCAATGGTGGGGACGAGAGCGGCGTCAAACTGGAGCTCACCATCGATATGGAGTTCTGGCTGGCGGGCTTGCACCTCTGCAAGAGCGTGGCGAATTGTTTCAACACTTTGGCCACCAGCACTGCCGAGCGTCGAGTAGGAAAGCAGCGCAATGCGGGGCTGCCAACCAAGACGGGTGGCACTCAAGGCGCTGGCTCTAGCAATGGTGGCCAGGCCAGCGGCATCTGGTGCGATGTTCATCCCGCAGTCGGCAAAGATGAGTAAGCCATTCTCCCCGCCAGCGAAGTGGGGCATATCCATCACGAAGAAACTCGATGCATAGCGCACTCCGGGTGCTAAGCCAACAACCTTCAGCGCAGCCCGCAATACCGCAGTGGTGGGGTGGTCAATGCCAGCCACCATAGCATCAAACGTGCCATCGTGAAGCAGCTGGGCCGCGTAGGTGAGTGGGGTAAGGGGAGGTGTGTTGGAGGTATTTGCCGATGTCGTATCGTGTTGGTGGGGCACTGTCATAATCTCGATGCCATTAAGCGAGATACCTGCATCGGCGGCGGCCTGCTTGACAGCAGTTGGGCTATCCGCAACAAGCACAGGCCGAACAGCGTGCCAATCGGCTAGCTGGCGTACGGCGCTAAGGATAATGGGGTTGGTGCCTTCTGGGTAGGCGATGCGCGGCGGGTGAGTGGCGAGCGCATCACGTAGGGTGAGTATACGCTGATTCATACTTGTAGTATAATCGATATATGGAAGAACTCATAATCGAACAGGCAACCGCCGTCAGCCAGGCTGATGTGGCGGCAATCGCAGCACTGGGCGATGTGCTGCACCAAGCCGGAGCAACCGCGCCAACTACTTCAACTACCCATGATACAGCGGCGATGGACGCTTTGCGTCAGGCACTAGAAGCAGTGATCGCTGCTGAGAATCAAGTTCTGCTCCTGGCTCGCCTTGATGGCAAGGTGGTGGGCATGGCAACGCTTGCCCTGCTGGTGGGGCCAATCGCTGGGCGTAAGATCTACCTCGATGATTTTGTGACCGACCCATCAGTGCAGGGTAAGGGGGTTGGCTCGCGGCTGTGGGATGCGATGCTGAGCTGGGGTCAGCAGCACGGTGCCGCCAAGCTCACCTTCACTTCCAACCCTAAGCGCCAGGCAGCCCACCGCTTTTATCTCCACAAGGGCGCAACGATCTATAACACGACAGTGTTTGAGAAGACAATTGAATAGCGTAGGTTAAGCTGCACACTTCTCCTCTCTCTCATGTACCAACTATTCCTTATCTGGTAGTGCAGGGCCAGCTGCTGATTACTGCTAGCGCTATAATGTTCAATCTATGATGGCAATTTCTGCAGCAGCTTAGAAGAGGATGTATGAGATTATTCGATTGCCAAGACAGCCTTTGTTTTATTGCTAATATAATGCGTCGCTTGCTGTGACAGAAAAGACAGATGAATGACACAAACTCAAGCCCAAGAAGCATTTTGCGCACTGGAAGACACCCCGCGCGAACGAGTGACAGCAGCCGACCAAGTGGCGGCAGTGGTGCAGCTGAGCCAGATTGCCTTGCATATGATGACAAAATTTGCTGATCGGGTAAACATACACGGCAGCCGGGTGGATGAGACAACGCTAGCAGAAGGGGCTGACTCACCTCTGCTGCCAGGCCAGAGCCGTGCGATCCTCAGGCTCATAGCACCATATGCCGATGGCTCGCGATTGCAGGCGGATGTTGAGACGGCGACATTTTGGCGTGAGCCGCTACAGCCGAGCCTAAGCGACAATGCAATAGCTGCGACAACACAGGAGGTAAGCCTGGTGAGTGGCTCAAAGCAGCTGCGCTACCGCATTATTACAGAAGGTTATCGCCAGCGGGTGGTGCGTTCGCTGGCCGACTCAGCCTGTAGTGGTCAGTCTGCCACGCGCACGATTGGTGATATCCAGCGAATTAGCCGAGGTGACCAAGTGGTGAGCGGCGCCGAAGTGCGAGAGCTCTGGAAGGTTCTGAATGGGGCAGAGTCGCTTGATGATGAGTAGTTGAAGTGATTGGCCTCTAAGGCTTCGCCTTCTTAACCTCAGCTACCCTTCTACCGCTTCAGGCAGGTAGAATTAAGACCTGGTTGCATAACTAGTATTTATTTTGATGCTGGGTCGTTCTTGGGGGTATTGTCAGTTCTTAGCTTCAAGGGAAAGGAATGATACAAACCTGTGAAATTACCGAAGAGGACTTTGAGGTTCAACTAACGTCGACATTCTTCTAAACAGTAAAAAACCAGCCATGGTGGCTGGTTTTTCTCTATTCTGAGCAGTGTTTCTCTCAGATAGAGGTTATACCCTTATCCTCTCCTAGCGGCAGAACTGCATGGCAATGTAATATTGGTCGCCTTTTTGCGTCAGGCCAATGCCAGCTTTGTCGTAATCGCCCGAGAACATAATCTTGTTGTGCGGTGGGGAATTGATCCAGACATTGGTGGCTTGTTGCTCATTGTATGAGATGGGCACGAGCTCGAGAATCTCACCACTGGTGCGGCAGGTGTAGAGTTGCTTCAGGCGGTCGAGGCCACCATCGTGGCTAAGTTTATTAATCTGCGCATTGTAGGCCGACTGAGCGCGCGAGCTCGTATCGATCTGCTCAATGTGTTGCACCGTACCAAGCGAACGCGCTGCCCGCTCCTTGTTGACCGTCGCAAAGACGCGGTCGACAAACTCCGGCGATGGCGTGTTGGAGTTGGAATTTGACTTATTGTTCGATGGGTTGCTCTTTTGAGCGTTGCTATTTGAGCGCGTGTTCGAACCAGACGAAGCACCATTGGTTGCGGTTGGCTTTTGCTCTGCGGCTGGCGTTGGCGTTGGTGTCTCACTGGGCTTTGACGCTGGCTTGATAGCTTTGGGGGAAGCGTTGGAGGCGATGATTATCTTGATAGCTTGGTTGCGCTGTGCGAGTGTCTGCGCGGATGGCTGGTCGGACGGCGCTAATGCCTTGGCCATATGTCCACCGGTTGTTGCACTCGTTGCATTGTATGCAGGCGCTGACGAACCACTCTTTGGCTGGGCTGCTACGATGACGCCCGCGCCTGCGAAGACGATCATTGTACCAGCTATGCCATACACGAGTCTCTTCATACTCATACTACCCAGCGTAGCATAGATATGACAGGATGTGAAATAAGATTTGTGAAAAACCGGCTCGCAACAGAGGCAAAAATCGTGAGAAAAATAAGAAAAATAGCGCCAAAGCGCCATATAATTACGTATAAACAAGGTTAGCTCACCACTCACCGGAATGCAGTGCACTCGACGGTGAGTGGTGAGGGTGGACTCTTGTGTGCAATGATGAGATTACATCACCTCTTTCTTCTTCTTGATTATTTGCGCTGCCAGTGCAAGGAAGACCGTTCCTGCACACAGCATCACAAAATACGCATAGATGGTGTGGCTAGACACTTGGATATGTGCTATATCTCTAGTGACTGCATAGCCACAAATCGAGGTGAGAGCCACACCTGCCGCACACCATGGTATCGATACCCATGCAAGATATCGGTAATGGTAGTGAGTAATGCCAAGGACAAGGAAAAAGTGCCCTGTAGCCAGCATCCCGATCGAAATGACAGTACTCATGATTAAAGAAGACAGCATGATGTCTCCCCTTCCTGAAAAGTCCGAACCCTTTGCGGGATTGCAAAAGGTTAATATATATATATCAATATATGAGCGACCCGTCAAGGTGCTCGCTCTGAATTTTAAGATTGTACTAATAGCAAACCAGCGAGCGCCACATACACATCGAACCGAAAATGTTCCGGCCAGATACTGTACAGAGCTCTTCCGTTTGCTTCGTCTCTGGCCTCCAGATATTTTCTTGCTCAATGTGCACGTGGCGCTTGCTGTGGGATCA
>CAJPUN010000008.1 GCA_905373835.1 Candidatus Saccharimonadota bacterium
TGTGATTCATCTGGCCGGAACATTTTCGGTGCGGGTATACTCCACCAAGTGGCCGCTCATCTACAAATGAATACACACCCCTGTTACAGAGGTGTGTATTCTTCACAACGTCGTATAAATTGCTACACTACTTGCGGGTGACTTGCTTCACGACAGCTGCAAAAGCCTGTGGCTCGTTGACGGCTAGCTCGGCGAGGACCTTGCGGTCGAGTGCCACACCAGCAGCCTTGATATCAGCGATCAGGCGGCCATAGGTGGTACCATTTTGGCGGGCAGCAGCGTTGATGCGAGTGATCCATAGCTGGCGCAGGTCGCGCTTGCGGTTGCGGCGGTCGCGGTAGGCATATTGCAGGGCCCGGATTACCCCTTGCTTGGCAAGGCGGAAGCTCCGAGTGCGATTGTGTTGCATTCCTTTGGCAGCTCGCAGCATCTTGGTGTGGCGAGCGTGGGCGGTTGTTCCTCGTTTGACGCGCATATGTTAGACTCCTAAGGCTCGTTTAGCATTTTTGGCCATACCACCAGTGATGGTAGCAGGGGTGTTGATATTGCGCTTGCGCGACTTGCTCTTCTTGGAGAGCATGTGGTTCCCGAAGGCACGCCGACGGGTCAGTTTGCCGGTACTGGTTAGCTTAATGCGCTTAGCAGTGCCCTTGTGGGTCTTGAGTTTTGGCATTACTTACTCCTTATTACGATGCTGAGGTTGCGCCCAGCCATCAATGGTTTTTGCTCGACAATCGCTTCGTCCTCAAGGGCGGAGACAACCTGGCTAATTAAATTATAGCCAAGCTCACGATGCGCCATCTCGCGGCCGCGGAAAAAGATCAAAACCTTGACCTTGTGCCCCTCAGCCAGGAATTTGCGAATCTTGCGTAGCTTGATCTCAAGATCATTAGCGCCAATCTTTAGGCCAAAACGCATCTGCTTGAGCTCATTGGCTTTATTGCTTCGCCGGTTGCGCTGCTGCTCCTTCATCTTTTGGTACTGATATTTGCCCCAATCGATGATCTTCACAACGGGTGGGTTAGCATTGGGCGAAAACTCTACCAAGTCTACGCCAGCTTGCCGCGCCTTATCCAGTGCTGCTTGCCGGCTCATGATGCCAAGTTGTTCGCCGCTTTCGCCAATGACGCGCAGCTCTCGTGCGCGGATGGCTTCGTTGATGCGGGTGGTTGATTTGATTGTGCTCTCCTTTGCTTGAGCTTAAAACGAATTGACTCCCCAAAAGTTTACCAGATGTCGCCGCAAAAGGCAAATAAAATATGCCGTGGTTTGGTGATTTTTACTGCGATTACTCGATGATAGACGCTACAGGTGGGGTTATGAGAATGAAAGCCCCTTGGTTTACAGCGTTTTTCTCTTCTGCGCGTCTATAAATAACGAGCCTCACACCCTACCAACCCCACCAAAGAAAATGCGAGAAACCGGTAGGGCGAGATGCAGACGGGCGGCTAATTGTCCTGCGCTTGCAGCGCCCGAGCACAGGCAATTGCCTGCGTGATTGTCTCTTCGAGTGTTGTGCCTGGCTGCCGCCCAGTGTGCTCGGTGTAGAGTGCGTCGAGGTAGCGCGTCTTGGGCGCGCCCTCTGGATGACCGTAGACGACCTTGGTAGGGTTCTTGCCGATATGAAGGCCAAATTCTACATTGGTGGTAAAGGCGGGCATACCCAATGTAGGTAGCGATCGGTCGATTACGCGTGGTACCCAGAAGAGTACCACCGTTGCTGTGTCGAGCGCTTCCCACTCCCAGCGTGCTTGCTTGAGGAGGTCGAGCTCGCGCTGAGGCGAGGCATCGTGATTCTCTGGTGCATAGACGATCCCGTCATAGCCTAGCGCTGCAAATATTCGCACCGCCTCGGGTCGCCATGATGCGGAGATGAGCTGCTGCGACGCTTCATCGAAGCGTGGTGTGGGGCCAGCGAGGAAGATCGCTGACTGGCCTGGAGTAGGGTGGTGGAGGGGTTGGTCGGAGTAGTTTGCTTGCATGGCTCTAGTATGGCGGGTTGATGAGGAGTGTGTCAAATGTTGTGAATCGCGCTTAATTGCCAAGTTCTCGCTAATGTATGAAAAATACAGAGGTAGAACACGATGTAAAATATACGACGACATTTTTACAACGTCTTGGCCGGTGCTGGTTGTCGATATTGCAACGCCTCGGAGATGTGAGCAATGGTGATGTGCGGTGCTTCGTCAAGATCGGCAATGGTCTGGGCTACCTTGATGACCTTGAAGTAACCGCGTGGACTGAGAGCAAGCTTGGTGCTGGCGGCATCGAGGAACTGCTTGACCTCTGATGAGAGTGGGATAGAGCGCCGCACCTGAGCCGAGCTGAGGCGGCTATTGCGCATAGCGCTGCCACCATAGCGGGTGGCTTGAGCACGGATGGCAGTGGAGATGGCGGCTATCGCATGGCGCTGCTCGTGATCGGCGGTGGCGCGGTGTGAGAGCAGTTGCTCGTTGGGGATACGATTAACGGGGATGATCATATCAATCCGATCCATCAATGGCCCAGACAGGCGCTTCTGATAGGCGATGATCTGCGTGCTGCTGCAGGTGCAGGCGTGTGTTGGGTCGCCATAATAGCCACAGGGGCAGGGGTTCATGGTAGCCACCAGCATAAAATCGGCCGGGTAGGTGGCACGCCCGCGCGCTCGGGTGACCGTTACGGTAGTATCCTCCAGTGGTTGGCGCAATACCTCAAGCGTTGTGCGCGGATATTCGGGCAGCTCATCAAGGAAGAGCACGCCCAGGTGGGCTAAACTCACCTCGCCGGGCTGGGGCACCGACCCACCGCCAATCAGTGATGCACGGCTCGCCGTGTGGTGCGGCGCACGAAATGGCCGCGTCTGGACACTCTGGTCGAGCGATAGGCCCGCCAGGCTGTGCAGCTTCGTCACGGCCAGCTGCTCATCTGAAGTCAGGGGTGGTAAGAGGCTGGGCAGCGTCTTGGCAAGCATCGACTTGCCAGTGCCGGGCGGCCCAGTGAAGAGGATGTTGTGGTGACCCGCTGCGGCAATGGTGAGGGCACGCTTGGCTTGGGCTTGGCCGTAGATATCATCGAGTCGGGGTGATGACGCGGGTGTTGTTGGTTTATCATCAGTGGGTGATGGCTGATAGACTGGCAGCGGTTTTTCGCCCTTGAGATGGAGAAAGAGTGTTGTAAGATCTGGCACACCATAGAGCGTCACCCCTGATACGAGTGAAGCTTGGGCGAGGTTCTCTGTGGGCAAATAGACAATGTTGTAATTATTATCACGAGCCGCTTCGGCAATGGTAATGGCACCTTTGACTGGGCGGAGCGTGCCATCAAGTGCCAACTCACCAGCAAAGACCGCCCCAGCCACTTGCTCGGGCCGGAGCTGGCCGCTACTGGTGAGGAGGGCAAGGGCAATCGGCAAGTCGTAGTGTGTGCCATCCTTGGGTAGCTCGGCTGGTGCGAGGTTGATAGTAATGCGCTGAGCCGGATATTCCAGCAAGGAGTTGGTGATGGCGCTGCGCACTCGTTCGCGCGCTTCGTCGATGGCTTTGTTGCCCAGGCCAACGATCTGCAGGGCAGGGAGGCCCTTCGTCATGTCGCTCTCGACGTCAATCATATGGCCAGCGAACCCTACGGGTGCAACTGACCTGATTTTTGCGACTTTGTTCATGCTGTTTATAGTTAAGCATATTGGTGGGGTCTGTGCAAATTGTTTTTGTTCTAGAGGGAAGTATGGGGAGGGTGAGCATGAGAGTATATAAGGACATAGTGTTTGCCTATACAAACATAGGCAATGAAAAGGATGCTGCCAGAGAGGAGAAATCGCTAGCCTTCTAGAATGTTCTTGTGTGGTGATAGGCCAACTTGACGCTCAAGCGCTCGAGTGAGGATACATAGGCAAAACCGTGCTATAATAGACACGAGACGTGGGGCTGATATAGCGTTCGACGTTTGGACTTTGTCATTGTATTCTGCGAATCGGATATGCACGACACGCATAGATATAACTGCAAAAAATAAAGTTGCAGCAGCATTCCGCAGTGTTGAGGAGATCTTCGCATCTTCCAAGACCGCGTTTGCACTCGCCGCTTAGTATGGCGATCGCTATGAGGTGCATGGCAACAGGGCATCTCGTAGTGTCATAGCTATGTTGCTTGCTCTCCTGGTGGCAGCGGCACGAGGAGAGGACATATACCGCGCAACGATAGGCTGTATTTTTGGTTTGTTTCTGATCGGCCTCGCGTTGTCAAACACGCAAACAAACCTATGTTCGTAGACGAATACGAGGGCACCAAGCGGACCCGGGGGCAGTACCCGGCAGCTCCACCATATAGGAGATGATTGCTCACCAAGCGTGGGCGATTTTTTATTATGCAAAAACCTGGTGAGCCACATGCGTACAAACCACAAACAATGCTACGAAGTATCACCAAGGGCCGCGCGCTAGCCAAGCTCTCTCACCAAAAAAACAACCACCTGCGAGTAGTGGTTGTTTTTGGATGTGGAGTTTTCGTATGTTTGTTTATTTTTGGCCCCTGCATAATTTTTTTATTCAGAAGCTACCCTTATGATATGGGAGAAAACCGCTTGTGTCAACGATTTTTGGCAATATTTTTGCGTAAAAAATACCACATCGAACAGACACCCTGGTTGGCCTCATATCGTCAAAAAACTGCGTAATAAACACAACACAAATCAGCGAAGCCAACAGAGGTGGTATGCACCACTTAGCCAAAAACGAACAAAAAATTATTGCACTATATACAACAAAAATGCCTGTGCACAACTCTCGGTAGCACAGAGGTGCGAGAGGTGGGCAGGCTGCCGATGTTCGTGTGGGGGGAGAAAGGGAGTGGCGAGGCAATGTTTTGCGATAGTTCGCATGATAGTGATGTCGCTTGTGCTTTGCGTTGGTGCGATGTATAGCAATGGCAAACGACTTGTGGGTTGGTTGAGCCGCCATCAGCAATAGTGGAGTAGCTCGATACTCATCGCCGAGCCAAAGCCGAAGATCGCTATAACCAAGCGTGCTGCACACAATAACCATAGCGCGTAAGCCCTGCTGGGGTTTTGCAGCTCAACCGCAAAACGTATTGACTTACCATACCGCTTGTGCTAACGTAGAAGTAAGCTTTGACAAACACAAACACCCAAGAAAAAACGGAAAAGCTTACCCTACATAACCCAACATAGCGTCGCCATTGGCGTACACCAGGCAGCGGCAGAGCGCAGCACAGCGCTGAGCTTTGGCACTGCCTGCGCTCCGCCAATACTAATAGTACCCCCCAATAGAAGTACTTTTGTCATCGTTGGCGTCGACGCGTGGTGGCCTCGTTCTATATGGCGCATGCCAGAGGCGCACCACTCATGCTCCACACTGTGGAGCACCTCTAGCCCGCAGCGGCTGCCGGGCGTCCTAATTATATATCTATAGAGGACGCTGCAAGCGCGTTGCTTTGTGCGGCTGCTCGGGCTTCTCACCAGGCGGATTGCTTGGTATAGTGATAGATATGTCTCGAAGAATCCTGCTTGCCAGTATGAGCGTGGCTGCAGCGGTGCTGCTGGCGATTGTGCTACAGACCACCACACCAGCGACGATCCACCCCCTGGGGATCGTTCTCGTCTTTGTGCTGTGCTATGTGGTGATGCTGGGATTGTTAACGTACCTACTGGCGGGCACTGCGGCGGCACTGCGGCGTTGGCTACCCGAGGCGCAGCGGCGAGCGGTGACGCTGAGCTTTCGGCGCTGCTATTATTTTGGCTCGGTGCTGGCACTGGCCCCAGTGCTGCTGATTGGGGCGCGCTCGGTAGGGCGTGGTGGCTGGTACGAGCTGGCACTGGTTTTTGCTTTTGAGGCAATTGCATGTTTTTATGTGGCAAAACGGTGATGAGGCGCGTATACTAGGCAGAGGAGGACGGTTCTATGCCACGAAAAAAATCAACCCCAGCAGCGCCCACCGCGCCAGAGACACAAGCAACATCATCTCCAAAGAGGCGTGCCACACAGCGCGCCAAGCAAAAATCACAACAGTCACGATCTGTTGAGAAGAAAACAACAAAGGCAAATACGACCTCTGTTTCGCCAGCCAACGCACCAGCAAATAGCGAATCACAAGCTGTCGTAGATAATACATCATCTAGCCACACAGACACATCGCCATCGTCAGCTACCCCTGTTGCACATGCCACAGCCCGCCGCCGGCCAGTGTTGGAGGCGTTTATTGCAGCGGGAGCAGCAGGAATTATGCCATATGCACTGTTCGTAGGGTTGCAAGCTGCGGTTATGACTGGATTTGGTAGACGCGCGTTGTCTGAGAAGATCATAGGCCACCTTTTGTTTTTGTGGAGTATTAGCTTGATAGTGCAGTGCTTCATGACTTTGCGTCAGTTGGGTCGGTCGGACCATTATTGGCAGCGGCTTATTGCCTTGATTCTCCTGTCGGGTAATCCTGGGTTGTTAATTGTGGCTACATGGCTATACCATGGATTTTTCGTTGCTCCTGGCCAAGAACCCGCTTTTTGGCTGTATGGTGAAGCAGTGGAGAAGAGTGTAATTATCAGTATACTTGGCTCACTCTATCTCTGGTATCTCCTGCTTGGCACCAAACGCGAGATTGCGCCACTTACGAACCACAAAGTGTCTAGTGTGATATTTGGGCGTCTGGCGAAGCGTCGGCGGGTAGGCTTGAGTTTAATCGCTGTGGCGCCTATTTTACCACTACTTCTCTACGTGCTCTTGTTGGTCATAATGTCAATATTCCAAATACTGCAGCTTAACTTTATATCATATGCCATTATGGATGTCATTGCCCAGTCAGAACGGATAAATGAAGTCGTGTATATGACGCCGAGCGTACTGGCGCTGGTTGTCGGTATTGTCCTTGTGGCAAACAGCCAGCGCGAATAACCAAGCACTAAAACTACCGCCTAACAGAGGAGAACCGCCCCATGCCAACGCAATCCATCGCTACAACTACCGCAAAACAGCATAGCCATATAACTACGCCTGATGTGTCTGCACCGCCGCGCCGCCCATTGCTTGAGGCGTGGGTGATTGCTGGTGGGGTGGGGATGATTGCCAGTGCGGCCATCGTATGTCTGCAGGGCGGGGTGCTAGCGAGCCTGACAGGGGTGGAGCAGGTGCTTGGCTGGCTACTCGCCGCTTGGAGTGCGAGTATACTAGCGCAGAGCGTCATCACACTGCGGCAGTCGCACCGCACCGATCGGTATTGGCAGAGGATTGGAGCGCTTGGCTTGTTGCTAGTGAATGGGGCGCTGTTTATTGTGGGTTGGCTCAGTGGTGGTGTACTGCACACCCCTGTAGGATTAGTAGCTAATAATACAACAGTTCTCATGAGCAACATACCGAGCTTCGTTGGTTCGCTCTGCCTCTGGTATGTATTGCTGGGTATGCAGCCAGCGATACCAGCAAAACGTAGCGATGTAGATGATACGACGCTCAATCAAATGATGAAGCGCAAGACTGGCCTCTGGCTGATGCTTGCAGCAGCTGTACCGATGATGGCGCTGTATGGTATGCTTGTGTCGATGCTTTTTGGTGTGGCTGACTTTCTTAGTGCACATTGGCATGTTTTGAAAACTCTTCTCAATGAACCAACGCTACTGGCGATGGGGATGGTGGCGTCGATCGTGATATATGCCGGCATCGCGTGGTTTGTCACATCACCAGTGATGGCTGTCGCTGGCTTCATCCTTGTTGCGACAAGTAAGTATGAGTAGTCTGAATCTTAGGGCTTCTGCTTTATCTCACGCTCCATCGGATGAAGTGATGGGGGTGGAGCTGATACAAAGAAGGTGAGTTCTAGTGATTTAAATCACTCTCTCCACCCCTGTTATTTTCGCTGATTCGGCGATTATGATACAATAAGGTGCGTGTAATGTAACCCGAATGACCTAATAGTGAGGGAAATGAATGAACAAACAAGTAGATAATGGATCGTATGACGGTTCGCAAATTCAGGTGCTCGAGGGTCTCGAGCCAGTCCGTAAGCGCCCGGGGATGTATATCGGTAGCACGGGCTATGATGGTGTGCACCACTTGATTAAGGAGATTGCTGATAACTCCATCGATGAAGCGATTGCGGGCTATGCCTCGCGCGTCGATGTGCGTATCTTGGCCGATGGTGGCTTGATGGTGACCGACAACGGGCGTGGTATCCCAGTAGATAAGCACCCCAAGACTGGCCTGAGTACGCTTGAGACAGTGCTGACGGTGCTGCACGCTGGTGGTAAGTTTGGTGGTGGTGGCTACAAGGTGTCGTCTGGTTTGCACGGTGTGGGCTCGAGCGTGGTTAATGCGCTGTCAAGCCGCCTGATTGCCGAGGTAGTGCGCAAGGGGCGCCTCTATCGGATTGAATTTGAGCGTGGCCATACTACTGTACCGCTCAAGAATAAGGGCAAAACCGACCGGCCTGACGGTACAACGATTATCTTCTATCCTGATCCGACCATCTTTAAAGAGACAGTCGACTTCGACTACAAGTGGGTGGTACACTACCTTCGCCACCAAGCCTACCTCACGAAAGGCGTCTACACCACTGTGTATGATGAGCGCACTAAGCAGCGCCAGGCCTTCTATTTCGAGGGAGGGATTCGCAGTTATGTCAAGAACCTTAACGTTGGTAAAGACGTGCTGAGCGACGATGTCTTTTATGTGGAAAAGCAAGTCGAGGACTCGATGATCGAGGTGGCGGTGCAATACAACGATACCTACGTCGAAACCGTCCGGCCCTTCGCTAACAACGTGCTCACACCTGATGGTGGGACACACCTTGTAGGCTTTCGCGCAGCAATGACCCGTGTTATTAATGACTATGCACGCAAGAATGGTCTCCTCAAGGAGAAGGATGACAACCTTTCGGGCGATGACATCCGCGAGGGGCTTACTGCTGTTATTCTCGTTAAGCTGCCCGACCCGCAGTTTGAGGGCCAAACCAAGAATAAGCTTGGTAACCCCGAGGTGCGGCGTTACGTTGACCAAGTAATGAGCGAGTATTTCTCGTACTATCTAGAAGAAAATCCGGCGGTGGCTAAGAAGATTGTTGGCAAAGCAACGCTGGCTGCCCGAGCTCGCAAGGCTGCCCGAGCGGCGCGCGATACCGTGATCCGCAAAGGGGCGCTTGATGGCGCAAGCCTGCCAGGCAAGCTGGCCGACTGCTCCAGCAAAAACCCCGAAGAGTGTGAGCTCTACATCGTGGAGGGTGACTCGGCTGGTGGCTCGGCCAAGACTGGGCGCGACAGCCGTACTCAGGCTATCTTGCCACTGCGTGGTAAGGTACTTAACACCGAGCGTGCCCGCCTCGACAAAATGTACGCCAACCGTGAGATCCTCAGCCTCATCAAGGGCATGGGTGTGGGGATTGGTGACACCTTCGACATCAAGGGGCTGCGCTATAACCGTATTATCATCATGACCGATGCCGATGTCGACGGCAGCCACATTGCCACACTACTTATGACCTTCTTCTTCCGTTATATGCAGCCAGTTGTGGAGGCAGGGCATATCTATTTGGCTAAACCACCTCTGTTTAAGCTCCGTCTCTCGGGCAACAAGCAAGAATATATTTACAACGAAGAAGCGCTCGAGGCCTACTACGATGAGCAGATTGCAGCGCGCAAGGCTCGTGGGGTAGAGATAGACCCAAGCGAGCCCCGCATCAAACAAGCTGGCCTGAGTGAGTCCGCCCTGCAGCGTTACAAGGGTCTCGGTGAGATGGATGCCGACCAGCTGTGGGAGACGACGATGAACCCCGAGCACCGCGTGCTCGTGCAAGTCCAGTTGGAGGATGCCGAGCGTGCCGACGCAATCTTCACCAAGCTAATGGGCAACGAAGTAAGTGTACGCAAGAACTTCATCCAGGCCAACGCTGCAAAGGTCAGCCTAGAGGAGCTTGATATCTAATCTATGAACGAGGAACATACAATGCAGCCAGAAGATAACCAACCAACCACCCCAGCTACCATACCTGACCAGAGCCACTCGCGCAGTGTGGAGGTACGCACCGTCGAGGACGTGATGGAGGATAACTTCCTGCGCTACTCGATGTCGGTCATCGTCGACCGCGCGCTGCCTGATGTACGAGATGGCATGAAGCCTGTCCACCGCCGCATCGTCTATGTGATGGACAAAATGGGCATCGGTCCGACATCTAAGACGATCAAGAGTGCTCAGATCGTTGGTGAGGTGATGGGTAAATACCACCCACACGGCGATAGCTCTATCTACGATGCCATGGTGCGTATGGCTCAAGACTGGGTTGAGCGCTATCCGCTGGTACAGGGGCAGGGGAACTTTGGCTCGATGGACGGCGACCCGCCCGCCGCAATGCGCTACACCGAGGCAAAAATGACGCGTGTGTCAGAGGCGCTTCTAGCTGATATCGATAAAGAAACCGTCCCATTCCGCGATACCTACGATGCTACTCGCCAAGAGCCTACCGTCTTGCCAGCCAAGCTGCCCAACCTACTACTCAACGGCCAGGTTGGTATTGCCGTTGGTATGGCAACGAATATCCCCACCCACAACCTTGGTGAGGTGGTTGATGCAACAGTCGAGCTTATCAACAACCCTGATGCCACGCTGGATGACCTCATGCAGCACATCAAAGGCCCGGACTTTCCAACTGGTGCCGTGGTCTATGGTGGTACGCCAATGCGCCAAGCCTACGCCACTGGCCGCGGCAGTGTGACAATGCGCGCCGTGGCGGCCATCGAGGAAACGAAGAAGCGTGGGCGCTACCGCATCGTCATTACAGAAATGCCTTATGGTGTGAATAAAGCAACGCTCATCGAGAAAATTGCCGACCTCGTCCACGAGAAGAAGCTCACTTCCATCAGCGACCTGCGCGATGAGTCGGCTCGGGGTAATGTGCGCGTCGTCATCGACCTCAAAAAGGATGCCTATCCCAAGAAGGTACTCAACCAACTGTACAAGCTCACCGCGCTGCAGACCAACTTCCACTACAACATGCTGGCGCTTGTGCCCAGCAGCGAGAACGCGATGCGGCTCCAGCCACGGGTGCTTGGCCTGCACGATATCCTTGGTGAGTTCATTACCCATCGGCGCATTGTGGTACGCCGCCGCACCGAGTATGAGCTCAAGAAGGCGAAGGCACGAGCTCATATTCTTGAAGGGCTCAAGATCGCGCTTGATAACATCGATGAAGTCGTCAAGCTAATCCGAGCAAGTAAGAACTACAACGATGCTTTGCAGGGGTTGATGGAGCGTTTTGCGCTCAGCGAAATCCAGGGCAAGGCGATTCTTGCCATGCAGCTGCGCAAGCTGACCGGCCTTGATCGCCAGGAGATCGAAGACGAGCTGCGCTATCTGCACGAGCTCATCAAGCAGCTAGAGGCTATCCTGGCCGACGAGAATGAGATCCTGCGCCTTATCAAAGAAGAACTGCTTGAGATGAAAGAAAAGTACGGTGACGAGCGCCGCACCAAGATCATCGACCATGAGCTAGGCAAATTCAGCGACGAAGAGCTCATCCCTGAGGAAGAGACCGTTGTTATTCTCACAGCAGAGAATTACATTAAGCGCACCCTGGTGAGCGAATACCGCCGCCAAAACAGAGGTGGCAAGGGCAAGCGTGGCATGTCTACCAAGGAAGAAGACGGCATCGACCAACTCATTCCGGCCAACACCCATGACTGGCTGCTCTTCTTTACCAACAAGGGTCGGGTCTTCCGCCTCAAGGCGTACGAAGTGCCTGCTGCCAGCCTCGCGGCCAAGGGCGTTGCGGCTGTCAACCTGCTCCAGCTCCAGCCTGAAGAGAAAATTACATCAATCATTAATCATGCTAAGGATGCGAGCGATGATGGCTACCTCTTTATGGCCACGACCAAAGGTACTGTAAAAAAGACAACACTACGAGACTACGCCAACATCCGCACCAATGGCCTCATCACCATCAAACTTGATGATGGCGATGAGCTGCGCTGGATCAAGCAGACCAATGGCGACAATGATGTAATAATATCAACATCAGCTGGCCAGGCCGTGCGCTTTAGCGAGACGGAGTGCCGACCAATGGGCCGGGTTGCTCGCGGTGTGCGTGGTGTACGCCTCCGCCCCGATGATACGGTGGTGGGGATGGACATCGTCACCAGTAGCGATCAGCAATTGCTTGTCATTAGCCAAAACGGCTACGGCAAGATTACCAAAGCGGCCAACTTCCCCTGCCATAAGCGAGGTGGGGTTGGTATCAAAGCAGCAGTTGTCACCGCCAAGACTGGGCCGATTATTGCTGTGCAGACTCTTGAGCCTGACGCCACTGAGGCACTCCTCATTAGCCAAAACGGCCAAACCATCCGTGTGGCGCTCCAAGATATCCCAACGCTTGGCCGCACCACTCAGGGTGTGCGAGTGATGCGCCTTGCTAAGGATGACACTGTCTCATCGATCGGCATTGTGCGCGAAAAAGATGAGGATAAGGAGGCATAACTATGCCATGGTATCTCTCGCCATATATTGTGGCCATCGCCATCAGCTGGGCAATTGCTCACGTCATTAAGTTTGCAATTGCCCACGCCAAGGGCAAGGTGTTGGACTTCACCCACCAGCTCTTCATCTCTGGCGGCATGCCGAGCTCGCATGCCGCCACATCATTGTCTGTCTGGACGGTGCTGGTGCTGCAGCAGGGGCTGCAGTCGCCGCTTGTTGGCGTCACGACATTGCTCGTGTTGATTATTTGCTACGATGCTGTCAAGGTGCGGCGCTCATCAGGCGAGCAGGGTATAGCCATCCAGCAGGTCATCAAGAAGACTGGGGTCGACGTCACATTACCACGGGCTGCACAGGGTCACACCCCGCTCGAGATCTTCGTTGGGTCGCTGCTTGGCGTGCTTGTGGGCGTAGTTGTATTTTTTGCGACAAAATAATAGCAAAAAAGTGTTGACCATCCGCAAAAAATACGCTATGATGGTTTCAGTCTGGTTGAGGGAACAAAAACAAGGGCCAACAACGAGACATTTTGTATCTTAACAATTTAGTTGTGCAATAATCATCGTCAGTCTATTTTTGAGTTATAGACGCTTCCCAGTAGGGAAGCATCTTTTATGAAAAGTACATCTTTTCTTTTTATGGAGAGTTTGATCCTGGCTCAGGATGAACGCTGGCGGCGTGCCTAACACATGCAAGTCGAGCGGCAGCGCGAGTAGTTTACTACTTGGCGGCGAGCGGCGGACGGCTGAGTAACGCGTGGGAACATGCCCCAAAGTGAGGGATAACTGCCCGAAAGGGTAGCTAATACCGCATATGATCTTCGGATTAAAGGATTTATCCGCTTTGGGAGTGGCCCGCGTCGGATTAGGTAGTTGGTGAGGTAATGGCTCACCAAGCCGACGATCCGTAGCTGGTCTGAGAGGATGATCAGCCAGACTGGGACTGAGACACGGCCCAGACTCCTACGGGAGGCAGCAGTGAGGAATCTTCCACAATGGGCGAAAGCCTGATGGAGCAACGCCGCGTGCAGGATGAAGGCCTTCGGGTTGTAAACTGCTTTTATAAGTGAGGAATATGACGGTAACTTATGAATAAGGATCGGCTAACTACGTGCCAGCAGCCGCGGTCATACGTAGGATCCGAGCGTTATCCGGAGTGACTGGGCGTAAAGAGTTGCGTAGGCGGTTTGTTAAGCGAATAGTGAAACCTGGTGGCTCAACCATACAGACTATTATTCGAACTGGCAAACTCGAGAGTGGTAGAGGTCACTGGAATTTCTTGTGTAGGAGTGAAATCCGTAGATATAAGAAGGAACACCGATGGCGTAGGCAGGTGACTAGACCATTTCTGACGCTAAGGCACGAAAGCGTGGGGAGCGAACCGGATTAGATACCCGGGTAGTCCACGCCGTAAACGATGGATACTAGCTGTTGGAGGTATCGACCCCTTCAGTAGCGAAGCTAACGCGTTAAGTATCCCGCCTGTGGAGTACGGCCGCAAGGCTAAAACATAAAGGAATTGACGGGGACCCGCACAAGCGGTGGATCGTGTTCTTTAATTCGATGATAAACGAAGAACCTTACCAGGGCTTGACATCCAGGGAAGGTCTACGAAAGTGGACTGTGCCTTTTGGAACCCTGTGACAGGTGCTGCATGGCCGTCGTCAGCTCGTGTCGTGAGATGTTTGGTTAAGTCCATCAACGAGCGCAACCCTTGCAACTAGTTGGATTTTTCTAGTTGGACTGCCCCGGTAACGGGGAGGAAGGAGGGGATGATGTCAGGTCAGTATTGCCCTTACGTCCTGGGCTAGAAACACGATACAATGGCTAGTACAATGCGCAGCGAAGCCGCAAGGTGGAGCAAATCGCATCAAAGCTAGTCTCAGTTCGGATTGGAGGCTGAAACTCGCCTCCATGAAGTCGGAATCGCTAGTAATCGCAGATCAGCAAGCTGCGGTGAATACGTTCCCGGGTCTTGTACACACCGCCCGTCAAACCATGAAAGTGACCAACACCCGAAGTCCGATTCGTCGGCCTAAGGTGGGGGGCATGATTGGGGTTAAGTCGTAACAAGGTATCCGTACCGGAAGGTGCGGATGGATTACCTCCTTTCTAGGGAGTATGAATGCCTGATAGTTGAGTAATCACTATCAGAGCTAGGTCGGTCTCGTAAATATGCTGAGCTTACATATTTACACTAACCCTTTGGGGTGAGACAAAGCTTACATCAAAAGACGAGATGAGGATTGCACAACTAAGTTGTTAAGAGATAGCCCAGATTGCTGGGCTATTTTTTGTAAGAAGAAATACTATATGTACCACAGGCCAAGTGGGTGGTGTGGTATTAACAACATTAACCAATCACCAAAGGTGACTGCCAGCTATGATTGATCACTCTCGCATCGCACTCTAGACGCCTGAGTTGTTGCTTGCTGCTATGCGAGTCCTAGGCCAGCTTGTGGGTAGGCTGTATGCGTAATGATCACTATAAGCATAATGCTGGTACTCAGCTGTGAATGGGTTATACAGCGCAAGAAAAACAAACACTATTCGACGATAGGGTAGAGCAAAAGACACTAGTAACCAAAAAGGAGCGCCGCAGCACTCCTCATTGCCTCTCAAGCGAGGTTCTAGGTTCTCTAGCTAAAGTGAAAGAACAGCCCAAGAAACGCTCGCAGGATCATATCATGCAGGTTGGTCATGACAAGCAGGCCCAGCCCGCATCCGATCAACCCCCACATCTGGTAGCGGCTGTAGCTGCCGATGTCATCGCTAAACATATCTGACAGCTGGCGGTGCCATACGACAATACAGCCACCAACGATCAAGATGAGTGTACCGATGAAGAACGATCCCCAACTAAATGTATATTGCATAATATCTAGTATACTCTTGTACTGGCGAAAAATCTATGCTAATATGGAACAGGTTCGGCAACAGAGTGCGCGAACAAACGCGGGGATATAGCTCAGTTGATTAGAGCACCTGCTTTGCAAGCAGGGGGTCCAGGGTTTGAGTCCCTGTATCTCCACCATTCGCATGGGGTGGTATGGGCTTACGTCCATCCCACTCCACCAATTTTTTTGCTTGATAGTGTAGGGGCGATTAGCTCAGCTGGTTAGAGCGCGTCACTGATAATGACGAGGTCGGTGGTTCAAGTCCTCCATCGCCCACCAGATAAGCAATATGGCATCACAGCATGCGGGCGCTTAGCTCAGTTGGCTAGAGCATCTCGTTTACACCGAGAGGGTCGGGGGTTCGAGTCCCTCAGCGCCCACCACAAGCTCCGCATACGAACCCTGAAGCATGTCACACACACTCTCTCTCAGTTGCAGTTGATTACCCGTTCATCGTATGAGCGGGTGTTTTTTATGAGTAATATTTGTTGATGGGTATTTTGTGTGCGGTATTCTCCTTTGGGGTATGATAAGGAGCTGAATATTCACTAAATATGAGCTCCTAGCGTAGAGTTGAAAGTGGCTAAGTAACCCGCGCTTTATTGGACCATTGGAGATGTAGAGAGGATACGAGGAGTAATCGAGATATGCTACGCAAGTTATTGCACTAAAAACAGCTGCTCATTAAGCGCTCAGTACCGCCAAGAGAAATATAGTAGCGAGCAACAGCAATGTGTCTTGCGACCAACAACCCTCCGCACTGCACCGCAAAAAAGCCGCGGCCCACACCTCCACCTCTGATGGCAAGACGCAATCGAGCAAGTGTCCATCAAGAATAATATTTTTTGCAAAAATCACTCAAAAAAGCCTTGCCAAACGCCGATGATTCGTGTAAACTTAAGTCCAGTGAGCGCATGTTCGGCAACGAACCTCTGGCAAGAGGGTAATGATGGAGTGGGTACAATAATCATTGCCAAAACTACAACGAAAAGCTACTTTACACAGGGTAGCCCAAGTGGTAGAATAGACAAAGTTACGAGTTTGAGCACAGGCAGACAGACATCATACCAATGGTGTTCGCAGGTGTGTGCTTACAACAAGACACATGCAGTTTAACAATTTAGTGATGTAAGAAAATAACGATTGACGGCACTATCAGTTGGTCTATACCAATTGCTAGTTAAGTCAATGCATAAAAAGGTACTCAAGGGCACACAATGGATGCCTAGACGTATATTACCGATGAAGGACGTGGAAGACTGCGATAAGCTTCGGGTAGCTGTCAACAAGCTGTGATCCGGAGATTTCCGAATGGGGAAACCTAGCATGAGTCATGTCATGTTGCCACGTGCTGAATACATAGGCACGCGAGCGGGAACCATCTGAACTGAAACATCTTAGTAGGATGAGGAAAAGAGAGTAAATAACTATTGCGAAAGTAGTGGCGAGCGAAATCGCAACAGCCCAAACCTTTTAAGTTTTTGCCTATTTATTTAGGCAAATAAGTTGATAGACGAATACTTAGAAGGGGTTGTGAAATATCATATGACCAAGCCAGAGCACTTGATTCTTTTGAATCGAGCTATCTGGTTTGCGACTACTGGCTATCACCGGTAGGTAAGGTAAAAAATCGGCGTGGTTAGCAGAACAAGTTTGAATACTTGGTCAAAGAGCGTGAAAGCCGCGTATGCGAAAACAACGCTGACCTTATGTATGGTGTTTCGAGTAGGTCGGGGCACGAGAAACCCTGATTGAATCCGGCTGGACCACCAGCCAAGGCTAAATATAATATACGATCGATAGCGAACTAGTACAGTGATGGAAAGGTGAAAAGAACCCCGGGAGGGGAGTGAAATAGATCCTGAAATTGTGTGCCTACAAGGAGTCGGAGCCGGCTTGTCCGGTGACGGCGTGCTTTTTGTAGAACGATCCAGCGAGTTAATTTCGTGCGCAAGGTTAAGCCAATTGGCGGAGCCACAGTGAAAGCGAGCCTGAATAGGGCGAATGAGTGCACGGGATTAGACCCGAAACCGGGTGACCTAACCATGAGCAGGCTGAAGCGACGGTAACACGTCGTGGAGGGCCGAACCAGGGTACGCTGCAAAGTGCTTGGATGACTTGTGGTTAGCGGTGAAATGCCAATCGAACTCGGAGATAGCTGGTTCTCCTCGAAACAGTTTTAGGACTGGCGTCATGTAGTAGCAGTCGGGGGTAGAGCTCTGTAAAGGACTGGGGCTGGCAACGGTACCCACCCTTAACAAACTACGAATACCGACTGTGGAATCATGGCAGTTAGAACGGCGGAGCTAAGTTCGTCGCTCAAAAGGGAAACAGCCCAGACCATCGTCTAAGGTCCCTAAATTTACGTTAAGTGGGAAACAAGGTGAGATTTCTTAAACAGCTAGGATGTTGGCTTAGAAGCAGCCATTCATTTAAAGAGTGCGTAACAGCTCACTAGTCAAGAGATCTTGCGTGGAAAATGTAACGGGGCTAAACGTAATACCGAAGACATGGATTGTATGCTTTGCATACAGTGGTAGAGGAGCGTTCCTATCAGCAGTGAAGCAGTATTGTAAAGTATTGTGGAGCGGTAGGAAGTGAGAATGCTGGAATGAGTAACCATAAGAGAGGTGAGAATCCTCTCGGCCGTAAGAGCAAGGTTTCCTGAGCCATGGTAATCATCTCAGGGTTAGTCGGGCCTAAGCCGAGGCGCATAGCGTAGGCGATGGACATCAGGTTAATATTCCTGAACCGGTATATACTTGTATGCTATTCACGGCGAGATATCCGGAGCGGATTCATGGTTTATCCGTCCAACCTCGTGGGAACGCGAAGGGAGTGAAAGTTACCCTTTTGGGTGACGATTCTGGAAAAGGCGCTGGCAAGAAAAGTAGACATACGCGTGGTATATGCCGCCCGTACCGCAAACCAACACAGGTGCTCGAGTCGAGTAGACTCAGGCTTACGAGAGAACCTTCGCTAAGGAACTCGGCAATACAGCGACCGTAACTTCGGAATAAGGTCTGCCCCCACTTCGGTGGATATGTTGTCAGTTTCATAGCTCTATAAGGTGTGGTTAAAGAGTATCTTTAATACATCAATTCTTCTTGAGATAGAACCAAGCTTTGGAACTGAAGCTCAACACATCTAGCGATGTGGGGGCCGCAGCAAAAGAGCCCACGGAACTGTTTATCAAAAACACAGCTCTCTGCCAACACGAAAGTGGATGTATAGGGGGTGACTCCTGCCCGGTGCTGGAAGGTTAAGGGGAGTGCTTTACGGTGCGAACTGAAGCCCCAGTGAACGGCGGCGGTAACTATAACCGTCCTAAGGTAGCGAAATTCCTTGTCAGGTAAGTTCTGACCCGCACGAATGGAGTAATCATGTGGGCACTGTCTCAGCGAAGGACTCGGTGAAAGTGCATTGGCGGTAAAGATGCCGTCTGTCCATACCAGGACGAGAAGACCCCATGGAGCTTTACTACAGCTTTACATTGATCCGGGTTTCAACATGTGTAGCATAGTTGGGAGACTGCGAAGCAGATACGCTAGTATTTGTGGAGTCGCAATGTGAAATACCAACCTTGTTGTGATCTTGATCTCACTTGTGCCGTTATCCGGTATGAGGACCGTGTATGGTGGGTAGTTTAACTGGGGCGGTTGCCTCCTAAAGAGTAGCGGAGGCGTTCAAAGGTTGGCTAACTTCGGATGGAAATCGAAGTGATAGTGTATGCGCACAAGCCAGCTTGACTGTGAGGACTACAATCCAAGCAGAGACGAAAGTCGGAGCAAGTGACCCGCTGTATGTACTTTGTACAATGTATGTGGGAACGACAGCGCACACGGATAAAAGTTACCCTGGGGATAACAGGCTTATAGCGCCCAATAGTTCACATAGACGGCGCTGTTTGGCACCTCGATGTCGGCTCATCACATCCTGGAGGGGGAGCACCTTCCAAGGGTTCGGCTGTTCGCCGATTAAAGTGGTACGCGAGCTGGGTTCAGAACGTCGTGAGACAGTTCGGTTTATATCCGGTATGGACGTTAGGAAATTTGAGAGGATCTGCCCCTAGTACGAGAGGACCGGGGTGGACGCACCTCTGGTGTACGGATTGTGGCCACCTGCTGCATTGTCCGGTAGCTATGTGCGGACCAGATAAGCGCTGAAAGCATATTAAGCGCGAAACTGACCTCAAGATGAGATTTCCCTATGAGGGCCGTGAAAGACGATCACGTTGATAGGTGCAAGGTGGAAGTGCAGTAATGCATGGAGCCGAAGCATACTAATCGCCCCATTGCCTTTTTATGTCCTTGTCTACGATGCTAATGCTTGCATTGGTGGCGTGGATGAGGTAGACTTAACTAGTGATTGGTGTATATCACCACTGTCAATCGTTGACACGTACATACCATACCGTGCAGATGGACATCGAAGCAGGGGTTTGGCCCACCGAGGAAATATATCGGAACCAAGCGTCTAAACCCCCACTTCGGTGCCCATGGCGAGGAGGAAACACCTGTTCTCATTCCGAACACAGAAGTTAAGCTCCCCAGCGGCGATTATACTGCTTTTAGTGGGAAACTAGCACGGTGCCGAATTATATAAAAGCCATCCGAATAGGGTGGCTTTTATCTTTGGAAATGATTTTTATCAATGACTTGATGCTTGCCAGTATGGTTTGCTGAAATGTGATGCTAATATATTTCAGACGATACTTTGGCCGCGCATTGCTACTTTCATCAACATGCTGGTGTCTTTTGTCGGTGAGACGTAACAGAGGTTGAGAAGTAACGGATTCGACAGTGGTCATAGGTGCGAAGTTTGCTACTTGCTTGCAAAATCCAGAGAGATTTATATGGAGCACCTAAGCAACAGAAACTAGGAGCAGCAACATGCTAGTCAGAAGCTCTTAGCGAATACAATGCGAAGTGTAACCCAGAATACTTGATAGAGCAAACCAGCCAGAGCTATGAGAGCGGCAAGACAGAAGAAGCGGCACGAACGCTTGGCTACATGGCTGGACGCTAGAAGGGCTTGAGGCACTGAAGTTGGCAGAAGAAGTCGAGCAAGAATAGCGTTATTTTAATTAAAATGAGCACAAACCAGCTTATCACAGAGATGAGGCTGGTTTTTTGCTGTACAAATTGCCAAAGTAGGTGCATTTTCTATAAAATTCAGAACGTTTTTCGTACAAATGTACCATTCTATTGTATAATCTCTAGAGAGGGGTGCTTACTCTGCGACTTGGCGTGGCTTGGGCGAGTGGAGCACCGCCGCGGGTGGGTAGTTATTAGTATACAGTGACGACGTGATAACCATAACCAAAAGGAGTGTTCTTATGACAGAACAACGACCACCATCAATCAAGTACCGCTATGGTGAGCCACCAATTCATTCGGCGGGCGACATATTGTATTATGACAAGGTGATCACTCGGCAGCAGAGAGTATTTGCTGCGCCAGCTGGCAGTAACCCGTATGGCCAAGAGGCGCTCGTTACTGGCTCAGATGGAATGCAAATTGATATAGAGCGAGAAGCTCGACTGTTGCCACAAGACGGGCATAATAGGCTCTATACGCTATATGCACCAGAGGTTGGGGCGGCGCTGACAATTAGCCATGAGCACGGTATTGGCTTGCTCTACCCCTGTATTTCAGATAAGGATGGCCAGCCAGTCGTCCAGAGAACAGCGAGCAATGCAATAAAGACCCATGCAGTTGATATGACACAGCTTCCTGATGCGCGGTTTATTACGCTTGGAGAGCCGTATATCTCACTCACAGATCCACAGCATCACCATGCTGCGCTGAGCATTGTACCAGAGCAAGTGGGCGTCTTTGGTATTGGCACGGCAGGAGGTGTTGGGAGTGAGATGGGTATGATTCAAGATGATGCGTCACCTGGTGCGAAGAACGTTATGAATGTACTATACCCACAACTTGTAAAAGGGTATGAGGCCCTCCAGCGGCGTCATAGCAGTGAGCGACAGCGTAATGAGCGCCCTCAAAGACTTGGCCAGATTAGTTGTATTGCGGCGGCCCAACGCAGCGGGTCTGGCTGGTTCTAAACCCAACAAATAGCAAAGCACTTTCAATATTAAAAACAACCCTGTATGTACAGGGTTGTTTTTTCATTCTCGAATCTCGCAGCAAACGAGAATTGTTGTGGTGGACCTTGGTGGAAACGACCCAAACCAAAGCTAATACTTAGTATATAGCATAGGCGTCTTAAATGCAATACCAATAATGCAATCTGAAAATGCTCATGTAAACGTTGACAAAACATATACAGTATGCTATATTTAAATCATGATACATATCATATATGGTATGTAGCGAGGATTTGCTGGCCTACACTGGCAACGTACCTCTGATAAATATATAAATAAGGAGTAACCCTATGGCGGGAACAAAAGCTGGCGGCCTGAAGGCTGCGCAAAAAAACATCTCTAAAGACCCTAACTTCTACGCCAAGATTGGTGCCAAGGGTGGCAAGAATGGCCGTACTGGCGGCTTTGCGGCCAACCCACAACTTGCTCGTGTGGCTGGCGCTAAGGGCGGCCGAATCTCTCGCCGCACCAAAAAGGCCGACGATGCTACCGCGGCTGCTCCACAAGCGGACGTCGCACTCGCCGCCTAGAGCTGGCGTAAGCGCTGCTCAAAACACCTCCCATATAGCTGGGAGGTGTTTTTGGGTGCTGGGGGTTTGCAGCTTTCTTGCGTGGTGGCTTTGCATTGCTGCTATGGCTGTCTGAGCGACATTCTCCTGCATTGTGCTGGTGAGAGCGAAGTAGCGATCGGTGCGCGAGAATTACTGCGGCAATTAAGGCTCGCATTATATTATCGTGCTTTTTACAACATAACGTCGGAGTTGGCAGGTAGTGGCGTTGTTGGCGTGCCAGTGGGTGAAGCAGGCAAGGCAGGTGTATGTGCCGTCACTGCGCTGCAGGCCAGTCGCGTTGCAGTGTGGGCAGCGCGAGCGGGCGTGGAGCCAGTCGCGGTAGGTGTCGAGCGCAGATTCGATGAGTTCGTCGTCGACCGTCACTTGCCAGCCAGCCCCAACTCGGCAGCCGGCATTCCATGCCGCGCGCTCCATTGCAACGAGCTGCACATCGCGCGCATAGCCGCAGTGCCCAAGGAGCGCATGGCCATACTCGTGGAGGAGGTAGGCAGTGGCCTGGGCATCGTGCGGATCGTAATGAACGGTGCGGCTTGGGTAATGCCAATGAAAATGGCTGCTTGAGCGAAAAGTAAGTGGCGCAAGGCCCGACGCATGGGCGTGCTGAGTGAGGTAGGGGATGAGCTGATCGAGTAGCATACGTGGTAGCGATATAGACACGTCTATCGGCATGCGAACCAGCGAGCGAAACAATGATTACTTCGCATAATTTGACAGAGGTAGAGATTATGATTTGTTCGTATATTGTACGTGCCATGATTAGTGTAGCACAGCGCGCTCGCGATGCCTAGTGGGTGGTGCGAAGTATCGATGCGTGGTGGGCTTTGAGAAGGGTGGAGCGAGAGGTGTGGCACAATAGGTGATTTGTATAGCTCATGCGTTGCGTTTTGCGATCGATTACGGTATAATAGAAAGAGTAACGTAAACGAAGGTTTGGCAATGAAGCAGCAAGGATCAATTATCGGATACGTCGTCGTCGGGACAGTGCTAACACTCGCACTGGTTGGCGGGGTCTTAATCGTCAAAAATAGCCACAACAGCAACGCCCGGCAAGTGGCAAGCACTACCACCACTGACGCTAAGAAAAAGGAATCAACCCAGAGCAATAAGAGCGCCAACGACAAGCTAGTCGATAGCCTTAACAGCAAATCAACAGAGGCCAGCAAGAGCAAAGAGACGAAAGAAACTCAGTCACAAGACAAGAAAAACACTACGTCAACTGCAACCAATGGTGCAACCAGCGGCGCATCGAGCACGACTGCGCAAAGCCAAAGCCAATCAACTCAGTCTACTCAGTCTCAAAGCTCAAGCACGCCTGCTGCAACGCCTTCGACTAGCTCCAGCACTCCTTCGCAAACTCAATCTACCCAGCAAGTGAGCGCCTTGCCGCAAACCGGCCCAGCCGAGAGCCTGGCAGCCGTTGTGGCGGTGAGTAGCCTAGCTGGCGTAGCACTGGCCTATCGCAAGTCGCGCACACCCGCGCTGTAAGATATACAACATCGACGCTGTTTCATCAACAGCACGATAACTACCCCTGTGCAAAGCAGGGGTAATTGTCATTTGAGAGAGGTAATATAGATGTTGTGATTGTAGCATCGTTGTGCATATAACTGCATGATAGTTTGTGCTATATATAACATGAGTGAGAGGAGCAGGCCGAGGCAAGGGGCTTGGCGTTCTCAGACTGCTGAGCCAAAGCCCTTAAATCTTATGTGTGACCTGGAGATACAACAGCAAACCTATCGCATAAGAGAATATCTAGAGGCTAGCAACTGAGGAGTGGGTAAGGTCTGTTATTCACCGGGGTGGAGTGCTTTTGGTGCGATGAGTGTGCTGTGTGGGCTATCTGTTTGGATTGATTATTTGTAGAGGTGAGACTGAGGAGCTTCAGGTTTTGACGCTTGCAGCGACTTTGTGTATAATACAGAGGAATGGTGCGTCGCGATATGGCGACGTGTCTCACAATATAATTAATAAGAGGAGTCTGTATCAAGACTTATGGCAACACAAGCCTTAACAATGGATGATTTGCTCGCTGGCGACGGCGTCAAGCAACTAGTAACCGGCGAGGTCGTAACTGGCCGCGTATTATCGGTGCGCAAACGAGATGTATTAGTAGACCTAGGCCCACAGGGGGTTGGCTATGTGCCACGGCGCGAGATTGGCCCGGCTAAGACGCTAGCAGTTGGTGATGAAGTAACAGCCAGTGTGGTAGATAGCGAGCTGGAGAATGGCTATAGCCTGCTGAGCCTGCGCAAAGCAGCCAAGGACCGTGGCTGGGAAGAAGCAATGGCTAAGCTGGATGCTGGCGAGATCATCGAGGTAGCGCCATACGACGCTAACCGCGGTGGTATGCTGGTTGAGTACGAAGGCGTGCGAGGCTTTTTGCCAGTGTCGCAACTGTCGGCCGAGCACTACCCACGGGTGGGTGGTGCCGATAAGGATGAGATCTTGGCACGGCTCAACACTCTGGTGGGCCAGACGCTCAAGGTGCGCATCCTCGACTGTGACCGCAAGGCCAACAAGCTGATCTTTAGCGAGAAGGAAGCCATCAAGGATGGCCTGGCGGCTCACTTTGAGAAGCTCAAGGTTGGCGACACCGTCAAGGGTGTCGTGACTGGTGTGGTGGACTTCGGTGTCTTCGTGAATGTCGAAGGGATTGAGGGGCTCATCCACATCTCAGAGATTAGTTGGGAGCGCGTCAACAACCCAGCCGACTATGTGAAGGTGGGCCAGAGCGTTGAGGCGAAGATTATCAGCATCGACAAAGATCGCCTAAGCCTAAGTATGAAGCAGCTCACCAAGGATCCATGGCTTGATGAGGTGGATCAATTCACCAAGGGCCAGACCATCGAGGGTACAGTCACGCGCATTACCCCATATGGTGCCTTTGTCCAGATTAGCCCAGCAGTTGAAGCGCTGGTGCACGTGAGCGAGCTGGGTAGCGGTGGTGCCGACCCAGAGAAGGTCTTTACCCTCAATGAGCGCAAGAGCTTTGTCATTCTCGACATCGACAAAGATGCGCACAAAGTGAGCCTAAGCCTCGCTGAAAAGAAAAAATAACCAGTAAATTACAAGAGATGACCGGCTGTGGCCGGCAGAAAGGAGTGTGTATATGAGTCAGTCTGAAAAAGTGTTGGTCATTGCCGATTCGATCACTGTTGGTGAGCTGGCCCAAACCCTGAATCTGCCGGTCACAAAGCTGATTGGCGAGCTCTTCAAGAATGGCTTTACCGTGACGATCAATCAGCGGATTGATTTTGAGATCGCTGAGATTATCGTGGAGGAGCTGGGCCTGGCAGTGACGCTGCAGCGCAAAGCCGCCGAGCAGCATACTGTGCAGCATCTGCATAAACCGTCGAGCAATGCTGTACCACGCCCGCCAATTGTGGCGGTGATGGGGCATGTTGACCACGGCAAGACAACGCTGCTCGACACCATCCTCAAGATGAAGACAGTTGCTGGTGAGGCTGGTGGTATTACCCAGCACATTAGTGCCTACCAAGCCCAAAAGGGTGGCCGCACGATGACGTTACTCGACACTCCTGGCCACGAGGCCTTTGCGGCGCTACGCCAGCACGGTGCAGCACTGACCGATGTGGTGGTGATCGTTGTGGCGGCCGACGACGGCGTCAAGCCGCAGACGGTGGAGGCAATCCGTTTTGCGCGCGATGCCAATGCCAAGATTATCGTTGCCATCAACAAGATCGACAAAGACACCGCCAACCCTGATATGGTCAAAGCTCAGCTTGCGAGCGAGCACCACCTCAACCCTGAGGAGTGGGGTGGCGATACCATTATGGTGCCGATTAGCGCTAAGACTGGCCAGAATATTGATAAGTTGCTTGATACCATCCTGCTCGTAGCTGATATGGAAGAGCTCCGCGCCGATACGGATGTGCCAGCTGAGGGGCTCGTTATCGAGGCGCATATGGAGAAGGGTCGTGGCTCGGTGGTGAACTTGCTTATCGAGCAGGGCCGCTTGGCACCGGGACATTTCCTCGTGGCAGGGCAGGCCTATGGCAAGGTGCGTACTTTGCTCGATTACACTGGTACGCCTATCAAGGCAGCTACGCCTGCTACGCCAGTGACGGTGACGGGCTTTAAAGAATTACCACAGTTTGGTGATATCTTCACAGTGGTCAAAAATGAGAAGGAAGCTCGCCTGGCGGTGCAAAAGGCTAAGCTCGACCAAGCGCGCAATGCCGCCACCACTAATGTGACTGGTGCAGACTTGCTCAAGCTGATGACGCAGAAGCACGATGCTCAGGAATTTGATGTTATCGTCAAGGCCGATGTACAGGGGTCGCTTACCTCGGTGATGGATAGCTTGCGCCTGGTGGAGACGGGCGGGGCGATCACGCTGCGGATCATTGGCCATGGCGTGGGCAATATTACTGAGAGCGATGTGCGCCTGGCGGGTAGTAGTAATGCAATTATCTACGGCTTTAATGTCGACCTGCCGCCAGCTGTCAAGCGCCTAGCAATGCGCGACAAAGTGACGGTGCGCCGCTACCAAGTGATCTACGAGCTGCTCGACGATGCACGTAGCAGCATGGAAGCACTGCTTGCACCAGAGGTGGTGGAGACGGAGATTGGCCAGCTAGAGATTAAGGGCGTCTTCCGGACGATGCGCGATGCGGTTATCGCCGGCGGGCAAGTAACGAAGGGCAAGGTGACAGCAGGGCTACTGGCCCGTGTGATGCGCGGCGAGGAGCAAATCGCCGAAGTCACAGTGGCCAGCGTGCAGCGCCAGCAGCAAGAAGCCAAGGAAGTCTTTGAGGGTGAGCTCTGTGGCCTCAACCTCACAACCAGCAAGAAGCTCCAGCTCGAGATTGGCGATACCCTCGAGTTCTTCACCCGCGAGTTGGTGAAGCGTACGCTGCAGTAGTGGGCTGGGTAGTACTTTATAGTGCAGAATCTCGGTGTATTTATATTGAGTGATAACTCTGTTTTTACTAATGGTGTATAAAACTCGCTATGGGGTGATGGCGGGTTTTTTTGAGATTGGGGTATCTCCCTCATTGACACATCACCTCTGTTGTGGTAGGATGTGGGCAGAATGTATAAGGAAAGAAATTAGGACGGGTAGTATGGCACAGAGACATAAGTATAGTGAGTATAGTGTATCGCTTGCAAAAGACTCTAAGCTGCAACTTGAGTCACCAAGTGGCGACACACTTCCTGTTGAAAGAACTAAAAAACCAGCAAAAAAAGATCAATATACCATGCATGACAGTGTTATGCTGTTGCCGATCGATGAGACGATCAAAAATATGACGCATGGAACATTTGAGTATTCACAGTCATCGAAGCAAGAAGCAAGTCCTTCTCGACTGAATATTTTAAGTGATCGGATAGTCGAGTCTCTAGACAGACGGAGAAGAGAGATAAAAGGGTCACAAATAATAGAGCAATATTATATTAAAAAAGGTAAACTCCCTTATGCTGATAAGTACGCAAAAGCTCGAAGGCGCAAACAGGCTATCAATCGTTTTGCAGCCTCTGTAGCAGCACCAGTCTTTGCTTTTGACATGGCAACAAAGATTCCTCGACCAATAGATCCAAGAGAGTTAGAGAAAGAACAGAAACGCCATACGCTCACTCTTCCTGAGGCTGTGATACCAGAAACAAAAGATCTTGCAGTGGAGATACCGAATATAATACTTACTACAGAGAGCAGAAAGCAGGAAGTATTATCTGCAGAATCAGAGGAGCTGACTGTGCAAGCACAAGAAGCAGCTTCTGTTCTACCAGCGGTAGAAAATCCTGCACGAAATAAAGCCGAAGCACAGCAAAACCAACTATCAACTCCTGAGCAAACACCACCAGCTGAGCAAGAGCAATATACTGGCGAGGAAGCAACTCTTGCTCGCCTACAAACAGAAATTACAGCACTGACTGACGAGAAGGTTCAGGAGATTAACACAGCAGAGTCGACTACAGACGCGGCATTTGCTAAGGGTATGGCAGATATTGCGGTGCAGAGCAAAATTGCGCATGAGGTAATCTTGCCATATTCGGCGGAGGGGATTGCCCGGCTGGAGACGATGCGCAGCAACGCACTTGCTACCTTGCAGCAAGCCCTCGACGCACGCAACCAAGGCGCACAGCCTGCCGCTACTCCAAGCCAAGAACTAGCCCCAAGCGGAGCTCAGGCAGAGCTTGCTCCCGCACCAGTCTCGACGAGTGAGCAAACGCCACAACCAACCGGCTTCGAAGCGCAGGTGAGCGAGCTAACGGACCGTACTGCCCAGGAGATTATGGCGAGCCACTCAACTATGGATGCGATCCGCATGAAGGGTGAGGCGGCAAGCGCAGTGCTGAGCATGACGGCGCGTGAGCTGATGCAGCTACACCTCTCGCACGAAGATGCAGCGCAGCTCAAAGACACGCGCGACCGGGCACTCGCAGCACTCCAGGCAGCACTTGACGTGCGGCTGGAGTCGCCAGACTCTCACCAAGCCACCTCTGTAGCGACAGAGGGCCAGCCTCTCGCAGAAGCAGCACAAGCCCCCGAAGCAACCACAACAGAGCCAACACACGAGGAAGTTGATGGCAGTGTTGAGGAGAATCGCGCAGCAGCTATTAAAGCGGCTACAGAAGTAGAGGGGGAGAAAAAAGACCGATTGATACATCGGGCACAGACTGCTCTGCATATGGCCCAAAAAGCAATATGGGCTGTGAAAGATTGGTTTAGCCAGAAAGTGCCAGATCCAAAACCAACGCCCAACCTTTCTCTCAAAGACCATTCCTTTACCAAAGCGTCTAATGGTGAAGCGCAAGAACAACCAGTAGCAGTTGATACCGAGGCCCAAGCTACTCAGCCGCACACGCCATCACAAGAGAGGCCAGTTGCTAATACAGGAGATCCCTTTGCACTTGCAGAGGCAGTAGGGGTTGTTAGAGGGGGCAACGACCTTGGTGAACCAGTCGTGACGAGCCACGATGAAGCTGCTCATCGTGGTGAAGGCGAGCCAGAAGCTGAGCTAGCTGAGGTTATCAATTTCCCAGCTGGTGCAGAGCAGCCTCCCGCTAACGATGAAGCACCCACCGAAGAACTCGAAACTGTCGCCGAGGCAATCAACACGCAAGAGGATGCCCCGCTTTCGCGCGATGAAATGCGCCAGATGGAGCAAATAGCAAGAAGCAAGATACAGCTTGGTGAATATGATTTGTGGGCAGAGATGAGAAAGGCTGACCTCAATGGTGTAGAGGTAGATATTGACGGGCTCATCAAAAACACCCGCACAGCGATACAGCAAAATGTGCGAGGCTGGCTCCAAGAAGAAGGCCGGCAGCACCAAGCAAGCGGTCTATACCTGAGCACGCTAGAAGCACGAACAATGGAAAGTGCGGATAGCGCCCTTGAGTCGATTAAACAGGCGTATCTCAAAGCCAAGCAAGCACGAGAGAGCCGACAGGATAGCGCAGCCTAGCGGTAGAAAATCATGAGTGCAGCACCCCTCCCAATAGATGACGACAACCCCTTTTCATCTCTCATCACCCAACACGATCTCGATCGCCTTGGGATTACAACGCGCGACTCGGCAGCGCTGCTGCGGGAGGTGAATAACACGCTCTACGAGCGGGTGGGGCTGGAGGTCATTAGCCGCTTGTCGGACGATGACCTTGATGAGCTAATGCGCCGCCAGGAGACGGACGATAGCGCAGCGCTATTTGCCTGGCTGTCGCAGCGGGTTGCCCACCTCGACGAGATCCTGAGCGACGAGCGCACGCTTATCCTCGGCGACCTAGCCAAGAAGGCTGATGAGCTGAGCGATGCAGTGTGAGCACTGCGTAGGCTATAATCGCAAGTCGCATAGCATAAAATGGAAGATCTCTTTCGCAATACAATGAATAGCTAAGCTGGTATAATCCTAATATGGAATATACAACACGACCAGATAGTGGTAACCAGCTAGTTATCGCGATAGACTGCGATGAAGTAATTGTCGAGACAGTGGGACCGATCTTGCGCCACTATAACAAGCAATATGGGGCAGACTTACCCGCGCCACTTGAACCAAAGCATTATTATAATGGCACGCCATATGACTGGGGAGTGGCTAACGACCCTCAAGAAGGGGCACGACGCGTCGAGGCGTATACTCAGTCTGATGAGTTTGCAGCTCTCACACCAGAGGAAACAGCGGTAGCGGCAATTCGCCGCTTGGCAGCACAGCACAGTATCCACATCGTTACTGGCCGGCGCGAAGATCAGTTGGCAGCGATTACACAGCAGATGGTCGACACCTACCTTCCTGGCTGTATCGACGGTATTCACTACACCAGTTATTTCAACGAGCAGCAGCGACAAGACAAAAGCGTCATCTGTGAACGCATTGGTGCGAATGTGTTGATTGACGACCACGCGAAGCATCTCAATACCATTCTTGCGATGAATGATGAATGCCCAGCTCCTGCGATGCGCCGCATTGTGCACACCATTCTCTTTGGTGAATATCCGTGGCAGCCATGCCCAGACGAGCGTGATAGCCGTATCATCAGCTGCCCCACCTGGCCAGCTGTTGAGCGCACAATAGCGCAAATCACTCAGGATGAGGCGGTGTAACAGAGGTCAATCACACCGCTGAGGGAGATTACACCATATTTTGCCATTTTTATTGTATGAGGGGCAGATTGTTTGGTATACTAGGGGCAGGAGGAATTGAAAGAAATGATTCTAGATGATGATTTTTTGCAAGAAATTGGTGTAGCAGACTGGCCGTTAGAGGTGCAGCAACGGTTTCGCGAAGGTTATGTAAATGTTCTACAGCTGTGTGTTGGAACGATCCTGAGTGATGGCTTAAGCGAAGCGCAACTAAGAGAATTTGAGACGTTGATGGAGGATGACGCTGCTGCTATCACTGCATGGATTGACGACCACGCACTAGATTATGAGAATGATGAAGATTATCACAAGGCGCGAAGGAAACAAGAGAGAGAGGCTCGGCAAGAAGGCAAAGAAGTTAGTCAGTTAGCAATCTTCTCTGAGTATGTACAAGGTAAATGGTTAAAGAAAAATCGACCAGATTACGAAAATGTTGTTACGCGGACTGCTAAGAACCTTAAGAAGTTAGCGGCTCAAGACCCAGAAAAATTCCTAACAAAAGAAGGTCTGACAAGTATATTTCAAAGTGTTGATGGTGTTAGCAGTGATACGCCAGACGAGCTTGAGGGAGGCCACCCCGACCCTGATGTAGCGCTTGCTGCGTAGTGATAATGACGAAGTAAAAACACGTATGACCCCTGTGGATGCAGGGGTTATATTATGCAGAATCTGAATTATGAAACCTTGACCTTTTTCTCACGCTCACCCTCCCAACTCCCTCCTCCGGAACACTATAAGGGTCGACATTCGCTGGATGTCGACCTCTTGCGTTGGGCTGAAAACCGGTCATTACGACCGGTTTTCACACTCCATCGGATGAAGTGGTG
>CAJPUN010000009.1 GCA_905373835.1 Candidatus Saccharimonadota bacterium
GCTCTCATATATTGATATATATATATTAGCTTTTTAGCTCACAGAGGTTTGTCTCAAAGAGCGAAAAGCAGCTCTTTGGCCTCTGCTGATCTCATGAAAGGAGATCATCGTGAAGAAGTACAGTGTTCGGGTCAGAATGAGTAGAGACGCAGAGACTGCTCCGTCTTTAACCATCAACAGAACATATAAAACCCCAGAGATAGCGGTTCGTGACATTGAGATTGCAGTAAGAAATGGTGATTTTCTCGCTGCATTCCATAGCGACCCTAGTGATATCACATATGTGAATGCACGCTATATCGCGTGTCTCTGGGTGACAGAGGGCTAAAAGCCCACCACACAGTCCGCCAATCGCCACGCCTGATTGAGTACTCTATACGAGTATTCTCGGGCCTGGAAGCCCGATTTGGCCGTGGCAGTTGGTGGGCTGTGTTTTTGCCAAGAAAAAACCGGCTGGTATGAGCCGGTTTTTTATTATTTCTCTCCTACCCCTGATGCTCAAGCAGCCAGTTGTTGGCTGCTACCCAGGTCTCGAGCGTGCCGGTGTCGAGGTAGTGACCCTTGGTAGGGACGACGGCCATATGACCACCAGCGGCAAGGTAGTCGTTGAAGGGGTCGGTGATGTAGTATTCGCCCGCGACATCCTCACGGTCGGCGTGGGCGGCAATACGCTGCAGGAGGTCGTAGCTGAGGACGTATTTGCTGACATTAATCATCTCGCTCGGCGCCTTACCTGGCGCTGGCTTCTCTACCACGCCGCACAGACGGCCATCATCGGCAACATCCAGCACGCCGTAGCGGCTGAGCTGGTCGGGCGGCATGTGCACGCCCAGGATAGCCGAGCGATCCTCCCCTGCTGCCTCAATGAGGCGTGCCACCTCTGATGTGCCATCGGCATTATACACACAGTCATCACCCATCAGCACTACCACTGGCTCACCCGGGTCGAGCTGCGGCACCACGAGGCTGACCGGGATGGCTGTACCATACTTACCATAGCTCGATTGCACCATGTAGTGCAGATTCACCTTCGGTGGAGCGATGAGCGGCAAGAGATCTGCTTTGCCATTGCGGCGCAGATAGTTGTTGAGATCGACGTTAGAGCGATAGAAGTCGCGAATCTGCGTACTCTGCTCGCTCACCACGAAGTAGATATCGCGGATGCCCGCCGCGATGCAGTCTTGCACGGCGTAGTCTACCACCGGGCGGTTACCCAGCGGCAGCATGCATTTTTCGATCGTCTTGGTGACGGGCAGGCGCCGTGTCCCCCAGCCTGCTACGGGGATGATTGCTTTGGTGCAGTGCATACTCGATGTCTCCTTGTATGATATTAGTTGCTTGAGCTAACGTATGACAAATGGGCCAGTCTCCCGAGCGCCAATTGATGGGGCGCGGTGTGAGTTGGCCAGTGTGGTCGATCTGCACACAGCGAATGGGCGGGTCTGGCTCGGGCGCAAAGGCGACGGCAACGGGCTTATCGTCGATCAAATAGATTGTTTGGCCGGGGTTTGCAGCGGCGGCACGGCGCAGCCACTGGGCTTTATCTTGCAAGGTAGTAATAATCACCTGCCCACCCTGCTGAGCCACGAGCGCACGCACTGCTGGGCACAGACGGGCTTTGCAGTGCGGGGTGATGGGGTCGCCGTAGGTTAGCACCTGCACCGTACCATAGTGGCTCAGCGTGCGCAGCATCTGTGCCACGCCGGGATACTGGAGATGGCCATCGGCAAGAGCCGTCTGCTCGAGCCGCTCTATAACAGATGCCGCATCCAGGCCGAGCGCCGCAAGCTGCGCCGCCAAGACGTAGGTTGGGGCGGTGGGGTTCGTCTTGGGCCGGAGCATGTAGCGAGGCTGCGCCGCCAAGAATTCCTTGGCGGTCACCTGCGCCGGGTAGAGCTGGGCGAGTGCCTCCGCTATCTCGCGCAACCACTGCGTGGTGTTGATGATCGTCCGATCGAGATCAACGTAGATATGGTAATGGCTCGATGGGTATTCCATAATTATTACAGTATAGCCAGTCCTTGATATTTATGCAAAGTATATCCGCATCAGCTGGCGCGCCACGACGTCGGGGTCGTGCCGGATAAAGCTGCGCGTGCTAGCCAATGGATCGCTAGCCTGGGCACCATCCCACACGTCTTGTGCGAGGACTGGTGCGGCACGATAGCGGTAGTGCTGGCGATGCATCTCATCCATATCGTACTCGACCATCAGCTCGCCATCGTGGGCATACTTGTCCATCAGCTCGGGGCTGGGGCGCGTGTTGTTGAAGACGACATAGTCGAGGAACTGGCTGCCTGCTAGGCGCTCGATCTCACTCGCGAAGTCGCTCACCGAGAAGCCGTCCGTTGGGCCGGGCTTGGTGACGAGGTTGCAGACAAAGACACAGCGTGCCGTGGTGGCGGCAAGCGCCTCCTGGATCTCGCGAATGACCAAGACAGGTGCCAAGCTACCATAGAGGTTGCCAGGAGCCACCACGACCATATCGGCGGTGCGAATTGCCTCCACCGCGGCGGGGTTAGCCTGAGCTTCTGGCTCAAGCCAAATCTTGGGCCGACGCGCCAGCGCCTGCTGTGAGATGAGATATTCACCCTTGATAGGCTGACCATCCTCGCCTTCTGCGCAAAGCGTCACATTGCTGAGTGTTGCGGGCACAACGCACCCATCGATATTAAGCACCTGGCTGGCTAGTGCCACCGCCTCAGCAAAACTGCCGGTCATTTTCTCAAGTGCTGTAAGGAAGAGATTGCCAAAGGCATGCCCCTTAAAACTCCCCTCATCGAAGCGATAATTAAAGAGGTCGCGCACCTTGGGACTATTGCTCAGCGCCACGAGGCACTGGCGCACATCGCCAGGTGGCAAGACACCAAGCTCATCGCGCAGTTGGCCCGTCGAGCCGCCATCATCTGCCATATTGACGAGCGCTGTGACCTGCGAGGCATACTGCCTCAGGCCTGTCAGGAGCGTAAAGCTCCCCGTCCCGCCGCCGATGACGACGACGCGTGCTCCACCATTGCTCTGTGCCATGTATTATTCCTCCCGATTATTATGACTACGTGAACGACTACGTGATGCGACTGCTGGTCGGCGCGGCGGTGCAATCACCCCACTCGAGCGTGCCGCTGACCCTGGCGTAGATGGTGGCATTTGGGGTGTTTGGGGCGGTGTTGGCGGAGTAGGTTTGGGTGGTACTGCTGGTGTAGAGCGAGTAGAGCGCGGCGATGATGATGTAGCTTGCGCCTGTGCGGTAGCTGGCTTAGCACCTGGCTTCTTGCGCGCTGGTACAGACGGCAATGGCTCAATGGGTCGCTCTGCCTGTTTCTTCTGCTGCTGCAATACGCGAGCAAACCACACTGCACTTGGGCGTGGTGTCCGCTTATACGTCTTGTAGTCGACTGCAAAGAGGCCAAAGCGCGGCCAAAACCCTTTATCCCACTCGAAGTTATCGAGGAAGCTCCAGTGCATATAGCCTAGCAGCTCTACTCCACTACCAAGGGCGCGCTGCATAGCAAGGATAGACTGAGTGAGCCATTGCTTGCGGAACTGGTCGCGCTCGTCGGCCACACCGTTCTCTGTCACGAGCAAAGGCAGCTTGTAGCGGCTCCAGAGACGCTCCAGTGCAAGCTCGAGATGATCGGGCTGCATTGTCCAGCCGAGATCATTTGGCGTCGTCTCAGGGTTGTGTATGCGGTAGCCATAGATACGATTACTAAAGTAATAATTAACGGCAATGTAATCACTCTGCCGCACCACCTTGCGCAGGAAATAATCGTCCTGGAAGAACTGCACCACCCGCGCTGTCGCTCGGCTAAGCCAGGCGTCGTCGCCCGGGTAGGTGTAGGCCGAATTCTTGGCCACCGCCACCTTAAAGCGCCGGCTCTTAGCGTGGAGGACTTTGGCTACTTGGTTGTGTGCGTAGGCAAGGTTGCTTAGCACGCGGTAGGTTTGCCACTTGCTGCGGACGTTGGGTGGCCAGGTGCCATTGTAGTAGCTCTCGGTCACGTAGACGCAGGGCTCATTAATGGTAACGACATAGCGCACCGTTGCACCAATCTCATCCATCAGCTTATCAACAAAGCGCACGAAGTACTTCACATTATCGCGCTTCGCAAAGCCTCCACGGGCAGCAAACCATACCGGCAGCGTGAAGTGAAACAGCGTCACGACTGGCTCCAGCCCAGCATCGGCCAACGCGGCGAGGTACGCCTTGTAGTATTTGATCGCCTCGGCATTCCACGCGCCCTCTTCTGGCTCGATGCGCGACCACTCCACACTAAAGCGCCACGAGGTCAGGCCCATCTTCTTGGCCAGGGCGAAGTCTTGGGCGTAGAGCTCGGCGTGGTTGGCGGCTTTGCCCGAGATATAATTGTTTGGATCTTTGGCGGCACTGGCAATGTGCGGCCAGTTGGGCAAGTCGCCGTATTGATATTGGCTCTGAGCAGCGAGGGTCTTGGCCTGAGCTTTTTCCCACTCCGACCACTGGTTGTGCATACCACCCTCGACCTGATGCGCGCTCGTCGCAGCGCCCCAGAGGAAATGTTTTGGAAATTGCACCGTAGATTGTTGCTTAGCCATAATGCTTATTGTACCATCAGCAGAGGATTAAGAAAAATAGAATTATTGGGTGGATGCATCGTCTCTCTTTCTTTGCGCTCGCTCCACCTCCCCGCGCTTCATCTGATGGCGTGTGAAAACAGATTGCAATAATCTGTTTTCAGCCCAACGCAAGAGGTCGATATCCAGTGAATATCGACCCTTATAGCGTTCCTGAGGAGGGAGTGTGGAGAGGTGGGGCGTGAGAATACATGAGAGTTTTGGGATCAACACCCTATGACGAAATACAGAGCACTCCCGATCGCTTGGTCACTGGCCTCCAGATATTTTATTGTCTGATGGCATGAGATAGCTAGATACAAAGAATACCGCTCCCCTACTCCGGCAGTTGCTCATTCTCGCGCAAGATTTTCTTGCCGCGCATTTCGTATTTGACGCCGGTCAGGTCGCTCGTGACGTAGTCGTCGTTGAGGAGATTGACAAAAACGGCCGCATCCTTGGCATCCATGATAATGATGCTCTCTGCCGCGTCGTCCGTCATCAAGCCCAGACCCATTTCGTCAGCGTGGTCGATGAGTTGGTCTTGTGTCACCTGGGCAGGATCGAGCTTTTGCAGCTTGGTCACCAGCGCTGGTGTGTCGCGCACCAGGCGGTCGAGCGTGAGCCCCTCAGGCAAGGTAAGCTTGAACTGCTGAGTGATGGCAGCGATCTTCTCCTCCGCCACAGCGTGCTTCTTGGCATCGTAGCCAAAGAGCCGGACGAATTTACTCTCGCTAAAGGCAAAAATATCATTACCAACGATCAACACCTGATTATCCGGTGTAATGCGCAACCCCGCATCAGCCACAAATGGCTGGAACGACCCACCACTGTACATCCAGGCGGTTGCTCCCTTGAGCACCTGCGACTGGGGCAGCAGCTTGGCCACAAAGAATGGCTCGCCATCTGTGCCCATCCGGAAGCGTGCAATGATACCCTTAACCTTCTTGAACTCATGGTCACCCTCGTTGAAGGTCTCGAGATCTGCCTCGCTGTAGGTGATCTGCTCGATGACTTCTTGAGCATGCACTACCCGATCAAGCGTCGTGCGCTCAAGGACATTCTCCTCCGCCTTGGCCGCCTCAAAGTCGCGCACCATCAGGCCAGTCGCTGCACCCGTCTGCACCGCTGTGATCATATCGTAGAGGAAGAGCACCTTGAGCTGTGCCTTGAGCTCGGCCGCATAGTTGGTGGCGTACACCGTATAGCCCTTGGTAAAGAGAAAGAGATCCACCTCCAGCTGGTCTTTGTCGCGATCGGCTTGGTTGGCCCAGAGGAAGATGTCAGTAGCGTCGGTAGACGTGTCAGCAGTGGGCTGAGCAGTAGTAGTTGTTGGCTGAGCCTCGGCATGGGCGGCTACATCTGCATCACTCTGCGGCGCAGCAGCTAGCTCTGGTGGCATTACTGGGGTAGTATCGGTAGTAGGGGTTTGTGTGTTTGGTTCGTTATGCATGGTTTCTAGTGTACTATATTTGGGGTGTAAAGCCTATTGCTCAGTAGCGTGCTTTTCACCTACGTCGGGATGCTGGCTCATGCCCCAGCGTCTCCAGTGTGCGGTCAACCACTTTTTGGGCAAAGTGCTGCATGTCATCATCGCTCCTAAGATCAAGCCCCTCACCTTGGTCGATAAGAAAGCTGTGTGGCGGGAGATCTGAGGCCATGCGGGTTGGTTCGCCATAGCCTTGACCCGCCATAAACCCCATAGAGTAGCGCAGGTCATTTGACTCATGCTCATTGAGGGCAACTACCCCGCGGCGCAAGAATGCTGGGTGTGCCAAGCAAAATGCCGCTGTGTCGATACCCAGATACTCCCCTGGCTGCACCACAGGTATCTGATATTCAACGTAATGGGAAAAGCTATTATTTTGTGTCGATTCCACCATCGTGAGGCCAAGCGAATACCCCTCAGTACGCAGTGCCTCAATCGCTGCATACAGTGCCCCACCACGCTGCATAATCCGCTCGGACGAGACATGACTCGCCATTGATGCATTAACGTACATCATTGCCTGCTTCCCGTGAGTATCCTGGCGGACTTGGTAGTCTACCATATGCTCGGGCTCACCATGTAGGTAGGCACCAATATCTACCTCATCACCAGCGAAATCCAGCCGAGACTCCACAATTGGTCGCCGCCCCACTAGCTGATCAAGAGCGATACGCCCCACCGCCTGACGCAAATGCTGACGACCCTCTTCCCAGCCATAGCGTGCTAACTCGAGCGCCTCATCCATCGTCTTCGTATCCGACCACCGCCACTCATCTATCTTCAAGCTCGATGCTCTGAGACCAGATTGCTCTTGCTGCTCGGGTGCATGCTGCATCGCATCAATCATCTCGCTAATGCTATCGAGCTGACGAAGGTGCATCGTACGACCGTCATACTCTTGCTCAGAGCGACGCATCTAGTGACTCCTCGGCCGCTTACCACCCACGTCGGGGTGCTGCCTCAGCCAATTACACAGGGTGAATCGCCCAGGAACAAAACCGTGGCAGGCTTCGAATTGCTTGGCGTAATCCTGGACGTCATGGTCGTTCAATTGCGAAAAGTGGTCTTTCACAAACTCTATTCGGTCGTGTACCTCCACCTTAATGTGGTCATTATCATCATCCTCTGTTTCCCATTGTGTGATGTATCCACGATCGCGCTGCCAATACTGACCCTCTATATTGGCTGCAGCAATTATATCTGAGACAAGGACTCTTTTTTCCGTCGAGCTATTATTCTCTCTAAAGACGCGCTCTACTGCTTCGATGATTGTTGGCATTTGTAATAATCTATCTGTTAGCTCACGCGAATGTATCGATTCCAGGTCCCAACACACTCGGACAAATATACTGGTGTCGTAGTCGCTCATGTCTAATTTATCAATATTATAACAGTCTGGTAAGAAACGACGCATAGAACGATCAACAGATTTCTCAAGCCATCGTGTATTCGTTCTATCGATAGTAATTTCTTTATCCTCCGGTGGTGTAAACCACTCACTATCACTTCTCTTTTCAGTATCTTTTGGCTGAGTTTCTTGAGATGACTCACTGTGAGATTCATCAAGCTCTTCATCTTTAGTGGCTTCGCGAGTCTTATAATCAAGCGCCTCCTGCACCTTCGGCATCAACCGCTTGGCATTCTCAGCTAGCTTCTCGCGGTCATGCTCCTTCATGCCCTTATAGAGAAGCATCTCGCCCAGCCAATCCTTACCAACGCCTAGCTCAGCTAGGCGTACACCATACAGGCTAGCACGCTGGCTAATGATAGCGCGGATGCCAAGCTCGCCCAGTGCCTGGCGGTGCGCTCGCACCGTAGCCAGCCACTCTTTGGGGCTAGGTACCTCACCAGCCGAGATGTCGAGTGGTGAGCGGTTTATCTCTGTGCCAAGTATCAGTGCCTCCTCCAAATCTTCATCGGTGTCCATTGGGATGAAGGCAAAGCGGTCGATGGTGGCTGCATCGATCGGTGCCCGGCCCACATACTCACTCGTTGCCCCACGGCCAATCGTGTTGGCACTGGCGATGAAACGCGCCATCTCGTGGCGTGGCACTCTGCTATCTGGAAACTCACCATGGCCATTAGCAAGCGCGCTGTTGAGGATAGTCAAGATACCTGGGTGGCCACTATCGATCTCATCCAACGTAAAGACACCACCATTCTCATACACCTCACGGAAGGCCGTACTATGGTAGTTACCAGTCGCATCGCGATAGCCCATGAGGTCGGACTTAGATGTCGTTGGCCCGAGCGATATAGAGCGAAATGGCAAGCCGAGGCTATTTGCTGCTTGCTCACCGGCAGTCGACTTACCACTCCCCGCCTCGCCATACAGCCAGATGGGTACATCTGCCTGCAAGGCTGCGCGCACGAGGGGTGTGTGATAGTGCGACGGTTTGGCTCTGTCGACAAACTGCTGCAATGCAGGGTATTCCTGCTGCTGTGTTGTATTTGCAGTGGCTTGCTCAGCGCTGCCTGTTAAGGCTCTCCCCTTCTCTGGATTTGCCATATTTTCTCCTTATTGTCTAGATTACTTTATTGTAAGAGATATCTAGGAGGTTTGTCAATTAGTAACTTACGGGAGCTACTGAGAGGTTTGCAGCTCTTGTGTAAGAGCTGCATATGCTAGAATAATATTCATTTTTATTTACTATATTTTGCGAAAAATATGAGACGAGCCAAGGCTTTGGGATAGCAATGCGCTACTGCACCACATCCTCACCAAAGTGCTTTTGCAGTCGCATTTTTATTGAGCCTTCGTGCCGGCCGAGAGTGCGGCTGAGCTGGCGGATGCTCACACCTTGGACGAAGGCCTGCTTGAGCGTCTCATCGTCAACTTTTGTCCATGGTTTATAGGCGTTGGGGTGGGTCTGGCGCATTGTGGCGATCTTGGCCGCCCAGCTAGTGCTGCCAGTTTTGCCCGTCGGCTTCTTCTGCGGCATCGTAGCACGCTGAGCAGCCTGTTCGCGCAGATGGGCAAAGCGCTCGGCATCTTGGGCAGCCCGGGTGCGCAGCTGCGTATCAATGATATACGCTTCGTCACTCATGGTAAGTGCCATGCGGTTGATACCGGTGAGATATATATTGTCGAGGCTCTTAACGCGGCTCAGTGCCACATAGCCCATGCCCGGGACGAAGGCTTTGCGTAGGTCGATGCGTGCACTATCGAGCGTCATCCCCTGGCTTTTGTGCACAGTAATCGCCCAAGCCAGGCGCAGTGGCAGCTGCGAGATACTGGCCCGCTTGCGCGTACCATCGCGCAACTCCCAGGTATCAGGCTGCATCGTCACCACATGGCCATTACGAAATTCCACCACGGGATAGTCCGTGCCTGGCTCGAAGTCTGTTACCTGGCCAATACTCCCATTGGCAAAGCGCCGCGCTTGGTCGTTCTTGATGGCCATCACCAGTGCACCCTGCTTGAGCACTAGCACTTCTGGCGCGAGGATACTCCGCTGCAAGGTGTCGACATAATTTTGCCCACCAGTGCTGCTGCGTTGGTACGATACTTCGTCGCCAGGCAACTCAGCGAGGCGGGCTTGGTTGATCCGATCGACGTCGATATTGACGGTATGAAGCTCGGTTAGGTCGCTCTCGTGAGGTGGCTCTACCTCTGTGCGGGCCAGTAATTGCTCGGCGTGGCGTCGGCGCAGATCACCAGCTCGCATAGCAGTCAGGATATCGAGCAGAGCGTCACCCTCCTGCTGGCGGTATTGCTGGTCGAGGTATAGAATGGCTGGGTCGAGCTGGCGCCAGGCTTGCGACTGCACCACAAAGCTCCCCTGCCGCCCGCCATCGCGATTAACAGGCGGTAGCTGGAAGAAGTCCCCACTCATCACTACCTGCAGCCCACCAAAAGGCTGATTCGGCATCTCGCGCACGCGGCGGCACACTTCGTCGATCATATCCAGGCGGTAGTCGTGCAACATACTAATCTCATCGATGATCAGCACATCTGTCTTGGCAATAATATCGCGCCGCGTCTTCGACAGGTGATCAAAAAAATTGTTCGGCAAGCTATCGTGGATGCCAATCCCCGCCCATGCGTGGATGGTGCTGCCACCCAGGTGCGTCGCCGCAAGCCCCGTCGTAGCAGTGACGGACACATACTTGCCATCCGCCCTACACTGGCGGATGAACTGCCCCAACACATGTGTCTTGCCCGTCCCCGCCGGGCCTGTCAGCAGCGCACTCTGGCTACTGAGCAAAATCTCCTGTGCAAGTGTCTGATCCATAGGTTCTAGTATACAAGGTTGTGGGGTGAGAGGCAAAGTATGGGTGTGTTCTCTTATACAAGCAAGTAATCGATCACCAACAGATAAACACACCTCACCTATTTTATCCGCAAATCCACAACCTTGACATAGCAGCAACACCCTTCTACTATAGACACATTACTTATTTAAGCGAGAGGAGAGACATATGGCACTGCTATCTCGATACAACTACGCCCCCAAAGATATAAATGACGGAGTACATGTGTGGGCCGATTGCTCACAATCTATGCTCGATACTGTCGATCCAGACGCTGCCATCGCCTACATCCGCAGTCGCCGCAATCACAAAGTGCCACCACAGTTTGGCGAACGAGATGTGACACTGCTTGAAGAGTACACCGAAGCCGGCCTAAGCATTGGCACACTTGGTGCATGCGCAATGACTGCGGCAACCTATGCGTATGGGCTTGATGCCACACCAATGCAAGAACTGGCAACAGGTTTTACGATTGGGTCTGCCACATCACTGATTGGCACTCCTGCTGCTGTTTACGGCCGAGCTATGTTGGCCGACCATGGGCATTATAGCCCATTTGCTCATTGGCGCGCCCACCAGAAGACGCGGCAGTTGCGCAAGCTCATGGGTGAGCAATACCAGCCTGTCACCAGCGCAGTGCGAGACTTGCAACATATGATAAACGAGCGTAATAGCGAGCAAGACTCATCCGCACTAATCAACGCATTCGACACAGCTGCACTGGCGCAAGTCGTGGACTGTGTTATGCCAGATCAGTCTGCCCTCCTTGCCCAGTATGAAATAAGCGATGCGCTGCGCGACCCATCTGGCTACGAGACACTACGACATAACGTGCGCGAGACACTCTCTCCTCACCTCGATGCAGTGTACAAGAGCTACGAGCAGCACGATACTACTCATAGCACAGTTTAGTAGCTGCTCGCTCAAAAGATGCTACCGCTCTTTCTCTATAGTGAGGTAATTTCTTGAGAGAGATGTAACGGAACAGAATGAGAAAAGAATAGTATAGGGACTATATACTCACACCCTCACAGTAAGGGCTCGACCTAGCACCCTACCGATCCCACACAAACCCCTCACCAAAGTGCCCCCAGCGAGCGGTTGGTTCGTAGATGGGCTGGGCGAGCTGGAGCGAGGTGATGATACCATGCGGGCTGAGGTCGTAGCCTGTAATGGGCTGCTCTACACCATCGATAATAGCAGTCGCCTCGACGGGCTGGTCGTGGCCGATTGCATACGCCAGGCGCACCAGCACCTCCTGCGCGTGGTGCTGCCGCAGATAATCCACCGCAATGCGCCGCGCCATATACGCCGCCGAGCGGTCCACCTTGGTGGCATCCTTACCACTAAAGGCCCCGCCACCAATTGGCACGCGTGGCCCATAATTATCGACGATGAGTTTGCGCCCCGTCAGGCCAGCATCAGCCGCAAAGCCACCAATCTGCCAGTCCCCTGCTGGGTTACAGTGCAGCACTGGTGCATCATATTGCTTATCCTTAAAAAATGTGTTCACATACGTCTGCTGCTGAAGCCACTCCTTGACTGCCTCTGTTAATTCGTCTTTTGGTGCGTGTTGGAAGCTTGCAACAATTGCCGTTATCTGCCCGCCACGCAGTGTTACTTGCGTTTTGCCATCGTAGGGCCAACGTTGATACAAAAATTGGTTCAATCGCCGCGCCAGCACTGTTTCTAGCGGGAGCAGCTCAGGCGTTTCGTTGCAAGCATAGCCGATCATCACGCCTTGGTCACCTGCCCCACCATCATCCACACCGCGAGCAATCTCCGGGCTCTGCTGAGCAATATGCTCAATTATCTCTACCTCATTCCCCGCCAAACGCTGCACAATCGGCACCACTGCCACCGTCGCCTGCGACGTCACTTCGCCTGTCACAAACACCATGCCATGGCCGCCGCACACTTCCACCGCCACGCGTGCCTGTGGGTCGCGGGCCAGATAGGCATCAAGGATGGCGTCGCTCATTTGGTCGCACAGCTTGTCGGGGTGGCCTGGGCTTACGCTCTCGGCGGTGCGAAACTGCGCTGATGCTATAGTAGTTGCTGTCATAAAAAGCTCCCTTCTCTTATCCTGCACTGCCAGGCGAGAAAGGAGCTGCTCTCTTACGCGTCTCATATCTTCCCTGCGCACAGGCTGGAATTAGCACCTTACTCGCTTCCCGAGCAGGTTGCTGGCGAGTCATCGGGCCAGTCCCTCGTCGCACTCTGGATATTAGTGATATTGGTAATAGTATAGCATATATTTATGCTAGGAATATCTACCTCGTTGATGTAGCACAACGCGACGAGAAAGATACAGCTAACTCAACATGAGAGGAAGAACGCATTGTTCAGCCGCTTGGCTACAAGCTTGAGCCTGGTACATAGAGCTGCATTCTTATATAAGCCGCCACGCAGCAATATCCTCTGCACCTAAAAACCGGTCATTACAACCGGTTTTTAGCTACTCATTCTTCCTCTAGCCGCTCCCCGGCTCGTGCTCGGTTAGCCCATTGGTCAGCGAGCTCATTTTGCTCATGGCCGTTGTGGCCGCGCACCCAGATAAGCTTCGGCTGCACGGTGGTATAAAGCGCATAGGCTTCTTGCACGAGCTCAAGGTTCTTGATCGGCCCGCTGCTCTTGCGCCAGCCCTTGGCTGCCCAGCCAGGTGCCCACTTAGTGAGGACATTAACCCAAAATTCGCTATCGGTATGGATCTCACACCCCTCAGCCCCAACCAACTGCATGGCTGCGATAAGGGCCATCCCCTCCATGCGAATGTTTGTCGTGTTGCCTGGCTCGCTGCCCAGCGCCACGGGCTTGCCCTGCTCGATGACGGCATAGCCGCCCGGGCCGGGGTTGGGGCTGGCACTACCATCGGTGTAGAAGATGCGTGGAGTGGCTGCCATGCTAGTTACCGCGATCTACGCGCTGGAATTCCATCCAATCTGATGGCCGATACCACTTAGTATCATTGTTATAGCGCTCATCAAACTTCGCCTGGTGCCGCGCCAAGAAGTAATGCCTGCCACCATCATGCTCGGCTTCGTAGCGAATGTACATCTGGTCTGGATAATTCTTGGGTGCACCGCTGTAGAGCATCACATCTACTGTATTGCCCGGGTTAAGCGTGTGCGACTCGTTGCGCATATTTCCCAGATACTCCCAACTCACAACCTTCACCTGCCGGTCGGACTCATTCTTGATGCGTGCCCATACATCTATCTTCGACGCACTCTCATTCCGCACATCAACACGCTCTACGCGCACTACCGGAAAATTACTCATCTGCTTGTCTCCTTGTTTATGGGGTTATCGAGGTAATTATACCATATGGCCTGCGGAGTGCTTGCTAAATACAGCATTACGTTGATGCTGCACGCCATCACTACCTCTGTTATAATCAAGAGCTCTGTCCTTACCTACGCTATATATAGCGTGCCCATATCTAGTGTCTAGGATGGTGTGGAAAAGTCGTGGAGATTTTTTACCGACACTAGACCACTGTTAGGTGGTCATTTTTTGCTTTTACACTGCTGTATTTCTATCCAAATCCACTATGCCTTTCACCCGGGTGATGCTAGGAGGTGAAAAACAAGGTAGCACCCTTCACGCAAAGCAAATATTTTATAAGCCTCGCGATACCGTATTCACACATTTAGATTCCGCTATCTTACCAGGCAGTCACGCAGCACACGGAACTGTATATCCTGCAATAATACCTATACCCCTACTGTCTATATGCCACTAACCTATCTAAAATCTGCTCTCACAAACATCTTTCTTTGTCATGATGAGCCATACGTTGCTACAATAGTGGTATATAATTGCTATACGAATTATCTGGTAAGGTTATTATGAAACTCCAGCGTCTACTCGCCATTCTATCTCTCCTCTGCGAGCGAGACAAAGCCACTGCTCAGGAGTTAGCAGATCGCTTTGAGGTGTCGAAGCGCAGGGTGATTCAAAAGACACAAAAAAATATTCAATACTGACACACTGTTGTCATCATTTGTGGCGTATACTTAAGAGGCAATACACTAATCGATATATCACAAGGAGGTACCTCATGATCGACCACTTCGGCATCATCGTTCAAGACATTGAAGCAAGCAAGGCCTTTTATGAAGCGGTATTGGCACCACTGGGGTATGCCAAGACAATTGACGAATCATATGGCGTAGGCTTTAGTAATCCAGACCGGACGCAACACACCAGGATATTTTGGCTTGGGCAAGGCGAGCCATCATCGCCACTACACTTTGCTTTTGCTGCACCGTCGCGGGCAGCAGTTGATGCATTCTATGCAGCTGGCCTAGCAGCAGGAGCACAGGACAATGGCGCACCAGGCGTGCGAGCGATCTATCATCCAGACTATTATGGTGCCTTCCTCATCGACCCAAACGGGCATAACATTGAGGCAGTGTGTCACGCTGATGCATAGGGATACCCCTACCCTATCAGTGGGTGGCAGGGTATCTATGCGAAGATCCTGTTGCCAATCAATAGTAGCCGAGCACGGTAGTTTGATCACTCCGCGAGTAGCGATTCTTTAGCCACTGCCAAAAGCAAAGAAGCCCGTATATAAATACCGAGCTTCTTACATTTCACTGCCAGTATCGCATAGAGATATATGCTATGGCCTACTGCCTATATGGGGGAGGGGGTATGTTTTTGCACAAGAAGTAGACAAATAGTACGCGTCCTTACATCAAAACCATTTTTGCCTATGCGAGCCTATTCCCTACCATCTCATTTGGTAAATAATAAGTGCGCCACATAAGCTAACTTTCCTCCAACTCTTAGCGGTCAATATAACGAATACGTCGGCCATTCATAGCTTGGTAAAAGTATATGCAAGCGGAAGATGAGTAAGATCGAGCCTAGAGCTCTTCCTGCCGATACCGCTGCACAAACCGGCGCAGGATCTTGACTGGTTCGGTGACGGTTTGCTGGCGGGCATTGGCAATGAGAGTATCGGCTTCGTCCGGAGCACAGTAGCCAGCGTGGCGGTAGATATCGATGCGCAGAGCGAGGCTCTCGGGGTCGAGCTCGGGATGGAACTGCGTGGCATACACATTGCGCCCCACTCGCAGCATCTGCACGCAGGTACGCGAGCGCGCCAAGACAGTACAAGCAGTTGGTGGCTCGAGCACTCCTTCTTTGTGCCCAACGAAACCGTCGAAGGTAGTGGGCAAGTCAGCGAGGAGTGGATCATCCCCAGCTGCTGGCGTGAGAGTGATAGGCACAGCACCAATTGCCTCACCATAGGCAAAGCTGGGCGCACCGCCCAGTGCCGACACCAATGCGCCAACCCCCAGGCAGGCGCCAAGAAATGGGATGTCGCGAGCAATAATCTCGCGCAGCAGTGGCATCATCGCGGCTTCGAACTGGCGCTGCTCGGCGGGCTTCTCGGCCGGAGCATAAGCAAAGTTAGCTGGGCCACCACCCATCAGCACACCACTATAGGCAGCAAGCGACTGCGCGGGGCGCTGCCCTGCCTCGATGCGCACTCGCTCGAGGTCGGTCGGTGCGAGGCCACCAAAATGCAAAAATGCCTGATATTCATTATCCGACGCCTCGTCCTCGGGGCGCGACTGTAGCAATACAAATGGTTTCGTCATACTCCTTAGTGTAGCATGGCCTGGCGGTAGCTAATACCCCCTGCATGCATGTGCTATGGGGTATGGGGTATTTATATGAGGTCATCGCAAGAAGATGCCACTCGCTTGCCGAATATCCTAGTAGCCAACGCCTCGCAAACGCGCACTCTCGCACCAAAAGAGCTGCTCCTATATATGGAGCAGCTCTGGTGGCCATAAAAGACGCAGGATTTATTGATCCATCTCGCCCTTTATCTCGTGAGCTTTGTTCTCGGCGTCGTTTGCCTTGTCTTTTACAGTATCGACGGCGTTTTGCGCAGCATCTTTGGCCTTCTCAGCTACTTCTTCGGCTTTGTCTTGTACATCATCAGCTACTTTTTGAGCTTTGGCTTTGATGTCGTCAGTAAGTCCCATGTGATGTCCTCCATGGTTAATGTTAGTACAGTTGTATTATAGCAATGTTGGGAAATAATAGCTAGATGCCCGATAGGCAAAAAGAGTGGCCGTTATAGCCTCATACCCTTGTTCTAATCTAATAAGCATCCTTCGTTGCTCATATTCCATTGATGAAACGTGAAGATTCGCTATTGTGGTAATTTTTGCGTTCTTGCCCGGGCTTTACCTGACCGATAACACCCCTGTAACACTCCAGTGAGGTGCGTAATAAATAGAGATATCACACAAGAAGTGCCGTTTCTCCTCAATCTCTCCCCTATTGATATACTAGGGGGTTCAGCCTATTTACTCACTCTATCGCGTGGGCCGCTCAGATACTCCTCCGCATCGTGGATAAGGAAGAGGCTCACGTCGTCGCGCGTCTTGCCGGCCTTATGGAAGGGTGTGCTGATGACGTGGATGAGGATGATCATATACACCAAGACGAAGCTAATCAACCCCACCACCGTCAGACTAGCGACAAATGGGTCGATGTTGGTAATGAGCAGGAGGCCAAGCAACGCCACCACAATAGAGCGCGCCAAGATAGATGCCGAGGGAATAAAGCGGATCCGCTGAATGTAGTCCACCCGGTGGCGATGGCGGAGCAGCACCGTCTGCTGCTGCTTGAGCTTGACAATAAAGTTGGGCGGTACATTGCCCTGCTCCATCGTGGCAAAATACGGCGTTAAGCCCCGAATATCCTGCCGGGCGTCGTAGGCCGAATGACGCACATCGCTCGAAAACCCTTGGGCTACAGCATGCAGCTGACGCCGGAAACCATCGAGATCAAACACCGGATAGCTCTGATGAATCGCCGTGGCGTCATCATACATATCTTCTAGCAGCGCTGCAAACTCCGCTGGGATCCGCTCCGACTCTTTGTAGTCTGCAATCGTGGCCGAGAGCAAAAAACCAATCACAAAGGTCACGCTGGATATCACGCTATTATGCAATGAGCTCTGCTCAATCGGCTCCCACCCCAGGCGGTGCAGGACGAACTTCACGCTCACCACCACCGTCGCTACTGCCAGCGCCTGCCAAAAAATCCGCAGGAGTTTGCCCTGCTGCTTGATCTGTTTTATCTGCTTGATAGGTCGATTCATAATTTTTCTATTATACCGTATCTGGTGAGGAGAGCAATTGTCTTGCCTAGCGATATGACAAAACCTAATGCGGCAATTTATTATTCATTGTGTGAGATAAACCAAGCACACTCCATACTAACTTATGTTATACCCACACCCCTACTCCCCTTATAGGTCACCCCTATGGCGCGGCGCAAGCTCCTCCACCGAGGCAACATCGCGCAGCCACGGGAAATACCGCAGCAGCACTGCCGATTGCACAAGCTCCTGCCAGGAAATTGCGCGAGTAGTAATCCGCTCGCCCGCATCACAGCACGGTGGCATGTGGCGCACTGGTCGCCGGGCCAATACCAGGTGGATGAACCACTCCATCTTCGGCTCAGGCTGCACCACTTCCAGCAGCTGCCAGTCGGCAAACTCCCAGCCTGTCTCCTCGCGCAGTTCACGCTGGGCTGCTGCAATGATGGTCGCATCCTCAGGGTCAACCCGCCCGGCTGGCAAATGGCCACGCCGCACAATGCCGCCTGGCTGCTCCTCGTCGTTTACGAGCACCTTGCCCGCATCATCCACCGCAATGACGAGCACCGTATCGGGCCGGCGCACCATCTCGAAGGTCGCCACCGAGCCATCATACAGCCGCTGTGGCCACTGATAAACACTAAATATCTCGCCCACAAAGACACACTGTGCCTCGGGCGGAATCATCCGAGCATGGGATGGAATGGTACGTTGTGTCATGATGGTATTGTAGCATTGTTCACGTCTCCACGCATTTCTCACTGCACATCATCTTCCAAAAAATTCGCCCCCGCACCCCATATCTGCTACAATAATCCTTATGCATAATGATATCGAAACAATCCTCTTTACCAACGATGACATTGCGCGTGCTGTGGCGCGCCTGGGCCAGCAGCTGAGCCAGGAGTACGCCGATAAAAACCCGCTGGTGGTGGGGATTTTGCGCGGAGCAGCGCCCTTTATGATCGACCTGGTGCGGGCGATGGATTGCATGCTGGAAATCGACTTTATGGATGTTTCGAGCTATGGCGATGAACTTACCTCCACCGGCAATGTGCGCATCCTCAAGGATCTCGACACAGACGTAGCTGGCCGGCATGTGCTACTGGTAGAAGACATCGTAGATACAGGCCACACCGCCCAGGCGCTGTTTGATTTATTTGCGGAGCGCCACACCGCCAGTACTAAGCTCTGCACCCTGCTAGATAAGCCCGAGCGCCGCACGGTGGATGTGCAGGCCGATTACATTGGCATCCCCACCCCCAATGAATTCGTGGTGGGCTACGGCCTCGACTACCGCCAGCACTACCGCAACTTGCCGTATATTGGTGTACTAAAGCCTGCAGTGTATCAGTAGGGCGCCCGCCGACACCTAGCACCTAACACCCAACAACCCCACACAATGATAGCGTGGGGTTGCTTGTGTATACTGCGGAGCGCGACTTAGTTGTCGAACGACGCGACGATATTCATATGACCAGTTGAGGTGCCGTCAGGGTTATTTACCCAGTTACTGACAAACATCCAACCATAGGTTGCCGAAATGTAGCGCGGCTTGTTTGGGTTGTAGCCGGGCGCCCAATCCACTTCGTCGATATCATTCATGGTGCGATCAGCCACAGTCATCCGCATGCCACCTCTGTCTTGTGGCTTGGTCGTAACGCGGCGTGAGGCCTGGAACCACTCTGGTGCTGGCTGTGCCTTGGCGCGCTTGTCCCACCAGTGTTGGCCGGGCTGGTTGATCTTAGTACCGCGGCGTGGCAACGTCCAGTACCAGCTCGATGCCCACACAGCCTTGTTGTTCTTATCGTACACAACGATATTACGGTCATTCTGGAAGGCCAGGCGCGTACCCTTGCCCTGGGTATTGGATGACCACTGGGCAGCACCGGTGTGGCTGTAGAGCACCAGGTTGCCATCCTTTTGGAAGGTGAGGATAAATTCGCGGCCACCGCTAGTTTTGCCCGTCGTCAGGCAGAAGTTGTTTGGAGTAAAGTTGACGGTCTTGTTGCCCCATTCGAAAATACTAGTGCGTTCATACACGGCCTTCGTCTTTTTATCATAATACTCGCCGCCGCTTAGCGTCCAGTGGTAGGTATCATAGAATTCGTTCTTGGGGCCACCCGCAGCACCTAGGCCACGACCGTCCTCGGTTGTCTTCCAGTACTCGTATGAGTTCATGCTTTTGACCCGGCCGATCATTGCACTACACGTATTGCGAGCATCATTGATCTCGCGCTGGGTCGCACCAGCTTGTGCACCACCAAAGCACACCAATGCAGCCACAACTGCCGCACCAGCCAGCGGGTAGATTGCTAACTTTTTCATTGTCATCACTCCTTTGTAGAGAAGAGTTAGGCTAATATATATGCCTGATTATAGCCAATGCATATAAAACAAAAAAGACACAAATGATGCATAATTAACAACTATCTGGTATATGATTGCTTTCCTACACACAAAAAAACACCGCCCTCCCCTACCCCTCACCTCTGATGCTAGCCACTTCACCTACCAAAAACCCCGCACCATCATCTGATGCGGGGGTAAGCCAGCTAAGTAAGGTACTCGCTTACGACAAGCGCTGCTTAGTTATCAAACGTCCCAACGATGTTGACGTGGTTTCGTATGCCATCACCTCGTGCTTCGTTGGTTACCACTACCGAGCCATAGGTAGCGCGCTGTGGGTACTGTGGCGAGGCCCAGTTGGTCTCGGGGATACCCTCGATGGTGCGGTCGGTGGCGCGCAGGGTGAGCACGCCAGTGTCTTGTGGCTTGGTTGTAGTGCGGCGTGTGGCGTGGAACCACTCTGGTGTTTGCTGTGCCTTGCCATAGCCGTGCCACCAGCGCTGGCCGGGCTGAGCAATCTTAGCACCGCGGCGTGGCGTGCTCCACTGCCAGCTGGATGCCCAGATGGCTTTGTCGTTCTTGTCGTACACAACGATGTTGCGATCGCCCTGGAAGGCCAGGCGTGCACCCTTACCTTGAGTATTCGATGCCCACTGAGCTGTACCAGTGTGGCTATAAAGCACCAAGTTGCCATCCTTTTGGAAGGTAAGAAGAAGCTCGCGACCACCCGTCGTCTTGCCACTACTCAGGCAGAAATTCCCTGGCGCAAAGTTGACTGTCTTGCTCCCCCAGACGAAGCGCCCGCTGTTGGCAAATGATTCGTTGGAGGCCCAGTCGTACACCTCTGTGCCGGCTACCACCCAGCCATGCTGCTGGCGAAAGCTGTTGGTTGCGTCGGCGCTGTGATCCTCTGGATAGCCATCCGGCATCTTCCAGTAGGCATATGCATTGGCTGCCTTGACCTGCCCTACCACTGTGCTACACGCCGCCCGCGCTGCACTGAGCTCTTGCTCGGTAGCATGAGCTGGCGCACCACTCAGGCACACCATGGCTGCGGCCACTGCCACGCCTGCCAGCGAATAGTTAATTAACTTCGTCATACACCCTCCTTTGTGTTAGGTTGTTGTGCCTCTAGTATACCCCACTATCCTCTGTTGTAATAGCCCAAAAGACCATCCCTTATTACCCCATCTCTGTAGTGGTGTAAAAACCACATCGTGCTGTGGAAATCGCGTGGATAACTGCCCACACTGCGAGAATATACAGTGCTCTCTCGCCCTGGCAAAAATATGCATTATGCAGCGAGTCTTGCAAGATTATGGGCCTAACCTCTTGCAAAAAACTAACCATAAGCGTTATAATCATAGCCATAACGTTTTTAGACAAAAACAGGGGGGACAAAACGGTGATAAAAAAAGCAATTATTGTGCTTGCGGCACTTGGTAGTGTTGTGTTGCTTGCACTTCTCTATCATGGCACAACGCATGCCGACCAATGGGGTATGGTGTGGCACGACGAGTTTACTGGCTCGGCTGTGTCTGGCGAGTGGGACATACTGAAGCAAAATACTGACAACTTGCGCAATACCCACCTCGCCTACAGCCCAAATAATCTTAAGGTTGCCAACAGCCATCTCGAGATTACCACGCAGCGCCACTGTGTGAGCAATTTGAACGAACCACTCACCAGTGCCAACATGAGTGAGCAGCCCTGCCCCAGCGGCACCACAACGCGCTACCTTAGTGGACGAGTCAAAAACAAGGGCAAGGTTGTGGACGGCACCAAGCCATTCCGAGCCGAGATTCGGGCAAAGTTTAATTGGAATGGCAAGCGTGGCACGCGGCCATCACTGTGGATGGTGAGTGGCAATACGCTCCAAAACTGCAACGACAACCCCAAGGCCAACGACCCATATGGCGAGCTAGACATCATCGAGTGGTACTCATCCACACCAAATTACGCGTGGTCGACCACCCATATGTCGTGCTACCACCACGGTGCCGATGGCAAATGGAAGACTGGCTGGCGGACACGCTCCCTCTCGCACAGTGGTGAGCACTATGCTGGTGCGCGGCCAGGCTCATTTGCCTACGAGTGGCACACCTGGGCTGTTGAGTATGACGGCACGATGGTGAAGTACTTTGTAGACGACCAGCCCATCAAGGTGTATCGCTACCATGTGAGCCCTACCAATGACGGCAACATCACTCCTCGGAAGGACTCTGAGCCACTCACGAAGGTTGCGAGCCAAGAGAATATCAATGGTGCATTCCACCGCGGCTGGCAATTCATCCTCAACGACTACGTCGAGATTAGCAAAAACCTCAGCCCTATCGACCCATCCGATCCATTCCCTACCCAGACGATGCTGATCGACTATGTGCGTGTCTTCCAAAAGGGTGCGGGTACGCAGCCACCCGAGACGCCAGTGCCAGCAACCGGCACGAAATGGGCCAAGCATGATGCTGCAGGCGACCGCAAATGGTCGGCCCTTGCCAGCTCGGCCGATGGAAGTAACCTAGCAGCTGCCGCCTGGGGTGGC
>CAJPUN010000010.1 GCA_905373835.1 Candidatus Saccharimonadota bacterium
TTTTACGCTCGAAATAGGTTCGAGCTTTGGTGTATATTGCCACCATAGATGCAAAAAATAAGCATTGCTCCGCCAAGGGGGGGCGATGTTTTTGTTGAGAGTATAGCGAGTCAGACTGGATGAAGAGAGGTCGTAGCCTCTTCTTTGGTTTGGCGTGGCCCTAAAGGGTGCAATACTTTATAACAATTACACTAAATCAAGTGAAAAAGGAAGGACTAGGCACGATACTGTTGACAAATATGCAACATTGTGCTACCATCGAACGGATGTCACAAAAAAATAGAACAAAACACGGCAAAGCCTATAACGAAAGTCCTGAGAAGCGCTGGTTTGATCGAATTGTAGCGGCGCCTCTGCTGATTGGTATGGGCTCTGCGGCTCTCATCGCGGCTGCGGCAATGCATAAGGAGCTTGGCGATGGCCCAACGCTCTTCATTCAGGAGCGGTATGGGAGTGACCTTGATGACCTCGTCAAGGTGCCAAAGCTGCGGACGTTGCGTGGTGCGGTGCGCAACACCGCCTCGGCCAATGGCTACAACCACAGTGGTGCTGGGCCAATTGGTAAGCTTGTGCGCAAAGCACATGTAGACGAAGCACCGCAGCTATTGCAAGTATTGCGTGGCAAGATGGCAATCGTGGGGCCAAGGCCACTAGCCACAGGCGAAGTGTATAATGATATTCTTGCTAACCCCGACATCCCTGAAGGTCTCAAACAGCAGTGGATAGACGCACGCAAGACGGCTCGCCCAGGCATTATGGCACCCTATAGCAAAGAGCAGCATGAGCCTGGCTACGAGCTAGATACCATCCATATGATGGAGCAGGACGTTGTGTACGCTGAGACAGCCTCACTAAAGAAGGATGCCAAAGTGGTTGCCGCAACGCTCGGTATGGTAGCGACAGACCTTGTACAAAAGCTTATGCCGCGGTCTACCCGTGAATGGCTACAGGTGAAGACAGGCTTGGTGCCAGCAGGCCAAGAGCGTGCGGAGAGCGATGTTGTGGTGGCACTGCAACAAGCGCACACTCAGCCTGCACGGCGCGCTGCGTAACGTAAACCCAAAAGTATTCACTTTCTCTGCCAGAATAGGCTATATTTTTGCTCACTATTCTACCTGGAAAAGCAATGAGTATATTATTCTGGTATTATAGTAAGTATTTTTGGAAATGTTTCTGCTTATGTCACCCATAAAGTTCTCCATTTTCTCAAGTAGTGGTCTCCCGAAATAACGGTGGAGCAGTGACCGTAGCAGATGCGTATGCTCTATGTATTTAGAGCGATGAAAGGAAAGAGAATGTGCATCATACCGCTGAGCCCTTGTGATACAATAGAGAGAGATTTTTGCGAGAGGGAGCTTTTCTCCTTGCACGAAGCACGATTATTTCAATGTAAAATACCCCTAGGGGGGTATAGGGAACGCAATCATACTATGCCAGCACCATTCTCATTTACCATTACTCACCGCATGCCGCAGACGTTGGCGCGGACGGGCGTGATTCACACTCCACATGGTGATATCAAGACACCAGCCTTCATTGTGGTGGGCACAAAGGCGAATGTGAAGGCAATGGTGCCCGAGATGGTAGCTAGCGTGGGTGCACAGGCTGTCTTGGCTAATGCCTATCACCTCTACCTACAGCCAGGGCATGAGCTAATAGAGAAGGCCGGGTACTTGGGCAAATTCATGCACTGGAGCGGCCCGACCTTTACCGACAGTGGTGGCTTCCAGGTGCTGAGCCTGGGCTCGGGCTTTAAGAAGGTATTAGCGATGAGCACTGATGTGGATGAAGAGATTGCGATTGCCAAGAAGTCGAGCCGGCACGCCTGGGTGGATGATAATGGCGTGATGTTTAAGTCACACCTCGATGGCTCATTACATAAGTTTACGCCAGAGCTGTCGATGCAAATCCAGGCAGGGATTGGGGCGGATATTACCTTTGCTTTTGATGAGCTGACGTCGCTGATTGACCCGTATGAATACCAAGTGGAGGCACTAGCGCGTACCCATGCGTGGGCGGAGCGCAGCCTAGCAGAGGTCAAGCGGCTGCGGGCTGCTCGGCCAGATAAGCCGTATCAAGCGCTCTTTGGCGTTTTGCAAGGGGCGAATTATGAGGATCTGCGTAAGCAAACCGCAGCACACCTTGGCGCAATGGACTTCGATGGTTATGGCATCGGTGGTGCGCTGGAGAAGGAAACCATGGCGCAGACCATCCAGTGGGTGAACGAGATCTTGCCCGAGAACAAGCCGCGGCATTTGCTTGGTATCTCGGAGCCAGATGACATCTTTGCGGCGATTGAGCAGGGGATCGACACCTTCGATTGCGTAAGCCCAACTCGCGTAGCGCGCAATGGTGCGGCCTACACACCACATGGGCGGGTGAATATGCGTGGGACGAAATATCGCGAGCTGTTTGCACCTATTATGGCGGAGTGCGATTGCTACACCTGCCAGCACTACACTGCGGCCTACATCTGTCACCTGCTCCGGGCCAAGGAGAGCCTGGCGGGGACGTTGCTATCGATCCACAACGAGCGCTTTATCATCAAGCTTGTCGACGACATTCGCCACAGCCTCGAGGATGGCACATTCTACGCCTTTCGAGATCATTTCTTGGCGCAGTATTATCGCCGATAACGATTGGTGAGAGCTCCTCCGTAGGTTATAGCATGCATTCACATAACAACTAGGAAAAAGAGTTTGCATAGTCAATCTTCTCTCCGTCATCAGCCCTTTCTCTCGCTACCGTCTCTTTAAAATGCTAAAAGGGTCTTAGTATTTTCCTAAAACATAAGGCTCTTCAATGATCACGCTGCAATAATCACCATAGGCAATTTTCTGTTCTACCAGGATGGAAGTACTGCGTTCTTCATATTCTGAGAGAGATGCAAATCTGCGGCAGTGAGCAACTCGCTCGCTAGACACGCAAACGAAATGGTGTGAAGTTGGTGGTGGTGTCGTAGGTGTCGACGGATTCGCGCCGCTTGAGCACGGCGATGACGCGGTAGGTAAGTGGCAAGCAGACGACCTCAACGGCAAGCTTGAAGCCAAGCCCGACGGCGATATAGTTGAGCAGTGCCCCCCCCGTGAGCTGCCCGCCAAAAGCAACGACGCAGAATATAACGGTATCAAATAAGCTCCCCACTACTGTCGATCCAAGTAGGCGCAGCCATAGCTGCCGACCCTTCATAGCAACCTTGAGCTTAGCAACGATGTACGAGTTGAGGAAGCTCCCTGTCAGGAAAGCAAGCAAGCTCGCCATGACGATCTGCGGGAAGAAGCCGAGCACTGCCTCGTAAGCGGCTTGGTCGTGGTACTCTGCCGCCGCGGGCAGATAGCGCACCAGTGTAAAGCAGCCAATAGCTAGCAGCATTACCCCAAAGGCCGTCCAAATAGCGCGGCGTGCCCGGCGATAGCCATAGACCTCTGTCATGACATCATCAAAGATATATACGAGCGGGAAGAGCACTGCTCCACCATCGAGGATAAGTGGGCCCAGTGCCACCAGTTTGGTGGCGGCAATGTTGGAGATGAGTAGCGCCGCAACATATACTGCGAGAATAACGCTAAAGTATCGATAATTTTCATTCGTATGTTTCATGCTTCGTTTATCATACCACACCTGCCAAGAAACCTGCTATAATAAACCCATGCCCCGATAGCTCAGCTGGATAGAGCAGAGGACTTCTAAGCCTAAGGCCGTAGGTTCGAATCCTACTCGGGGCGCCATTTTCCGTCGTCATACCCCGTTTCGATGGGGTTGTTTTTATTACATACAAAATGCATTTACATGCTGCGCGAGGCTATGCTATAGTACAGCGAGATTTATGCAAGATGTGACTAACCACGACCTCCTCAAGCGCAACATTATCAAATATTCGTGGTTTCGGATTTTTACCAAGCGTGTCTACTTGCCGCTTATCACGGTGCAGCTGGTGAATGTTGGTAAAGTGAGTTTGGATGAGCTAGCACTAATGGTCGTTATCTCGTCTATTATCCAGGCAGCGCTGCAGATGCCGGCGGGCTATGTGGCCGATAAGTTTGGCAACCGGCGAGCGATTATCCTTGGTGCGAGCATCGCTGTGACGTCGCCACTGTTGTATGCTGTATGGCCGAGCTTTTGGGGTGGGCTGATTGCCTCGGTTTTGTTCTTTGGTGGCTATGCATTTCAGTCTGGTGCGGTCGAGGCCTTTATGCATGATTCCTTGACGGCGCTGGGGCGAGCGCGCGACTATACCAAGGTGATGGGCCGCGCCCAGACGTATGGATTGATTGGTAATACCGTGCTTATCATTGTGGTGCCACTCACATACCGTATTCATCATACACTCCCATTTTTGATTGGCTTTTTGTCGCTTGCTGCGACAGTGTGGTTGGCACTGAGCTTTGCTCACCCACCGCGCCGCACGACTGCCCAGGCTCAGCGGCCACGGCAGGCTGCTCGCGCAATCATTACTGCAAAAAATCTTGCTCTCTTCACCTTCGCTGGTTTCTTGGCTGGTGTGTCCAATAAGGGGCTAGAATATCGCGAGCTCCTCTTCCAGCACGTTGGTATTGCTGTAGAGTGGTTTGGGGTAATTGCGGCGGTCGGGAGCCTGGGTGGAGCGTTACTGGGCTGGTATGTGCATTGGTTTGACCGCCTGCGGCCACTGGCATTTTATTGGGTCGATGCGTTGATTATGGCGCTGTGTATTGTCTTGATGGGCGTAACGCCAAGCCCGATTATCGCGGTCATTGCTGTTGTGCTATTTACTGCATATACGCGAGTGCGACCGATTGTTCTGCAGTCGAAGATCCTCAGCGAGCTGCAGCATACGTACAAAGCAACGCTTCTCTCTGCGCTGAATATGTTTACGCTGCTGGGTGATGTCGTGGCGATTAGCCTGCTCACTCGGATGGTTAATCAATATGGCTATAGTGCAGGGCATGTGTGGTTTGGCGGGGCAGTTGGGGCGATTGCGCTTGGCTTATGGCTGGTGATGTGCGTTGAGGCGCTGTGGCGGCGCAAGAATGCGCGCTAAATTAGTTAACTTCAAATTTGGCCTGGCCTTTTGTTATTTTTCTTGATCATCCGCTCAACGAAGTGTGGTGATGGCTATTATTACAGATAGTAAGGCTCACTATACAAGCAGTGAGAAGCCCAGAGAAAAGAAACAAGTGACCTAGTGATGTTCAGATGTGAGAGCGGTGTAAGCCAGTAAAGCCGTGAGATTGAAAATGAGAGGGCATAGGCAATAGACAAACCGCGCTATCTCTGCTACAATACAGCATGTCAGCAGCACAGTAAGGTTTGCTGTGCGATTGTATGGTGGATATAGCTCAGTTTGGTTAGAGCGCTGGTTTGTGGCACCGGAGGCCGTGAGTTCAAGTCTCATTATCCACCCCAAGATAAATTCCCGGATAATTCCGGGGTTTTATTTTGGTTTAATGTCGTTTTGCTACTATTGTAACTGTGGTAATTTTATAATATGAAGCGCACAGCTACTTTTTTGTGCTCGATCACTATCTTTATCTTTGCAGCTTCGTCTTATGGAGGGAAAGCTTGCCGCCAGACTCGATAGGTCATCAGCTTAGCGTAAGAGGTTGATGTTTGGCAATTATCACCTCATTCTGCTCAGCGGTAACTTCACTTGGTTATCACCAGAGGATCAAAGCATATGCTTGATGCGTTTGTTCGTGCGCTCTTACTTTTTGCACTTATTTTCTCGTGCTATGCGAGGTAACAATTGATTATTGCAACTTATCGGACGAAGCGCTGGCGAACGGGAGCTGATACCGAGAAAGGAGACCTTCTAAGACTTAGGCTCTATGTATGCAAAGTCTGTGCACAATGCGACATACAGCAAGAGAGCCTCTCGTTGTGAGAGGCTCTCTATTGGCGTGGTAAGACAAGCTAAGAAGCGACTAATACTCCCATGTTGTCTCGATATCCGCCCCGAGGGTGTTGAGCCGGTTGGCGAAGTCTTCGTAGCCTCGGTTGATGTTGTATACATCGCGCAGGATGGAGCGCCCAGGGGCTGCGAGCATCGCTAGCATCACGACGACGCTGGGGCGCAAGGCTGGTGGTGCAACGACATCGGCAGGCTTCCAGCGGGTGGGGCCACTGATGTAAACGCGGTGCGGGTCGACCATCTCTACCTGTGCGCCAAGACGAGTGAGGTCGGTAAAGTAAATGGCGCGGTTGTCGTAGCTCCAGTCGTGCACCAGGGTGCGGCCCGTTGCTACTGTGGCAATGAGGCCAAGGAAGGGGAGATTATCCATATTGATACCAGGGAAGGGCATACTGTGGAGCTTGTCTTGTGGAGCGGTGAGAGTCGATTTGTGCAGGCTAATATCGACCAGGCGAGTCTGGCCATTGCGCGCTGGGTACTCGCTGGAGAGCTCATATTGTAAGCCCATACCGCGCAGCACTGCCAGCTCGAGCTCGAGGAATTCGATTGGTGCTCGGCGGATGGTGATAGCAGAGTCCGTCACTACACCCGCTGCGATGAAGCTCATTGCCTCGATAGGGTCTTCGCTCGGACAATATTCGACTGTTTGGTTGATCTCGCTGACACCATGGATAGTGAGGGTCGTTGTGCCGATGCCATCGATCTGTACCCCAAGCTTTTGCAAAAAGAAACAGAGGTCTTGCACCATATAGTTGGGGCTGGCGTTGCGAATCGTCACGACGCCTGGGTGGAGCGCTGCCGCCATGATAACATTCTCAGTGACGGTGTCGCCGCGCTCAGTAAGGACGATAGCGTGCTCAACCATATGCGGGTTAGCTGTTGCTTGGTAGTAATCGGTCGTTGCCTCGACAGTGAGGCCAAAGGGTGCGAGGCCCGCCATGTGTGGCCCCACCGTCCGTGTGCCAAGGTTGCACCCACCCGCGAATGGGATTTGGAATGACTCATATTGATGGAGCAATGGCCCAAGGAACATGATGATGCTACGAGTGCGCTTGGCTGCGGCGATATCCATCTCGTCTAGATGGAGGGTGCGTGGTGGGGTGATCTCGAGGTCATTGTGTTCAAGCCAGCGGCAGCGCATGCCAATGCTTTCTAACACCTCGATGATGCGATTAACTTCCTCGATCCGGGCCACTCGGCGGAGTGTTGTCTTACCTTTATTAAGGAGGCTTGCGCAGAGCAGAGCTACAGCAGCATTTTTGCTGGTCTTCACCTCAATCTCGCCATGGAGCGAGCCACCACCATTGATGACGAAGTTTGTTTTGCCAGCTTTGTTGATGCGGACAATCTCACTGCTCAGCACTTCGCCAATGCGAGCAATCATTTCTAGGCTGATGTTTTGGCCACCCTTTTCGATGCGGTTGATGGCCGACTGGCTCGTGCCAAGTGCTGCAGCGAGCTCGGCTTGCGTCATACCGCGCGCTTGGCGGGTTTCTTGGATGAGTGTTCCGATATTACGGAGATATTTTGCTGTTCCCATGCTTGTACGATATATCATCGGTGATATATTGTCAAACACAAGCATCTCGTGTTGCGGAAAGAAATGCGAGGTTAGGCTGCGAAGTTTTTCTAATAACTCCATCAGCTCCTTTCTGCTATTTCAACTAGCCGTGCGCAAGGCCCCCCATTTACTACACGAGCAAGTGTCTAGTCTTCGCATCAGAGTAATATCAAAAGAGATGCGATAGTACGTCAATACTACTAGAGAAAAAGAGAGCTATCGCAAGCTCAAGACGCACGTAGTCAGGTACTGTAACTCCCCACATTGGGTGGCTGTGCTATACTACACATATGATCTGATGAAAAGTGCATAGCGAATCCTAAGATATAACCAACAAACAAGGAGTATTACCCATGCACGAAACAACTATTGCTACCCTTATCACCCGTGAGCAGCAGCGCCAACGCGAAGGCTTAGAGCTCATCCCGAGTGAGAATTATGTCTCTGGTGATGTACTACGAGCACTTGGGAGTGTCTTTACTAATAAATACAGCGAGGGCTACCCAGGCCGGCGTTACTATGGCGGGCAGCAGTATACTGACCAAGTAGAGCAGCTGGCAATCGACCGCGCCAAGCAGCTCTTCCGGGCTGACCATGCTAATGTCCAGCCGCACAGTGGCGCTCAGGCGAATGAAGCCGTGTACTTTGCGTGGTGTGAACCAGGCGATACCATCCTCGCGATGGATCTGGGTCATGGTGGCCACCTGACGCATGGTGCGCCTGTGACACATAGTGCTCGTGAGTATAATTTTGTTCGCTACAAAATGAAGGACGTGAGAACGGGCGAGATTGACTACGATGAGCTGCAGCGGATGGCGCAAGAACATCGGCCAAAGATCATCCTGGCGGGCTTTAGTGCTTATCCGCGCCAGCTAGATTTTGCACGCTTTGCGGCGATCGGCCACGAGGTTGGTGCTTTGCTCATGGCCGATATGGCGCATGTCGCGGGGTTGATTGCTGGTGGGGTAGCGGAGAATCCACTTAACCATGGTTTTCACGTTATGACGACAACGACGCACAAGACGCTGCGCGGGCCGCGTGGTGGGCTCATCGTTAGCAAAGGAGTAGTGAGCAACCCACTCAAGCGCCCAGCCAAGACTCTCGAGAATATTCCGACACTCATCGATCGAGCGGTCTTTCCTGGTATTCAGGGCGGACCACATATGCATACGATTGCCGCCAAGGCAGTGGCTTTTGGCGAGGCGCTCCAACCAGCCTTTCGTGCCTATGCTGAGCAAGTGGTAGCTAATGCCGCTGTCTTAGCACGGGAGCTGCAACAGTGCGGCTTTGTGCTCGTGACGGGTGGCACAAGCAACCATCTCATCTTGGCCGATGTCCACACAAGTTTTGGGATTGATGGCAAGACGGCGGAGATTGCAATGGATAAGATCGGCCTGACACTTAACGCCAATGCTATCCCAGATGATCCACTGCCGCCATTTCGCCCTAGTGGTATTCGCCTTGGTACGCCAGCGGCAACAACGCGCGGCTTAGAGCCGCAGCATATGCCGCAGATTGCTGAGTGGATGCGGCAGGCCATCGATCACCGTGATGATGAGGCAGAGCTAGCTAAGCTCCGCACCGATGTTGCAGAGTTCTTGGCGGACTTCCCAGTGCCGACGGAATAGGCAAAAAGTCAGAGGTTTGTCGCTGTCATTGATAATTGTGTCTCGCTAGGTGCAGTAGTAATACATCCGTATATCTAAAACACCCGCCAGAGAGCGGGTGTTTTTGTTGATTGAGAGGATAAGCTTAGCAGCTGCCTCGGACGATATCCTCGGTTTTGTCGCCCTTCTTGTAGGTGATTTTTGCACCCTTACCACTACCACACTGGGTGTACAAGACAGGAGTGTCGTTGTTTGGTGTACCAGATGTGATGATCTTCTTCTTAAGGTCAGGATCGATCTTTGCTTCAGTTACTTTATCGTCAACAAGATTGCTACTGACTTGCGCGGCTGTTGGGTATTCACCCTTCTGGCTGTTCCATGCCTCTACTTTGGTCGAGAGCTGCGATGCAGCACCAGCGGCTGCAGAGTCACGAGCGCGTTGCTGGATACCGTTGTAAGCGACGATGGTAATAGCCGCTAGGATGGCGATGATCACAATCACGATGAGAAGCTCGACAATTGTGAAACCGCGCAGGTTACGTTGAGTTTTTGTTGTCATACAGAGTTACCCCTCCTTGTTACTGATTATATTACGATCATACTACGAACATTCATTAAACACAAGCTTTTTGAACACGGATGTATGACGATTTTTTAGATGGTATGATGCTGGCGATACGGGCAAAAGAGCTAGGGTATTTGCCAAAATAACAGTATATTGCGCAAGGCAAGGCCGTGTATCGTGTACTGGCTTACTCGGTTGATCATGTGATAGGGCAAGAATAACCGGATGGCGTAATGCCAACCTCTCTTGGCTCTGTTAATTATTAATCCGCCGAGCTTGCATTGACCCTCGGGCGTGAATGGTCTGGCCAGTGCTGAGGGCGGCAATATCCACTGTGGCAGAGACGACGGTGGTGCTATCGTTTGGTGTGGTGCTGGCCGCTTGATTAAAGCCTGTTGCATAGCCAAAGCGAATACTCGATACATTATTCGCGACGCGTGTATCGAGCGCTTTGCAAGGGCCACCAGTGTAGTTGCAAGTGCTTTGCTGCCAGGGCTGACCACACATTGTGTTATTGCTGGGGTTGGTAGCATTGAATTCGTATTGGTTTGGCACGATAGTCCGCCGCCAGAGGGTGGTACCTTGCACAAAGTAGACAACCTTGACGGTAAGTGGGTTGTTTGTGCGGTAGAGCTTGGCGGCGAGCTCGGCTTGGCTGCGACAGGGGTTGGCTTGGCTATTGAGATAGATGAGTTCACGCTGGGTGTCGGAGGGGTTGCGATCGGTGGCGTATTGGGTGAGAATCAAGACGTTATCGCCCGCGAAGTGTTGTGCCCAGTTAGCCGCGACGGCTTTGCTCTCGACTTTTGTCGCCAGGCGGACGTCCTGCTCGATTTGGTCAAGCGCATCTTCCATAGCATACGTGAGCGCGCCCCGCTGATTAGAGATAACAATCGAGCTCAGCAGTCCCACCAAGGCAGCGACCAATACGCCAACCACCACCACAATAATCGGAATCACCACCAGCATTTCCACCACCGTGAAGCCACGCTGTTGGTGTCGCGCAGGATAGATACGGCGGATGAGCTGCTGCATTCGCTCTCGTATATTATTGGCTGCTGAGAATCGCATGGCGAACCTCCGATTGGCTAGAGCCTTGCCCATAGCGCACCGTTACCGATACACGGCTTATCTGTGGTGCGGTGGTGCTATATGGGCAATCAACGATGATGGTGGCATTAACGGGCTGAGGCAAGCCATCAGTATCGAGCGAGTGGTCAGTCGTAAGATTGCGATTGGCTGCGCGGTTTGTGCACGGCGTTGGTGTGCCATCGCCAACTTCGCGGCGGAGCAGCTCATACCCCACAATGCTTGCCTTGGCGTCGCGATTGGCCTCCGTTGCGCTCTGGATCGTCACAATATACAGCTGATAGAGCGTCCCAATAAAGAGCACGCCCAGCACCATCGTCACCAACATCTCTACTAAGGTAAAGCCAGCATCTGGACTATGCTTCATTGGTGGTTGCTCGTGATGGTTATCGTTACTGTTGGTGCGCGCTCTAGCCGGTAGTAGAGGAAGAAACGGCTACACTCTTGACTGGTGGTGACGCAGAGCGAACCATCGCGGGCGCGCGGCTCGTAGACGAAGCGATCGACTGTGGCGCTATCTTTGCTAATGCCATTGCTTGGCGACTGGACAAAGAGCGCTTGCTGCCCACTGCGCGATGGATATTGATAGCTATCCTCAGACAGTCCAGGGAGGATATGGCGAATTGCCGTGCCATTAAGCGAGGTCAAAAACTGCTCGGCCGACGGGTAGCGGTGGCCTTGCTCGCCCGACGTACCAGTTGCATCGCCGTTGTAGAAGGATTCAAGGCTGCGCGCCACCGTCTCTACAGTGGTGGTGCGGGCAGTATCGCGCGAGGAGCGCTGCGCATTATTGAGCGTCACCACGCCCAGCACTAGCAGCACCAGCATGATTGCCAGCACAATAATAATTTCCACGATTGTATACCCGCGTCGTACCCTCATGCAATTAGCATAAGGGTTTTGGGGTAAAAGTGCAAGAGGTGAGAAGTCGAATTGAGCTGAATCGCGGCCTACTTTGCCCCAATTGCACCCATGATTTATCGACGAAAGGATAAGAAAGGGGTGTCTAAAGGAACGGTATTCAAGACTCTTTAACACTATTTCGTTATGTAGGTGCAATGTTAATCGTCACCACACTAAGGAGTGCTTTGGCTCATACGAGAATGAACACCTCGTTAGATTATGTATTTTGGCACAGAACTCCTAGCCTAATGAGGTGAAATTCCGTGACTGTTTGAGAGGAAAGAAAGTGTGAAGCTGGCAGAGAATAGAGCAAATGCAGCCAAAAAAATACTCAAGAATACGTATCTACCTTGCCTGCTTGACTACATCTATATCACAAAAACTATTGATTAACAGGGGTAAATAGATAAGATTATGTGCAGATGTTATACACTATTTGACTCGTTACACCGCTGGCATCTCGAGTGGTTCTTGCACAATGGTGATGCCGAATTTTTCCTCTACCGTGCGAATAATCTCCTCGCGAGCGGCAGCAAGATCGTGGTAGCTGGTAGCCGATTGATTGATGAGCACGACTGCATTCTTATCGTGCACCTTCATGCCGTGGAGGACGCTGCCTTTGAGCCCCGCTTGCTCGATGAGCCAGCCTGATGGTACCTTGACGCGCCCATCGGGCAGCGCATAGTGCGGTACTGTGGGGTAGTGCTGCTGGAGCTGAGCAAATGCCTCGCTGGAAATAATCGCGTTTTTGAAGAACGAGCCAGTATTGGGGAGCTTGGCAGGGTCGGGCAGCTTATTAGCGCGGATCGTCATGACGGCCTGACGAATGTCTTGCGGGGTAGGCTCTGCTATAGCGTGGGAGGTGAGATAATCTTGAACGGCTTGGTAGAAGGGTGGCTGCGGCAAACCCTTGCGCAGGCGGAGCGTTATGCTTGTGATGATATATCGCCCCATCTCGCGGCCCCGGAAAATGCTGTGCCGGTACGAGAACTCGCAGTCGGCAGCGCTGAGCGACACGAAGCGCTCTTGCTGCCGATCGTACGCCTCGAGCGAGACAAGTGTATCGGCAATCTCCTGCCCATACGCACCAACGTTCTGCACTGGCGCAGCGCCTGCTGTACCTGGGATGGCCGATAGCGCCTCAATGCCGCTCAGGCCACTGGCCACTGTTCTTGCTACGACATCATCGAGAATCTCTCCTGCACCAATGGTGATTGTTGTCGATTCGGCATCCTCAGCAATGACCGAGAAGCCCGGGATACGGTTGCGCGCTACAATGCCAGCAAAGCCGCTGTCTTGAGCCAGAGTGTTGCTCCCGCCGCCAAGGACAAAGAGTTCAGTCTGCTGTTGGTGGGCCATCGTGCACACCGCCACGACATCATCGTTGGTATAGAGGTCGACCATAGTATGGGCGTTGCCGCCAAGCTGCATCGTCAAATATGGTTTGAGTGAAATGTCAGTACGAATATCCATAGGTATAATATATCACTCATGATATATATCTGCAAGGTGTGTCGACCTAAACCTAGATAATAACAAGCCTGCAAACACTGCTGACTCTTATGGAATCTAGTGCTATTTTTCTCTCGACTCAATCGTTGCCTGCGCCGCTTGGATAACGTGGTCGATCATTACGGCGATAGTGAGAGGGCCAACGCCGCCTTTTTCTGGAGTGAGAGTGACATCGCTGCGCTCGCGCACGCTTGGATCGACATCGCCAACGATAACACCGCCTTCGCTTGCTGTGCCAGCATCAACTACCACTGCACCTGTTTTAACCATATCCGCTGTAATGAGATGGGGCTGGCCAGTAGCGGTGACGATGACGTCACTTGCAGCGATGATCTCTGTAGTATTAGGTGTTTGGCGGTCGCACACTGTTACCGTCAAGCCACGGTCGCGCCACAGCCGCTCCAGTGGTGCGCCTACTAACCGCCCTCGCCCGATGATGGCGAGCTGCTTATCGTCGAGGTTAATGTTGTAACCTGCCAGTAGCCAATCGATTGCTTGCGCTGTTGCTGGCGTATAGGCAGCTTGCGGGCCACTCAGGCCATCGACGTCCTTGGCAGGAGAGATGCGCTGCACGATGGCATCTGTTTGTGATGGGTCGTTGAGCGGCAATTGGACGATAATACCGTGGACGTGTGGGTTGTTGTTTGCTCGGTCGATCACGCCCGGCATATCTGTCTCGGCGGTTGGCGCTACCTCTGTCTCAACGAGAATGTCGGCAGCATAAGCCTGCTTGTAGCGCACATAGGCATTGATTGGCCCCGATGCATTGAGCGGGGTAATGATGAGCAGCTTGGGGGTGATACCATGCGCTTGGCGTAAGTGGCGTACTTGGCGGGCTTGGCGCTGCTTGATGAAACTTGCGAGCTCGCGGCCGTTGAGTGATGAAGTAGGCATAAGGCGTAGTCCTTTCGTAAATATGTGGTTAATACTCGGTGATAGGTATCTCTATAGCAAACAGTCCTCTGGCAATACCGAGGACTACATACTATGGAGGGCCAGGAGGGGCTCGAACCCTCGACACCCTGCTTAAGAGGCAGGTGCTCTAACCAGCTGAGCTACTGGCCCATGTCGTGCCTGCACTACCCGTGCAAAGCCCTTTTACTATAGCGGATAGCCTGGGGTTCTGTCAAGAGGCGGCGAGGTGAATTAAAAGGCTCTCTTACTGCACTGCTCGCGCTTGCTTGTCTTTTTGCCAAAAACGCATTACCATGGGGCAAGAGAGTTTAATCGGGAGAATAGCAATGGCAAATGAACAACCTACAGCACAACCAACACCACCAACTGAGGTAGCATCGCACGCAGCTCCAGCTGCCAGCCAGCCAGTAGTGCCAGCCGCTGCGCCTGCGCCGGTTGATACCTCACCGCGCAACTACTTGGCGGTTGTTGCCCTCGCTGCGTTTATGGGGCAGTATGGCTTAGCTCGCTGGTACCGTGGTGACGAGCTGGGCAAGATCCGCTTTTGGATTGCGGTGGGCTGTACAGTAACATCGGCTGTGCCGTATATTAATATCGTTTCACTGTTAGGGTTGTTTGTCCTATCTGTCTGGGGTATCGTCGACTTCTTCTTGCTGACGAGTACCACAGCAGATGCAAACGGCACGCCATATGTTGCGACCGAGCGCGACAAGACGTGGGCGCAGGGGCTTAAGATTGCCTACATTGTTGGTCTTGTCTTAGTAGCGGTAGCTATTGTTGTCTTCTTGATCTTGCTGGCAGCTGGAGTGATTGTACTGTGGGATACAACAAACACAACTAGGCCTATGCGGTCATCGACCTACTACTATCCTCGCTAATAGCGGTTGTAGCAGTAGTATAACAAAAGGGGCTAGCGGTGCGCTAACCCTTTTTTTGTATGGTGCGGCCGCAAAATGAATAGCAAATAGTGCCGTATAAATAAACCCAGACCAAGCTGGGTTGTATAGAACAAAGTTGGTACACCCGGCAGGATTCGAACCTGCGGCCACTTGGTTCGAAGCCAAGTACTCTAATCCGCTGAGCTACGGGTGCATGCTGTCTCTATTGTACCACCACTGGCGTGAGAATCCAAACTGCCTGCCTGAGAATACACTCTAGGGAGTGGCGAGACTGAGGAACTGGATGGTATTATATAAAAACAAGAGCGAGGAGCTTGGGATGTATAAAGAATACGAAATAGATTGGACACAACTACGTACTGCCGACAACGAGAATCCGCAGATTCTTCCTGGCAAAATATGGACTATGCTCCATGCTCAATCAGAAGATACCAGCACTGATGAAGTGTACTGGACAATTGAAAACAATGCATTCTTCAATCGCGAACTATATGAAGCAACCGAACCAGTCACAACTGTCATTACTCATGAAATACACGTCGGCAACTATACAACTATCGGCCTTCGTTACGGCCTCGATCTCCTCGTCGAAATCGCCTGTGGCTGGTCAGCACCATCAGAAAAAGAACGAGGCAATGCCGACCTAGCCGACCGCTGTCGAGAGAAGATCCGCGCCATCATGCCAGACCTTTACCGACTTGCCGAAACACAAACTGACCAACGTGTCCTGCAAGGAATAGTTGATCTGACGGACGAGCTCGAACCCAGCAAACAGCAACGAGCAAAGATACTGTCGATTGTGGAGCCAAAGGCATACGATGAGCGGCTTATTAGAATGTCCTTGCGAGATTTGAGAAAGTCGTTGAGACGACTATAACTCTTGAGATTATGCAAGCAATAATTTGATGTATACGATAATAATAGAGGCAAAAGGGCAATGTAATTGTATGTGGGGCAGAGCCGCCACTCTCGTGTTGCTGATGGTTGATAAATACCTACCCGTGTATATTAGCAACGGCTACCCCACGCTCCGTCAAAGCTTCCTCTACTCGCTTGACGACTTGGCTGGGGGTAAGCTCGGCTTTGACGATGTAGCTGTGGACGCCGAGGTGCTGGAGCTTTTTGGGGGCTTCTTCGTGGCCAAGGTTGGTGAGGACGATAACAGGGATGGCCTTGCCCCACGAGTAAGCGCGGATGTGCTCGAGTGTGTCGGCACCATTGAGGTGGGGCATTTGGAGGTCGAGCAGGATGATGTCGGGGTGAGTTCGCTGCACCAGCATGATGCCAGCTTTGCCATCGCCTGCAACTTCCACCGCAAAGCCAGCCGCTTCGAACTTCATGCGGTACATTTGGCTGATGGTTTGGTCGTCTTCGATGATGGCAATTTTAACCATTTGCTTTATAATAGCAGGTGTAGCATGAAAATGGAACAAAATCACCCAAAATCAAGCACCACACCTATACTAGCCGAGCCACTGGTAGCACTGGGTAGCGCGCTGGCCACCGCGACCGACTTTGCAGAAGTGATAGTAGCGGTGCGCACAGCGCTAAGGGCAGTTGCTCGGCCGACCTGGTGCGGGGTGATGGTGACGGTGGATGGAGTGCCGCCGCTAATTGACTTACCAGATGAATACGCTACCTCTGTTAATGCACTCTTGCCGCTGTGTGAAGAAGCGACGGCTCGCACAATGACCACTATGCTACCTAAGCGCCACGCACTTCGTCGTTACAACATTGCTGTAGTGTTGCGGCTGGTGTGGCAGGGCAATCACTGTGGATATATCGTGCTGGGCCCGCCAGCTGAGCGGGCTACGTATACTACTGCGCAGCGAGCCACTCTTGCAATGATAGCCCAGCAATGCGCACTGACGCTGATGGCGCAGCAGTGCCACAATACCACACAGCAGTTCCAGCAGCAGCTCACCCAAGCGGTAGACCACGCAACGCGCCAATTGCGCGCTTCGAACCGTCGCCTGCGTGAACTCGATGCCGCGAAGGATGAGTTTGTCAGTATGGCGAGCCACCAGCTGCGTACACCGCTCACTAGTGTGAAGGGCTATATCTCGATGGTGTTGGAGGGTGACGCTGGTGAGATTAATGCCACGCAGCGCACCTTCCTTGCCGAGGCCTTTACGAGTAGCGAGCGAATGGTGCAGCTGATTGGCAACTTCCTTAATGTGTCGCGCATCCGCACTGGCAACTTCACAATCGACTTCCATCCAGGTGATGTTGCTGCGCTGGTGGCAGAGAGCATTGAGTCTATCCAGCTCATTGCCGAACGCCACCATTTACGAGTGGATTATCGACCGCGTGGGGTTATACCACCTCTGCTAATCGACGAGAATAAACTCCGGCAAGTCATCGTTAATTATATTGATAATGCCATTTACTATTCGCCTGGTGCAGATGTTATTACGGTACGACTCTACCGCAAGGATGGCTGGGTGGTGTGCACAGTGCAAGATCATGGCATTGGGGTACCGCAGGGTGAGCAGCGCAAGATCTTTACGAAGTTCTTCCGGGCGCACAATGCCCAGCTGCAGCGGCCCGATGGCACGGGGATTGGGCTATTCTTGGCAAAGAAGATCGTGCTGGGACACCATGGCGAACTGATCTTTCATTCGCGGGAGGGGCAGGGTAGCACCTTTGGTTTCCGTCTGCCGATCGATCGCCTCACGCCGCGCCAGGGCACACCACCAAACGAAAATCACTCCCCGCGTGGGAAGTGAAAATCGCACATCTCCTGGGCTGGGTAAGATACCCAAGGAGTCCTCCTTTGCTTGGCACCTCTCGCACGGGTGCCAAACATGTAAAATTGCACAAGTATAGCCTATGGCAAACTCCCAGTAAATACAGTGTGGGTGCACCGTCGTTGGCTTGCTCTAGCTGTATCGCGTGCTGTTTGTGTTAGTTGTCTCCACCATGCATGTGCATGACACGATCAGTTTAGCATCATGATTATGGCATGTCAAGCCTTTTTTACAACATTATCGCTAGACAAGTGTCGATTTTTTTGCTATAGTGACTAGGCGGCCTCATCGTCTAGCGGTTAGGACACTGGGTTCTCATCCCAGCAACCCGGGTTCGATTCCCGGTGAGGTCACCAAATCGGAACTAAAACGGAAACGGTCGCCCGAACGGGCGGCTTTTTCGCTGGCAGCGCGCAGCGCCGACCAGCGATTTTTCTGGGGGAGTTAAGAAATTGGTCGTCATTTATGACGACTTCTTTTTGTCGTATTTGTAGGTTCGACCCAAGTCGAAACGCCAAGCGTAGCTTGTTCGATTTTTTCTTCGAGGAGCTTCTTTAGGTTATTATTTCACATATTATAGCATACTTCTTAAGATTAGACAACAACCCCGTCTATCACGTATACTGGTATCTAGATATTAGAATAGAACCATATATGCACGACAACGAATTATGGCAAATTTACAATAACAACGGCACGCCTATAGACGGCAAAGGCGCGCCCAAAGAAGAGTTTAACTCTGATAAAAGCCTAATCATGAGCAACGCTCATGTGTGGTTTTGGAAGATTGACGAAGGCGGGGTGAGCATACTGCTACAAAAGCGTTCATTGACAAAACCCAATAAGCCAGGCTGGTTTCATATTTCGACAGGCGGGCATATCAATATCGGAGAAACACCAGTGCAAGCAGCTGTGCGAGAGACTAAAGAGGAAATGGGGCTTGCGATTGATGAATCTAAGCTGCATTTTGTGCAAGCTGTTCGCATCATTGAGAAAGACCCACGAGACATCGTAAATGTGTTTCTTTACCAGCTCAGTGGCGACGAAAACTTCACCTTTGTCGATGGCGAGGTTGGTTCGTACGAATGGCGCTCGCTAGATAATTTCAAAGAAATCACCCGGGACGCGGCGGCCAATAACTTAGTGCCTCAAGGTGAATTATATTTCGGAACACTTATCGCGGCACTTGAGTATGTTAGTCAGTAATAGGTAGCACCCGCCCAGAAAACCCTTTACCTTTTTCTAATAAAATTACGGCGGGGGCAATTACAAAAATATGCAAAGGGTTTTCTGGGCTGGAGCGCGGCACGGCTTGCAGTGCCAGGCGGCGCGGCTAAAATCATTTGGCTTTTGTCTCAAAACAGGTTCGAGCTTGGGCGTAAAATCGCACCAAGGATTTATCACATGGCTCGTTGGAGCCATTTTTTTAATGGAGCATTTACTACCACTTCGCCCAACTCAGCTCCTCCCAATCAGCCCTTGCCAGTGTATACACCCTCCA
>CAJPUN010000011.1 GCA_905373835.1 Candidatus Saccharimonadota bacterium
AATATAGATAGATAGATAGATAAGCAATAGCTAATATAGAGACTAAGACAAAACTTAGTCACAAAAGAGTTACCGTTATATTGGCATTAGCTTTTTAGTATGTTCTGTTTCTATACGCTTACTTACTACTTTGTGTTTTCGTATTATCTATTTTCTCAATAAATAAATCATAATCGCGAAAGCCACCTCTCTATACTTCTTCTACCTCGCAATTTACGACATCCCACGCTGTCTGCTATAACAAGCTTTATTCACTAACTTTAGAGTAGTATGGACTACGATTATCCTTCAAGCTATTATTCAACCCCCTCATATACCACAGCAGCCAGCAGCCCCCTCGACCCACTGATGTGGGTGATGGTCATCATTATGGTCATCATTATGCTCATCCTGAGCCTTGCTGTGATGGCCGTCGTGCTTGCCTCGCTGTGGCGAATATTTACCAAGGCTGGCAAGCCAGGCTGGGCTGCCCTTATCCCTATCTACAATACCGTTGTGCTCATGCAGATCATCGGTCGGCCTGAGTGGTGGGTATTGCTGTTGTTCGTACCTTTCGTCAACTTGTACGTCGCTGTTGTGTCGACGCTCGAGCTTGCGAAGTCCTTTGGCAAATCAACCGGCTTTGGTGTGCTGATGCTATTCTTCCCGGTCATTATGTACCCAATGCTCGGCTTTGGCTCTAGCCAGTATCTTGGGCCGGTTGCACCTCAGCCTGCGCCGTACTATCTACCACAGCAGCCACCGCAAGCCTAAAAATCTAGCATCTCAAACAAAAGAGCCAGCATAGTGCTGGTTCTTTTTGCGACCTCTGTTTATTGTACGAAATTTGCAGTGCAAGCAAATTATTGCTACACTAGGATTAGAAAGGAGGAAATACGCTATGCCAACAGGAAAACCAATTCAGTACGACTGGGGCTGGTGGGATCTACCCAAGGTGCCTTGGTGGTAAGATATGAAGTACCTTTTATGTGGCAAGGGCTTGTGGCCATTTTACCCTTGCTAATAAATGGCACTAGGCTACCGCTCGTTTAATACAACTTTGTAATAGCTCTATTATAGCTATAACAAAAACCACATAACACAAGGAGACAAGGATGGGCAAGTATAATCATTGGTGTTGCGCTAATCCAGTACAATGCTGGCACATGCGTCACGATGTTTCTTGCCTGGCTACGATTAGCTACACCGAGAGCGTGTAGTTTATTTTTTTGGCAAATCCTATGGCGTATAGATAAATTTTTGAGCGCGCGTCTATACGAAGCGTCTCCTCAGGAACAAAGCACCTCTTGGACGAGAGGTGCTTTGTCGTTGTGTCGGCAAAATGCTTCTTATGCTGCGTCCTCTGCCTCGGCTTGTTTGCGTGAGGTTTGGCGCGGCGTAGCGGTTTTTTCAAATGAGCCACCAGCTGCCTCAAGTGCAGCTACCACACTCTTCGACGCACCTTGTGTCTGGAGCACGAGCTTGGCAGTCAATTCACCACGAGTAATTACCTTCACACTATGGAATGGCGTCGCAATCAGCCCAGCCTCATACAGTGCGAAGTTATCAACGGTGCCCGACAAGTTATTAAGATGGTCGCTATACACCACCTGAGCAGGGGTACGCAGGCTCTTAAAGCCACGTGCCTTTGGCACTGCTGTAGCAATACCATTCTGCCCACCTTGGAACATCGGGCGCAGCTTCTTACCGGTACGAGCGTTCTGCCCCTTGGTACCACGGCCAGCCGTCTTACCACCGCCAGCGGCAATGCCGCGGCCAACGCGCTTGCGATCTTTATTAGCTGCGATGTGGAGTTCGTTGTATTTCATCTACTTGCCCTCCTTTGCGGGTTGCTTCTTGGCACCAACCCACTGCTCACGCGGCACCATACTGCGCAGAGCTTCTACTGTGGCATAGGCAATATTTACCTTGTTGGTGCTGCCCAGGCTCTTCGAGAGCAGGTTGCGAATACCCGTCACGCCAATAACGGCGCGCACTACACCACCAGCAATGATACCAGTACCAGGCGCAGCTGGCTTGATGAGCACACGTGCACCACTGAGCTTCACTTCCATCTCGTGTGGGATGGTCTCATTCACCACCGGAATAACAACGAGATGCTTCTTGGCTACTGAGGTTGCCTTAGCAATGGCAGTCTGCACATCGGCACCCTTCGCCACACCAACACCAACCTTGTTCTTGCGGTTACCCACCACCACCAGCGCCTTAAAGCGGAAGCGGCGGCCACCCTTAACGACGCGTGCCACGCGGTCGATGTTGACAACAACTTCTTCAAATTCCTTTGGCGTGTCATCACGCTGGTTGCGCCGGTCATCGCGGCGACCACCTCGGCCCCGACCACGCTGGTTGCGCCGGTCATTCGGGCGAGGTGTAGTATTTGCAGGTCTGTCTGCCATACTAAAACTCCAATCCTTCCTTGCGGGCAGCATCTGCGAGTGCGCTCAAGCGGCCAGCGTACTGGCGACCATTGCGATCGAAGACGACTGCACTTATCTTTGCTTTTTTGGCCTTCTTGGCGATATCCGTGCCCACCTTGGCGGCCTTCTCTGTCATGGTACCAGTTGCTTTGGTACCAACAGTAGTGGCAGCAGCCAATGTTGCATGAGCATCATCATCGATAAGCTGCGCGCTCACGTGCAGGTTGCTAATCGTCACGCTCAAGCGTGGGCGCTGAGCTGTGCCGTGCACGCGAGCCCGAACGCGACGCTTGCGCAGGTCACGATTCAGGAGTTTTTTTGCTAATGTGTGTGCCATTATTTCTTACCTGCCTTCCCTGCTTTGCGCAAAATTTGCTCACCAACGTACATAATGCCCTTGCCCTTGTATGGCTCTGGCTTCTTGAGAGCGCGGATCTCGGCGGCGACTTGGCCGACCTTTTGCTTGTCGATACCCGTCACGACGATCACCATTCGCTCGTTCGTTACATTAACCCCCTCTGGGGCTTTGTAGTGGACTTCATGGCTAAAGCCCAGGCTCATCGTCAGCTCGTTATTGCTCGACGAAACCCGAAAGCCCACACCTTTGACCTCGAGGCGCTTCTCGTACCCCTGGGTCACGCCAATCACCATGTTGTTGATGAGGGCGCGCATCAGCCCATGCTGGGCCCGAGCAGCCTTGGACTCATCCTTGGGATGAACCGTCACCTGTCCGTCCTCGACCTTCACCTCGACCGCTGGCGTAATGAACTGCGAGAGCTCACCTTTGGGGCCCTTGACGACCACATCACCAGAGTCAACCGTGATTGTCACACCCGATGGAATCGCCACCGGCAGTTTTCCGATTCGACTCAGACTCATTGCTTACCTTTCGTTAGTCGCGCGCAAAATGTTTGTCTCGTGCTGCCGGCCGCTCTCCATAGGCGAACAACCAGAACGCAAAACTCCCGTTTCACTCGCAAAGTTAATATCTTGCTAATTGTACCACAGATGATGGGGAGAGTGCAAGGATGGAAAAACACCAGCGGCGAAACCTCAGCACGACCCATACCAATACACCCTTCTCACCCATCTCTCCATCGAATGAGCCGCAGGGGCAAAAGCTCATACAAGCAAGAGAGCCGTCCAGCTAATTCTCTTTAAGGTTATACACCTACCTCCGGGCAGCATCAAACTGCTCAGGCGTCAAGAGGAGCTCGCCCGTCGACTGTTGGTAGAGCGGGATATAGCGACCACTCTGGGGGATGATCTTCCGCACGTGCTCGATTGCATCAGCAACTTCTTCCTCCGTCCAGTCTGTACTCCGATCGCGAATCACAATACTCTTGGCCCCTGTCGTCGCCATACTCACGAAGCTCTGGTACTGCTGAGTATGCTCGCGCGACAGGTGCACTTGGCCAGGCTCTGGCTGGGCCAGAATGAGATTGACGAGGCCATAGGGGTCGTTGCGGGGTAGTGGTATATCGCTCCCAGGCTGCACCGTGTGACGAGCGGCAAAGAAGCTCACCGTCAGCGGAAAAACCGGGTCGAGCCCCTGCCGGTGAGTGACCTCGCTACAGCGCAGGCCAAGCACCAGTGCCTCAGCCACGTGGGCCGGTTGCATGGCGTGGATCATATCGCCCTGCTCGATCAACGGCTGGTCGGTCTCGCACTGCCAGCGGTTGCGCTGATCAGCCTGCTGCCACTGCTTGGGCGAGCTCGACTGCGCCATCGTCTCAAAGAGGCGCTGCCGCACGACATCATACTGAGCCTGAGGCAAGAGCTCGGGCAGCAAAGCAGCACCACGCGCCATCACTGCCCCAACCTTGTCTGGCGCGCAGTAGCTCGCGAGCTCCTCATAGCTCATCTGAGTAATTGGCACATGCGCTACTGGGTCAATCACATCATCATAGTGCATTCGGCTCCGCAGCGGCAGTGCAGTCGGCAATGTTGCAAGCGGCGTCGGCCACCTGAGGTCGGCGCGTTGCAAATCCTGCGTGTTCAGCAGCTCTGCAGCCCGCTCGCTTGCACGATACCACAAAGCATCGATTAATTGGTCTTCATCTGGCGTTACTTCGCAGGGTGATGGAGGTGATACTTCGTATGATGGCATGATATTCTTGGGATACTTCGCTGGTTTTTGCGTTCGTTTTTTCGTTTGTATGCATTATTATGCAGTGCTTTTGATAAAAAAGCAAGCCCTTACCCACTCCAACCCCTCAACCGCAACACTCCCCATGCAAAAAGAGGCATCTTGGTTCGTCCTTTGTTAAAATTGGATCTACGAAAACAACCTAATTTTAGCAGAAAGGTATTCCAAAATGCCTCAAAGAAAGTATACACAACTTTCAAGCGAAGAGCGAATTGTTATTGAAACCTTGCTTAGAAGCTCAGCCGGGGTGCGCGAGATAGCTCGCATGCTAAACCGCAGTCCCTCAACCATCTCCCGGGAGCTCAGGCGAAACCAGAATTTTGCCAAAAAGACTAGAGTTAATAAACCTAAGGAGCTAAGGCTAGACTCGAGACGCTTTCGTGGTACCGCCAAAGTGCCAGTGATTCGCGAGAAGAAGGCTCGGTATAGGAAACGCCTGTGCCAATTCGAGAGAATAAACTACTTGGCTAAATCCGCCCAGCAGAAGACGCTGGCTAGATGCAAGAAGCAGTCTCTGCTGCTCGAGCTTTCTAGATACCAGCAAACCAGAGAGTTCGTTAAATCGCGCCTCAGGCTGCGCTGGTCTCCCGAGCAGATTGCCGGCAGGCTGCAGATAGAGATTAACAAAAGAGACAAATCTGCTAGCTTGCTTTATGTCTCGCCTAAAGCAATCTACAAATACGCCAAGAAATACAACCTCCATAAACACCTGCGGCGGCGCGGCAAGAAATACAGATGCAGCCGTATACCTGCCGGCAAACGCAATATTGCAACTAGACCCGGCGTAGTGGACGAACTCGGGCGCTTAGGCGACCTAGAGGGCGATACCATCTTCGGCAAGGATAGCCGAGACAGATTGCTCACTCACGTGGAGCGAAAGACGGGGTTAGTCTCAATTAGCCTAGTGCGCGGCTATGATGTACATAAGATACAAAAAACAGACCATACTCGACCTAGAAAGGCTCAGCAGGCACACCGGAGCCTTACCAAAGACCATAACCTACGACAACGGCGTAGAATTTGCCGGTTGGAGACAAACCGAACAGGAACTCAATACAAAGATTTACTTCGCCAATCCCTACCATTCCTGGGAACGAGGCAGAAACGAAAACACCAACGGACTCATCCGCGACTTCTTCTCCAAAGGCACAGACTTCAAAAAACTAACTAACCGGGATATATTAAAAGTAGAATCCATGCTTAACAACCGACCAAGAAAACGATTCCAGTGGCTAACGCCACTGGAATACGCCGCGTCTTTGGGTATTGCGGTTGAGGAGTGAGGTTAGAAGGTAGTTTGCTTATTTTCTTAACTCATGCTATTATAGGACCTATGGTAGATAGACATGATGAAGCTAATGCAACTTCTGTTGCAGATTCGAGGACGACCGACCTCGGAGATAAAGTCGATAATCAAATTGCACTCCTTGATCATATCGCCACCGAGATCAAGAAGACCACCGAGATGGTGGAATGGGGAAAGGAGGGGTGGCGAATTAGACTTGGAGAGATCGGAATTCTTGCCAATAGCTTATCATCAGTAGATCCCTCTGTTATTGACGGCGTCGAGACTAGGCGTCCTGGCATACTTCGCGAACTCGGAGACAGTCTTTGGAACCTCGACCAGAAAATGCATCTTCTTGATGAAGACGTCAAACGGGCTGAGAGAATTATGACACCAACACAGCGCGAGCAAGAGTTGCTGGACAGCATAAAGCCGCTAATCATAGACCAGATGTATGCAATGGATCCAGAGTCGCTGCAAACATATCAGCAGAAAGATAGCGAAGGTGAAATCACCAAGGAAGTTGCGCTGTTTCAATTGGGAAAATTTTCAAAAACGATGTATATCGGCAACATAAAATGCGAGTGTGCCGCCTATTTGGGTAATGACGGCAGGTTCTATATCGAGAGTCCGCGCCGTAGAGCATCTTCGGGCGATATAGTTATTGACGTCCATCCTTACAGCATTGAGGACGCTATGAATTATGGGGTCTCATTCGGTGGAATCAAAGTCTCTCAACTAGTTGAAGCCGTGGTAATGTGTACGATATAGTTTCTCCATGAAGTTTTCATAGATGAGTGCAGTCAAGAGCTGCACGACCCTGCTACGTATATTGCCGATTTGCCAAATATGATAAATCTGGACGAGGCTACGAACGAAGATATACGGGCGTTGTATCAGACTTTTCGCGACAATTACGGCACCGAGCGGTTAGCGCTAAAACCTGTGAAAGGCTTCATGAAAGAAGTCCGGCGTGAGCGTTCAGCGTCGAATCGAGCTTTTCGGTCGCAATCTCATTAGGATGAAAATAGGCGAATTCTTCAGCCTCTTCGGTGGCTTGCGGATTTGTGAGGAGTTTTACTTCGTAGGCGAGAATCAGTACCGGGTCGTCGAATTTATCGTGCCAAGTCGGGATGATTAGCGGTTTGCCCGCGAGGATTTCGATTTCTGCGTCTAGTTCTTCGCGAAACTCGCGCCGTAAAGCCTCGTGCAGACCTTCGCCGTGTTCCAGTCCGCCACCCGGCAAATCCCAAGTCTCGCCCCGCTCGCGCACGAATAAAAGTCGCCCCGCTCTATCGCAAACCAGACCCTTGACCGTCACTCGATAGGCAGCTTTGAAATCTTTCAGCTTCATCTCATGCCCTCGCCTACAAAACTCCCCGCCGTAACTACCCGAAACAAACCGCAGCCAAATCCGCTATTTTTTACTTTTCTTTGTTCCGACTCGATTTTTTAGCTCGAAAACTTCCTTTTTCAGCTTGTTGATTTCGCTGTACGCCCAGACGCCTAAAGCAAACGCTAGACCAGCGAGGCAAAGAGCCGAGGTAACTTTTTGTTCCATAAATCTCCTTTCTGTAAACGGTCTTATATTGATTGTAGCATAGCATCCTTAGTGTCTCCTATTGACATCAAACAAAAATACCCGGGGTCGTAAAACTTCCGGGTATTTTTTGGCTACGAAAAGTTTTAATAAACCTTCAACAAAACTTCTCCGCCAAGTTTGGCCTTGACAGCTTCGCCACCGGTCATGACACCCTTGCTGGTGCTGACGAGGACGATGCCGCGGCCTTGCTTGACCTTGGGGATGTCGGCAGCAGCCACATAGACGCGACGGCCTGGCTTGGACACCCGGGCCAGCTCGGTAAAGGCTGGGCTCTCGCCAGCGCGGTTGATGGTGATAACCAATGTACCGCGTGGCTTGCCATCCTCTACGGTAGCACCTGCCAGGTAATGATTCTTGACCAATTGCTCGGCCACAACTTGCTTGAGCTTGCTGGTGGGCACACGGACTTCCGTCTTGCCAACCATCGCAGCGTTGCGGATTCGGGTGAGGAGATCCGCGATTGGGTCAGTTGATTGTAAACTCATAACTCTATCTCCTTTCCGTTACCAACTGCTCTTTGTAATGCCTGGGATTTCGCCCTTCGATGCCTTCTCGCGGAAGTTGATGCGGCTCAGGCCAAAGCGGCGCATATAGCCACGTGGCCGACCACTGAGGGCGTCGCGGTTCTTCCAGCGGGTTGGGCTGGAGTTGCGCGGCAGCTTTTGCAGGCCATCGAGGTCGCCCGCCGCCTTGAGCTCAGCGCGCTTGGCAGCGAATTTCTCGATCATCTTTTGGCGTTTGCGATCGCGTGCGATCATTGATTTCTTAGCCATACGCTATTTCCCCTCCTTCTCAAACGGCAGACCAAACTTCTCCAGCAGTGCCCGGCTCGCCGCTGGGCTACCCTGCTCGATGGCAATCGTCACCTGGAGGCCATGAACGATCTGCGTCTCCTCAAAGGTGAGCTCGGGGAAAATACTCTGGTCGGTGATGCCAAGGTTGTAGTTGCCACCCTTGTCGAACTTGCTCCCCACGCCGTGGAAGTCGCGCACCCGCGGCAGGCTGACATTGACCAGCCGGTCGAGGAACTCGTACATCCGAGCGCCGCGCAGTGTCACACTCACGCCAATCGGCGCACCCATGCCAGCGCGGATCTTGAAGCCAGCGATCGACTTCTTGGCCAAGCGATCAACCGGTGCTTGGCCAGTGATCTTAGTAATGGTATTGCGTACCAGTTGGTGATAGCGCTTGTCTTCTTTGTGCTTGCCGATTCCTGCGCTGACCACAATCTTCTCGAGCTTGGGCACTTGGTGCACATTGCTCAAGGCTAATTCGGCCTGGAGTTCCTTGCGGTATTGATCCAGATACAAGGCTTTCAAGCGAGGAGTCGGAGCGGCGGATGCAGTTGCCTTCGCCATTAGTTGACCTCCTTGTTATTCAGTTGCCGAGCAACGCGCACCTTAGCGCCCTCAGCATTAATAGTATAGCCAATGCGGCTCGTCGTGCCAGCTGCTTCGTCGACAACCAGTGCGAGCTTGCTCAGTGGCACTGGCACATGAATCTCCTTCGTGCCCCCACGTGGGTTAAGCTGGCTTGGCTTGACGTGGCGGTGGCGCAGCCCCACGCCCTCGACCAATGCAGTCTGCTGAGCGGGGTTAACAGCCAGCACCTTGCCCGTCGTGCCTTTGTCGTCACCACTGATGATCTTGACGATATCGTCTTTTTTGATGCGCTGTGCCATTAGAGTACCTCCGGTGCCAAGCTAATGATCTTGCTATAGCCAAGGTCGCGCAATTCGCGTGGCACAGGGCCAAAGACACGAGTTGCCTTGGGCGTCTTGTCGTCGTTGATAATAACGGCAGCGTTATCGTCGAAGCAGATAGTGCTGCCATCTTTGCGGCGGATTTGGTCGCGAGTGCGTACCACCACCGCCTTAACGATAGACTTCTTCTTGACGTTGCCAGTCGGGCTGGCGTCTTTGACGCTAGCGACAATCACATCACCCACCCGGGCGTAGCGACGCCGAGTACCACCCAGCACGCGAATGCAGAGAATAGACTTTGCACCACTGTTGTCTGTTACCTTAAGGCGAGATTCTTGCTGGATCATGCTGCCTCCTCTTCGCCTGCGTCATCGTTTTTGAGCTCAATCGAGCCCTGCGAGCGCTTGAGCACGGCGTCAAGCCGAAATGCTTTGCGCTTGCTGATCGGGCGTGTCTCAATGACCCGCACCGTATCACCAACATTGGCATCGTTTGTCTCGTCGTGAGCAGCATACTTACGGGTGACGGTGTATTGCTTGCCGTAAATAGGGTGTGTTTCGCGGCTGGTCACGGTCACCGTGATGGTCTTGTTGCCCGCGGCCGAGGAAACAACGCCGGTCAATGTCTTGGCCATTAGTTTGTTCCTTTCCGCTGATTAATTTCCGTTAGTATCTGCGCAATCTCTCGGCGATACACACCAAGGATCCGCGGATTGGCGAGCTCACCTGCCCGGTGGCCACGCTGGGCCTCAAGCAGGTCGGCGCGCTTGGCGGCCAGCTCTTGCTGGAGTGTCTCGAGGCTCTTGACCTCTGTTGCAGGGACTGCATTCTCTGCCATCGCTAGGCCTCCTCTTTCTTAATAAAGCGTGTCTTGACGGGGAGCTTGTGGCTTGCCAGGCGCATTGCTTCGCGGGCGACATCCTCTGGCACACCCTTCATCTCAAACATTACGGTGCCATTCTTGACCTTCGCAACAAAGAACTCAGGGTTACCCTTACCGCCACCCATCTTGAGGCCCAGTGGCTTGCGGCTCACTGGGGTGTGTGGGAAGATACGGATCCAGATCTTACCACCACGCTTGACGTAGCGGGTCATTGCCTGGCGGGCTGCCTCGATCTGGCGGCTTGTGACGCGCTCGTTGCTCAGGCTCTGCAGGCCGTAGTCACCAAAGGCAATGTAGTTGCCCCGTGTGGCGTTGCCGCGGTTCTTGCCGATGCGGACTTTGCGAAATTTTGTTTTCTTTGGTAGTAACATTACTTCGCACTCCTTTCACCCTTATAGATCCAGACCTTGACGCCGACAATACCCACGCCAGGGCAGTTGGCCCGTGCAGTGTGAAAATCGATATCAGCTCGCAAGGTGTGCAGTGGCACCGAGCCCTCGATGACCTTCTCGCGGCGTGCCATCTCGGCATTGTTAAGCCGGCCGGCTACCTCGATGCGGATACCCTTTGCACCACTATTCATGGTGTTTTGGGCAGCCATCTTGACGGCGCGGCGGAAGTTGGCGCGGCGCTCGAGCTGGCGAGCAATATTCTCCGACACCAGCTTGGCACTGAGCTCTGGCCGACGAACCTCTTCAATATTGATACGGACTGGCAAGCTGGCGATCTTTTCGATCTGTCGCTTGAGCTCTGTCACGCCAGCCCCACCGCGGCCAATCACCACACCAGCCTTGGCAGTGTGAATTGCGATGGTAATCTGGTTTGGGCTGCGCTCAATCTCGATCCGGTCAATCGTTGGCCGGCTTGCATAGCGAGCTTCAATTAGCTCACGGATTTTGATGTCTTCTGCCAACCAAGCCGCAAAGTCGCGCTTGTTTTGGCCAAACCAACGCGAGCTCCAGTTTTTGTGGACTTGGAGGCGGAAACTGACTGGGTTTACTTTTTGGCCCATTTAGTTGTCTCCTTTCTTGGCTGTATCGGTTGCTTTGGCGGGTGCCTTCTTGACCTGCTTCTCCACACCACTCACCTCAACCAAGATATGGCTCGAGCGCTTCTGGAATGGCTGAGCCCGGCCGCGGCTGGCCGGCTTGTAGCGGCGCAGGCGTGGGCCAGCAGTCACACTAAGGCTATGGATATGCAAACTGCGTGGGTCAAGGCCATGGTTATTGATGGCGTTGGCTTGGGCGCTGGCGATTGCCTTCTTAACAGGCAGCGCGGCGCGGCGCGGGGTGTGATCAAGAATGACCAGTGCATCGGCCACACTGCGGCCACGCACCAGGCTAGCAACAATGCTTACCTTGCGCGGGGTCTGGTCTATACCCTTGATGTGCGCCCGAACGATGGCTGGTGCATCGCTCGACCCCTGTTGTGTCTGTGATGCGGCCATTACTTCTTATCCTTTCCACCGTGCTTGCGGAACTTACGAGTTGGGCTAAACTCACCGAGCTTGTGGCCAACCATGTTTTCTGTAATCAGCACCGGCACATGCACCCGACCATTGTGCACCGCAAAGGTGAACCCCACCATCTCTGGCGTGATCGTGCTGCTGCGGGCCCAGGTCTTTATCACGGTGCGGTCGCCAACTTTCAGCGCTGCCACTTTTTTGGCAAGCTTCGCGTCGACGAATGGGCCTTTTTTGAGTGAACGACTCATAGACTACCTCTTCCTCTTAGCTTCGTGACGACTGCGGACAATCATCTTATTGGTTGATTTGCGACGGCGGGTCTTGAAGCCAATTGCTGGCTTACCCCATGGCGTCTTCGGGATGCGGCCAGGGCCCGTCTTGCCTTCACCACCACCCATTGGGTGATCGGCTGGGTTCATAGCCTTACCATGGACACTTGGACGCCACCCCATACGGCGACGGCGACCGGCCGAGCCAAGCTTAACATTCTGATGCTGGACGTTGCCCACTACACCAATGCTGGCTTCGCACTCAAGGCGGAACTTACGCACCTCACCGCTAGGCATCCGCACCATGGCGTAGCCGTCTTCTTTGGCCATAAGCTGCGCCTTAGTACCAGCGCTGCGCACCATCTGAGCACCCTTACCGTGGTTGATCTCGATAGCGTAGATCTGGCTACCAACCGGGATGTTAGCCAGTGGCATGCGGTTGCTCGCCTCGATTGGCGCATCAGCGCCAGTCTGGAGCACCTTGCCCTTGGTCATTTGAGTGTCAGCCAAGATGTAGTGGTAGAGACCATGCTGATCCTTCACGCGGGCAATGCGGGCACTGCGGTTTGGATCGTACTCAATCTCCTCTACCGTCAGCGTCAAGCCAGCGGCCAAGCGATGGTCGAGCAAGCGGTAGTGCCGCTTAACGCCACCACCACGGTGCCGGACGGTGATCTTACCAGTGTTATTGCGACCAGCCTTCTGCTTACCAGCCTTGACAAGGCTCTTGAGCGGCTTGCGAGTCGTCACATCGCTCAAATCTTGCGATGTCATGCCGCGGCGGGCGGGAGTGGTTGGGTTGTACTGCTTAATCGGCATTACTTATCCTCCTTCTGCTCTGTTTGCGGCTGCTCTTCGGTCTCAAACACCTTAATCTCGCCTTCGCTTAGGCGCACGTACGCCTTTTTGCTGTCGTGGCGGTGTGTGGTGCCTGGGTAGCGGCGCTTGCCCCGGCTGTAGCGAATAGCTTTGCCGCTTTGCACGGCAGTGGTGACATTGGCCACCTTAGTGCCGTCATATTGCGCCTCGACAGCCGCAGCGATCTGCTGCTTGTTAGCCGACAGTGGCACATCAAAGATGTAGGTGTTTTGGCTTGTGATGAGCCGGTAGGATTTTTCGGTGGCGCGAGGAGTGACTAATACGAGTTGCATTTATTTGTCCTCCTGTGCGAGCCACGCCGTAATAACATCCAGCGCCTGAGGCGACAGGACGATATGGTCGGCATTAAGAATGTAATAGACATTGAGATACATCGCACTCACAGCCAACACCTGCTGGAGGTTAGCAGTGGAACGAATCAGCTCGGGCGACTTCTCGCCAGCGACGAGCAGCACTTTGCGCTCGAGCTTGAACTGGCGGAGAAACGCCGCAGCGTCTTTGGTCTTGCCAGTTACCTTGTCCTCAAAGGGCAAGACCTGGATTTTGCCAGCCTGGTGAGCCAGTGTGAGAGCTTGGCGGATGGCGACACGTTTGCTGGTCTTAGATAGCTTCTTGCGGTAGTTCTCGTTGCCGCGTGGGCCAAAGACCACACCACCGCCCCGCCAAATTGGGTTGCGGATACTGCCGAAGCGAGCTCGGCCAGTGCCCTTCTGCCGCCATGGCTTCTTGCCACCACCGCGGACTTCGCCCCGCTGCAAGGTGGTTGCACTTGCCTGGCGGGCGTTTGCCAAGAAAGCGTCGTAAGCGAGCTTGAGCAGCTCGTGGTTCGGCACATCGACGCCGAAGACGCTGGTTGGCAAGGTTGCTTTTGCTGGCTTGGTAGATTCAGCCATTACTTAGCACCTCCTAGGATAATTAAGCCCTTCTTGGGGCCTGGGACAGCGCCCTTGACACCGATCAAGTTATCCTCAGCCGAGATAAACTCAACCGTCAGATTCTTAACGGTGACACGCTCGTGGCCCATCTGGCCCGCCATGCGCTTCCCTTTGAAAATCTTTTGTGGGTACATGCTACCGATCGAACCGACCTTACGCGTGTTACCCTTACCACCGTGGGTTTTGCGGTGGCGCTTGAAGTTGTGCCGCTTGATCGTACCGGCCCAACCTTTACCCTTGCTGATGCCCGTGACATCCACGACATCGCCGAGCGCAAACTCCGTAACGCTCCATGTGTCGCCCACCTTGACATCGCCAAGGTCGTCGACACGAAATTCCCGAATATGCTTCGGGGTGACACCGGCTGGCTTCACATGCCCAGCCACGGCCTTGCTCAGGTTCTTACCCGCACCATACGCCACCTGCACTGCGTTGTAGCCGTCTGTCTCGACGGACTTGACCTGAGTCGCAGCGACAGGCCCAGCCTGGATAAGCGTGACAGGAATCGTCGTGCCATCCTGGCTGATGATTTGGGTCATACCAATCTTGGTACCGAGAAGTGCTTTCATTGCCCTCTTGCTCCCATGTAAAATCCCCGGCGACTAGCAGTATCTTGGTACCAGCACTGCGTGGCTACACACTTCGCTGGCCAAGACTTACCAATTCGTCCTGGGATGAGTTGCTATTACGTAATAAATTACAGCTACCATAGTACCATAGAATGGGGCGAGAAAGCAAGAGGCGTAGGAGATCAAGAGCAATGCAGTAGAACACCAATCCTAACAGCATATTGGTGTGTCGTAGAATCATTATCACCCCATCTACACCATCGCCCACTATGCTACAATATAATGCGTTAATGCGTCACCCAATCCCCTCACCTACCTCTGTCGATGCTTGGCTTGCTGCGGCGGCTGCCCAGCTGCGGACGGCTGGTATTGCTAGCAGCCGGCTTGATAGCGAGCTGCTGCTAAGCCATGTACTGCAGCGGCCTCGACACTGGCTCCATGCCCACGGCGATAGCACACTCCTGCACGAGCAACACATGCAGGCAGAACAGCTCCTTACCCGCCGCCTTCGGCATGAGCCACTGGCCTACTTGGTGGGGCACAAGGAATTCTATGGGCGCGATTTTGTCGTTTCACCCGCTGTGCTCGTACCTCGGCCCGAGACAGAGCAAATGATCACCCTCTTACTGCAGCTCATTCAGCCCACGCAGAGCACCATTGCCGATGTTGGTACTGGCAGCGGCATTCTCGCCATCACAGCGCAGCTCGAGCTCCCACCGTGCAAAGTTGATGCATACGACGTAAGCCTTGAAGCTATCGCCATCGCTCGGCACAACAGCAAGCAGCATGGCGCTACCTCTGTTCATTTTATTCAGAGTGATCTCCTAGCGGCAGCGCAGCAACGCTATGATGTCATTCTTGCCAATCTCCCCTATGTCAATCCCGCCTGGCAGCGCGACGACCGCGAGACAGCGCACGAGCCAACCCTGGCGCTTTTTGCTGAGGACGATGGGCTCGCGCTCATCTCTATCCTCCTCGCTCAGACGGAGCAATGGCTCGCACCTAGCGGCCTGCTCATCCTCGAGGCCGACCCCTGCCAGCACTCACGCATCATTGCTCGCGCCGCCGCGCACCAGCTCACTCATGTGCGAAGTGAGGGGTATGCGCTGGCCTTCACAAAATAGCGATAGACTATCCTACCAACTGCAATGCACGCTGTGCCATTTGTTCTGCAATATGTATAGCCGTTAACCCCCAGCGCTCATGCCATGGCAGCATACTACGTACCTTGTTGAGCGCTTGGTGAGCGTAATGTTCTGGCGACTGGACTGTCGCGTGCTGAAGTAGTGCACACACCTCGGCCAGTTCTTGGCCATCTACCTCTGTTGGCTGCGCTTTATCTATTGGTACAAATGCATCATCTGTATCGGCGGTATCGTGCTCATAGCAAAATACCTGTGGCTCGGCCAGTAATGTGTTGCTGTGGCTAGTCGTATCGAGACAATACAACCGCACCTTGCCAGTGTATATGCCATCTTCATCCACCTCATGCATAATAATATGCGGGTCGCGCACCCGGCCATCTTTATCCAAAGCAGCCCGGGCACTCAGGGTGAGGCGCTGCCCACTATCAGTTTTGTGGCCAAAGTATACACTGCGCACCTCACCACCGTCGTAGCGCTGCCGGTCAGCCGCACCACGTCGGCGCGCACTTCTGTACTGGGTGGTAATAGTATCCTGGACGACTGCGGTGAGCTGCTCAGCCAATAAGCCCGGCCGCTCGTGCTGGCCCGGTGGTGCACACTCAGCGTCAGTATTGGCTGCGTGTGGCACGCGACGCAAAGCATCGCCCGCGCGGGGTGCTGTGTTGTATGTCATCTTGTTCCCTCTGTGTGTTAGATATACGTCCCTCTTAGCATACTATAGAAGCATACTCCAAGGCAAATAACAGAGGTAAGCAAATGAACAATTCTATACCATATTCAGAATAATTCTAATATAGCTCCCTGTACTCTGCTGTGGCGAGCAGTTCACGTAGCTTTAGAACCAAAAACCACCCATCACCTGGGTGGTTTTGTAGTGTTACATATACACTGCAGCTATTTGATCGATGTGATCGTAATGCGGCTGTATTGCTGGCGATGGCCACGCTCTTTGTGGACGCGCTTTTTGGCTTTGTAGCGAATGACGCGGATTTTGTCGCCCTTAACGAGCGCTTCTACGACCTCGGCCTTGACCTTGACGCCTGCAACGTGCGGCGTACCAACTGTGGTCGTCTCGCCATCGATGGTCAGGAGTGCATCGGCTTCGAGCGCTTTTGTGCCGTCCGGGAGGCGGTCCACCAGGAGGGTCTCTTTTTCGGCGACGAGATACTGCTTGCCGCCAAGCTGAATGACTGCTTTCATCTGATTCCTTATAATTATTAATACTTCCGACTGATTGTAGCAGAGACGGCGGTGGATGTCAAAGTTGGTGTATTCTAGCTATCATTACTCACCAGCTGCTGCACCACCGCTGGCAGCTCTGCCTCGCTGCGCCATAGCTCCGTCCGCGTGGCGATGAGCTGGTCGCTCAGGTAGCTCTGCTGGCCAACGCTGTGGTGCTGCGCCAGGGCGATTGGCTTGCCCAGCGCCAGCGCCGCACCCACCTCCATGAGCATCCCCTCGCTGCGCCGCGGCGACGCTTGAACCACGAGTACCATATCGTACTGGGGCAACACGCTCAGCGCACGACGGATGAACTCACCTGGCGTATGGTAGCTAGACCAGGCTGGGTCGAAGAGATTACAATACACCGCACAGCCCACCTGCTCGAGCGCTGCCACCACCCCACGCATCCGTGCCCGCACCACTGCTTCGTCCTCACCGGTAAAGGCATAGGAGCAAAAGACAGTGGGCGGGGTGGCTGGTGGAGTGGAGTTCATATATTAGTAGTATACGCTATCGAGTAGGAAGTAGCACGCTAAGGTGACTCGCACTTACTATTTTCGCGGCACAGATTGTCAATACATGATGATCCCACAGCAAGCGCCACGTGCACATTGAGCAAGAAAATATCTGGAGGCCAG
>CAJPUN010000012.1 GCA_905373835.1 Candidatus Saccharimonadota bacterium
GCCAGGGCTGAAAACTCGTTATTACAACGAGTTTTCACACTCCATCGGATGAAGTGGTGGGGAGGGAGAGCTAACGTTAGGAGAGCACTACCATCGTACCCTCAGCCACAACGCTCTCGCAGTAGCTCATCATCCTGCAGCGGGGTAGCTTCTACAGGCTATCACGCCGCGCTGCCTTCCATTTTCGCCTCGCCTCTAGTATAATATAGCGGTGATGCCGCTGTAGCTCAGTTGGTAGAGCGGCGCTTTCGTAAAGCGTAGGTCACCGGTTCGAGTCCGGTCAGCGGCTCCATTTGTTTATGACCAAAGAGAAGAAGGATTTTTTGCGCACCCCTCTCCGCACGATCGCGGCCGATCGGCCATTCTTTGCGGCGCTGGTTGGTGTATTTGTCGCGGGCATCATCTATATGCTGGTGATGGGCTTCACGCTGCAGGTGCGCGATGTGCAGGTTTATGTGCGCTACACCGCCTTTGGTGAGGCGCATTTTTATAAGAGTTATTGGTATTATTTGCTCAGTTTTGTGTTGTTTGGTGCGCTGGTAATGGTGGTGCACATTGGCCTGATGGTTAAGCTGTATAGCCTGCAGCGCCGCCAGACAGCGCTTTTTGTGGGGGCGGCAGCAGTATTGGTGCTGCTGGTTGCTGCCTCGTATGGATTAGCAGTAATGCACCTGGCGTATCGATAAATGAACCACAACGATCTTGAGCTGCCCATGGGCAAGCGCACTCTCCTCTACCGATTATTTGAAATTCTCCCAGCATTCTTGAGCTATGGGATGCTGATTTTGTTTATCATTTTGTCTTTGATCAATCCACTGTGGGCGTCTATCTACCTTCTCGTCTTGGTGATGAGTGTGATTGTCCGCTCGATTGGCATTGCCTACCGTACACTGACAGGCCACCACCAGCTGGAGAAGGCGCAGATAGTCAATTGGCGGCAGCGTCTGGAGCAGCTCGAAGACCCAGTAGCAAGCTATGCTGCCATCCAGCAGCAGCCACTACCGAAGCGGCATCAGCGCGAGTTCCATGCCCAAGAGCACCGCGAGAATCTCCGCCTTATGGCGGCCGACCCAGCGAGCTTCCCGCGGCCATCGCAGCTCTACCAAGCAGTGATTGTAGCGGCGTACAATGAGTCGTATGATGTCTTGCAGCCTACCATCGAGTCAGTTAAGAACACAACGTACAACAACGAACAGATCATCCTCGTCCTTGCCTACGAGGAGCGTGGTGGGGTAGATATTGCCCGCACAGCTGCTCGCCTCCAGCAGGAGTATGGCGATGTATTCTTCACCTTCCAGACCATCATGCACCCTAAGGACATGCCTGATGAGGTGATTGGTAAGGGTGGTAACATCACCTATGCTGGTAAGCAGCTCCAGCGCTATTGCGACGAGCAGGGGATTGCCTACAGTGATGTGATGATCACCACGCTCGACAGCGACAATCGCCCATATCCATCATACTTCGACTATGTGGCGTATGAGTATATCGTTCACCCCGAGCGCAAGCGTCTGTCGTATCAGCCGATTGCACTATACTTTGGCAATATCTGGGACGCGCCAGCACCGATGCGGGTGATTGCGACGGGTAACTCCTTCTGGACGATCATCAGCAGTATGCGCCCCCACACACTGCGCAACTTTGCCTCGCACTCGCAGCCAATGGACGCTCTGGTGGAGATGAACTTCTGGAGCACACGCAGCATTGTGGAGGATGGCCACCAGTACTGGCGCAGCTACTTCTACTTTGCGGGAGACTACAGTGTTTTGCCTATCCATGTGCCTATCTACCAAGATGCCGTGATGGACAACACCTTCTGGGGGACAGTAGTGGCGCAGTTTAAGCAGCTCCGGCGTTGGAGCTACGGTGCGTCGGACATCCCATATGTGGCAATACGCACCTTTACGCGGCGGCGCAATGTGCCATTTGCTGAGGTATTTGCCCGCTTCATGCGCTTGCTCGATGGGCATGTGACCCTGGCTGTGATGGCATTTTTGGTGACCTTTGGTGGGTGGGTACCACTGTTGATCAATCAAGAATCATCACGCAGCTATGCGGTGCACATGCTGCCCGAGGTGATTAGTAATTTGCAGCGCTTCGCGATGATCGGTATCTTTATCACCGTCTTCTTGATGCTCAAGATGTTGCCGCCCCGCCCCGAGCGCTACAAGCGCCGGCGCAGCTTTGCCATGGTGGCGCAGTGGATTCTTATGCCCGTCACGTCCATTTGCTTTAGTGCGATTGGTGCCTTCAATGCCCAGACACACCTGGCGTTTGGCCGCTACCTCGACAAATTTGACGTAACCGTCAAGGCCACTACCGGCTCGCGCGACCGCGCCAAAGCCGCCAAACAAGCCCAAAAAGCCGCTAAAAAGCAGCGTAAGAAAGAGTAAATAAAGTAAATAAATACCGTCAATCCAATAGGCTACGCGTGCTTGTAGGTATAGCAAATTAGCATATTACAAATATAGCCGCAATAGCCTATGTCGATATGACATCATCAACGACTATTTCTTGTCCTCGGAATGGCCTGTCTAGTTCTTCATCGCTTAGGTAACCGAAGTCAGTGTCGTCAAAAATGTAATTTCCAATACAGCTATTAGAGCTACCGTAGTCACCGTATGGGTGATCAATAGAAGGCCAAACATCTGCATCGAGAAGAACATCTTGAGCAAAGTCATAGATTGCCGTTAGATCGAGCCACTCCAGTACAAGAGGTTTTACCCCAGGATACTGTTTCAGTACTGGATCCAACGATATCTTGCGGACACTATCTTCGAGAAAGGATGGTGAGCATACCACCATACATCTGGCGCACCCCTCAAGAAATGATGTACTAGACAGCATGTATAAAGTATCTCGGATCTCCTTTGATTCGGGGAAAATGTTTAGAGACACTTTAATGTACCAAGGCGTATCTCTGCTGCCAAATGTCTTTGAATGATCAAAATCAATCGGCTTGTTCTTGGGGTATACAGAAACAAAGAGATCATTCGTGCTAAAGTAATCGTCACCAAACTTCCAATCCGAACCAGTATACTGTTCTATGACAGTACAGCCATTGACTCGAAAAGGGAATCTAACCTTGGAATTCTGTCCATGCATAACAGTAGAATAATACTATGATGGTATTAAAATTACAACCCGTCAGTCGGTGGTAGGACGTTCTTCCTGTCATATTTTCCAGAAAACTTTGGGAAGTGAATTTCGTGCCTGCTACGGTTCAATATTTCGAAAGTGTGATGGAAATCAAAACGGGAGAGTGTAGAGCACAAAGGGTTCTGATGAAATTTTACAGAGGCCAGCTTATCAAAATAACTGTTATACTACAAAAATACCAAAATACAAATACAAACAGTGCGTGCATTATATCACCAAACGCATACGATGAGCAGCAAAATGGCCATAGGCAATGTGGATAACTAATGATGTGGTGTGGATGAATATTAGGTGAAAAACCACAGCTATGCCTGCTAGGTGGTGCTGTGAGGAGGGTGGGGTGCTCAAAGAAGTGGTGGCATGCCAGGTTTCTTTATACTGCTTAGGACACAATAGTCTGGAGCGGGCGAACTTGTGATAGCTTAGCGACAGGATGTATGAGTGATGTGAATATATACACCAAATTTTCATTTGTTGGCGCTGGTTTTTTGCTGCTTCATTCGTAGAGATAATGGAGAGGAGTGTACAGATAGTGTGTAATGCTTGATAAGCATATGCTTTATATTGCATAGTTGATGCGTGAATTTGATGATGGTGTGAGCGATTTCTTGGGCGAGGCAGGTGGTCTGGGTGAGTGTGGCGCAGTGTGTGAATTCGCCCATATTTTGTTCATAATAAACCAGCAAATAGACTGCGACATGGCGCGTCATTTTGCTTGTAATCTGCAAGCGATATGATGGGCTGAGAGGTTACAGTCATGGTCGATTGCGACAGCATCAAGGCGCTTGTGAGCGAAGGATAGGTGGCGACAAGAAGACGCTATTATGTGAATATTTTTTGTTATAATTCATATAATGTGAATTTGCGAGAGTGCGGAAGGTAGGCTCATGAGGAAAAGTAGCGATGCCAAGCAGGGTAAATCACTTGCAATTTGCAACTAAAATATAGTACATGTTTTTACTATGTATCAATTTTTTGTGAGAGGCTCTACCCCTGTATACCCATGGTGTTGTGGTAGTAATCAACGAAGGTGCCGGTTTTTGCGGCAAGCATGATTTCTTGTTTGAGCAAATCTTTTTCGTGGGCAATGGTGGTGCGATAGTCATCGCTCACAGCTGCGTGTGGGTCGGCGCAAGCACCCCAAAAGAGCAGTTCGACGAGCAGCGGCAAGAGCTGCCAGCTGCTGTCCGTTGGGCTGTAAATGTATTGATTACCTTGGAGTGGATCGCGCTGCTTATCAAGCAAGCCGGCCGACTCTAACCGCGCCAAGCGATCGGCCAAAATATTGCTGGCAATGCGCTCATCGCGTGCGAATTCGCGGAAGTAGCAGCGCCCAAAGAGCAGCACGTCGCGCATGATGAGGAGTGTCCATTTGTCGCCAAAAAGGTCGAGGCTGTAGCTAATGGGGCAGGCTGAGCGTTTGTGAGCTGTTCGTGTCATGACTTTAGCGTAGCATCAAGGCTTGCGTTTTGCAAGTTTGTGGTGTGAGCTGGTAGTGACGCAATGTAACGGAGTTGTACTATAACAAAAAGCACTTACTGTAGCAGTAAGTGCTTTTGTGCCGATACACCCTACAGACCGATAATGGGTATATAGGCAAATAGACCGAAATGGTGGGCAATAGAGGATTCGAACCTCTCACCTCTTCAACGTCAATGAAGCGCTCTAGCCAAATGAGCTAATCGCCCGACACGTGTATTGTAGCAGAAGATGCAGGGGAGGGCAAGGGTACACGGGACATATACCTGAACGTGCAAACTTATCATCTTCGCCCTCACAACAAACCCATCACACCGAAAATGTTCCGGCCAGATGAATCACAGAGCTTATCCGCCCTCACAGCCACTGGCCTCCAGATATTTTCTTGCGCGATGGGTTTGCCGTGAGGGCGATGTAGTTGGGAGAGGTTGAGGCTGACACTATTTGCACCCACCCCCACTCTCGTTATACAATAGATGGTAAGTGCTGACGGGGCCTCACCAGCCTCCCGAGCTTCGTGGGCTGTCGTGATGTGCGAGAACGTTGCGTCATGAGTGCTTGGCGGTAAGCGCCAAGAAGTCCGGTGGAACCGCCGTTTGCGTGCAAGCGGCCCGAGACATGCGAGATTGGTCGGATGGAGTATCCGTGCCAGGGCGCATGTTTTTATTTTTATCAAAATAATTTATATACAAGGAGGAGCGAGTTGGCTTCTAGCTGCCAGTGCGCAGGAGAGAAGGTGATGAGCAAACAAAGCAATGAATAGCGAGCAGCAAGCAATGCGCCATAGCTTGGCGCACATCATGGCGCAAGCCGTCCAGCATTTGTGGCCACAGGCGAAGTTTGGCGTGGGGCCAGCTATCGATCAGGGGTTCTATTATGACATTGACCTTGGTGATATGACGATATCTGAGGCAGATTTTGGCAAAATCGAGAAGGAGATGCGGCGCATTATTGCGCGCGATCTACCCTTTACACGCCGCGATGTGCCGGTAGATGAGGCGATTGCTTGGGCGAAGGAGACAGATCAGCCATATAAAGTTGAGTTGCTCAATGACCTGAAGCGCTCGGGGACGACCATTGCCAAAGAATTGGCTGGAGAGGCCCTTGGTAGCGCTGCAGAAGGTGAGAGCAAGGTAAAGACGGTATCACTCTACTCTCAGGGCGATTACACCGATCTGTGCCGTGGTGGGCACGTAGAGAGCACGGGTAAGGTGGGAGCCTTCAAGCTGCTGCGTGTGGCTGGTGCGTACTGGCGAGGCGACGAGACCCGGTCGCAGATGCAGCGGCTCTATGGCGTGGCCTTTGCAACACAAGCAGAGCTTGATAGCTACCTACAGATGCGCGAAGAAGCCAAAAAGCGCGACCACCGCAAGCTTGGCAAAGAACTCGATCTCTACACAATGTCGCCACTGGTGGGGGTGGGTTTGCCACTCTTTACACCACGTGGCACGATCTTGCGTGATAAAGCAGCGCAGCTCTCTAACCAGTTGCGTGAGAAATACGGCTTTGCCAAAGTCTGGACGCCGCACATTACCAAGAAAGATTTGTATGAGACGAGTGGGCACTGGGCGAAGTTTGGCGACGAGCTCTTCCTTGTGACGAGCCAAGAGACGAGTGACAAGATGGCCCTCAAGCCGATGAACTGCCCGCACCACACACAGATTTTTGCTAGCCAACCGCGCAGCTACCGCGATATGCCTGTGCGCTACCTAGAGACAACGACCGACTACCGCGACGAAAAAACTGGCGAGCTGGGCGGCTTGAGTCGGGTGCGCTCACTGACGCAGGATGATAGCCATGTGTTTTGCCGGCCAGATCAGATCGAGCAGGAGATGAGTAATTTGCTGGCCTGTGCCGAGGAGTTGTACCACATTGTGGGGATGAAGCTGCGTGTCCGCCTGAGTTATCGCGATGAGGGCGAGGGCTACCTTGGAGCGCCAGAGTTGTGGCAATCGGCCCAGGCTCAGCTCAAGGCAGCTGTGATGGCCAAGCAGCTAGATTACTTCGAGCAGGAGGGCGAGGCGGCCTTTTATGGGCCGAAGATCGACTTCATGGCGACGGATGCGATTGGCCGTGAGCACCAGGTGGCGACGGTGCAGCTCGACTTCGTCCAGCCCGAGCGCTTTGGCCTCGAATATACCGATGAAGCGGGTGACATGGCTCGGCCAGTGATGATTCATAGCGCGCTGCTGGGCTCGATTGAGCGCTTCCTGAGTGTCTTTATTGAGCACACAGCGGGGTGGTTCCCCTTCTGGATCGCGCCTGAGCAAGTCCGTATTCTCACCATCAACAACACCGTAGAAGACTATGTTGATGAAATCACATCGGTACTCAAAACAGTGGTACTGATGCATCCTATAAAATACAACGAGGTAAGATATACAACAGATATGCGCAATGAATCGCTCGGTAAAAAGATCCGCGAAGCTACTGTTGTAAAAATTCCGGTGCAGATTATCGTTGGCCCACGCGACAAAGCCAACCGCCAAGTGAGCGTGCGCACCCAGCAGGGCGAGACAACAGTGCCGCTGGATGAGCTGGCAGTGTACTTAGAGGGGCTCAGCTAATGCGCCGCCTGCGCATTGCTGTGGATGTCGACGACGTGCTGGCGGAGAATGCCGCTGGCATCGTCGCCTTTAGCAACCAGCGCTGGGGGACGAACCTGACGGTCGATGACTACGACGAGCACTGGGCCAAGATGTGGCAGGTGGATAATGCTGAAGTGGAGCGGCGCAGTGCCGAGATTGTGAGCACGAGCCTAAGCGCGGGCTATGGGCACATTGGCGGTGCGCTGGAGGTGCTAGAGCGCTTGGCACAACACCATCATCTGATGATTGCAACGTCACGCTGCCTACAAGTAAAGGGTGATACAATAGCTTGGATCGACGAGCATTTTCCAGGTATCTTTGTGAGCACGGCGGTTTATTTCTCGGGTATTTGGGATGAGTTAACTAATGATTCGCACCTTGCCACCAAGGCAGAGTTGATGACGCAAATCAACGCCGATGTGCTGATCGACGACCAGCTCAAGCACTGCCAAGCGGTGGCAGCACATGGCCGCAACGCACTGCTCTTTGGCGATTATGCCTGGAACCAAGCCGCAACATTGCCAGCTGGGGTAGTGCGCTGCACAAATTGGTACGAAGTGGAGGTGGCAATTGAGCGACTTGCCAGCGATGAGCCTGCGTGATGCCGTCTACGAGCTGATGGCGCAGCTACCGGATGATACAGTGACAACCTATGGCGACTTGGCAGCTTTTGCTGGCCACCCATATGCTGCACGGCGAGTAGGAGAGATTGCCCACGGTGGGCCGGAGGAGTTGCCGTGGCATAGACTTGTTAATTGCAAGGGAGGCCTTGCGGTCGGCTTTCCGGGTGGGCAGGTGGTGCAACGGCAATTGCTCGAGCACGATGGGATCCAGTGTGATGATTCGTACCGCGTGGTTGATTTTGCACAGCGTCGCTGGCGGCCACTTGCTGCGCAGCATAATAATCTGAAAGGTAGCTCGCATGCTCACAAAAAATAACGCACCGCCTACCGTGCCGCTTATTGCCATCGTTGGGCCGACTGCTAGCGGTAAGACTAGCTTAGCGATTCGCCTTGCGAGGCAGTACGGTGGTGAGATTATTTGCGCCGATTCGCGCACCATCTACAAGGGTATGGATATTGGCACTGCCAAGCCCTCGCCGCACGAACAAGCCCTTGTGCCACACTGGGGGCTAGACTTGGTGGAGCCGGGCCAACGCTTCACAGTAGTGGATTTTCAGCGCTATGCTAATAAGCAGATTGCGGCTATTCGCCAGCGTGGGCGCATCCCATTTCTCGTCGGTGGGACGGGCTTGTATGTCGATGCAGTGTTGTATAAATTTCAATTTCCGACGGTGAACAAAAAGCTTATGCAGCAGTTACAGGGCTATTCTATAGAAACTTTGCACGAACATTGTCGAGTGCACAACATAGAATTACCCAATAATAAATACAACAAAAGGCATGTCATTAATACAATAGTGCGAGAAGGACAACAGTTACAGAGGTCAGCACATGTTGATAAAAATACATGGGTTGTAGGTATTGCAACACCGCGTGATGTCCTGCGTGAGCGTATTGCTGAGCGGACAGAGCAGCTTTTTGCACATGGTGTTGTGCAAGAAGCAACGGACTTAGCAGCCCAATACGGCTGGGACAGTGAAGCAATGACAGGGAATATCTACCCAATTATACATAAATTACAACAGGGCGAGTATACGCTTGAGCAAGCCAAAGCGGCATTTTGCACAGCAGACTGGCGCCTGGCCAAGCGGCAAATGACCTGGCTGCGGCGCAACCCAGACATCATATGGTGCGGCCTGGAGGATGCCGAGACGTACCTTGGTGAGGTGCTCGCGCAAGCGCGCCAGATGTGATACCATAAATCTAGTTGGTGACCGTATGATAGATGCACTGTTTGGATCAAAAACTCGTGTGAAGTTGCTCCACCTTTTCTTGAATAATCCAGGAAAGGCATTTTATGTGCGCGAGATTACGCGGCTGATTAATGAGCAGATTAATTCGGTGCGCCGTGAGCTGCTCAATATGCTGGAGGTGGGGATCATTACGAGCGACAGCGTGGATAACAAATTGTACTACGAAGTAAACCAGCAGTACGAATATTATCCACCACTGCGCGTCATCTTTGCCGACCAAAAAATTGCTCCAGCCAAGAACAAATCGGGTTACCGGCCTGCTTGGCAAGATGCGATTATGCAGCTGCCGCGCCTGCGTGTGGCGATTGCGGCGGGGGCGTTGGTGAAAGGATCAGCCAGTACGATCGACCTGCTGCTCGTGGGTAACCTCTCGGCCGCTAAGGTGCGCAGCGTGGTGGCGGTTATCGAGCGGCAGGAGGGGCGCGAGCTGACGTATAGCATCCTGAGCTACGACGAGTTCTATTACCGGCTGAGCGTGCGCGACCGCTTCATCACTACCATTCTGACCAACAAGCATACCGTATTGGTAGACGTTGATAATATATTAAAAGAAGACGAAGGAGAGAATCATGCTTGATATCGAATACAAAGGTGGCAACACCGTCATCATCGCGACGAAAAAAACCACGCTGGCGGTCGACCCCAAGCTATCGCTGCTCGGTCTGAAGGACGCTAAGACGAAGGACGCAGTAGAGCTTGCGACTGAAGAGCGCTTTGCGATCAATAGTCCCGAGGCGCGCCTTATCATCGACCAGCCTGGCGAGTATGAAGTGGGTGACTACACCATCCACGGCATTGCTGCCACGCGCCACATCGACACGCCAGAGAGTGAGCAGCTCTCTACGGTGTATCGCATTGAGTGTGGCGATATTCGCATTGCGGTGATTGGTAATATTACGCCAGAGCTTACCGATGCTCAGCTCGAGGCGCTGGGGGTGATCGACATTGTCATTATTCCAGTGGGTGGCTATGGCTACACGCTGGATGCGACGAGCGCCGCCGCCATTATTCGCAAGATCGAGCCACGAGTAGTAGTGCCCGTTCATTATGCCGATAGTGCGTTGCAGTACGAAGTACCGCAAGACACAGTGGAGGTCTTTGAGAAGGAGCTCGGTGCACCAGTCGAGCAAAAACCCAAACTCAAGATCAAAGCAGCGAGTAACCTGCCCGAAGTGCTGACGGTGTTTGAGCTGGCTCGAAGCTAGGATTCATATACCCCAAGCGCAACCAGCCTCATAGAGAGGCTGGTTTTTATGATACATCTTCACTCCGTTTTTCTCCTCGCTGCTTTATCTGGTGGGGTATGAATATTAGTTGTAGCCAGCACGAGTGTTGGTGGGTTGATGGGCGAGATGGGGCCAGTCCCTATAGGTTTCTCAAGAAATGAGTGCGAGATAGTGATGAGGATTGTGAGATTCATAGTGAAATCATTGTCATAATGTGGTCGATTTGACACAGCACACTAAATTCGATACACTTCGAAATATCACTATTATTTCGATTTATATCGAAGAAAGGAACGGTTTTATGGAACAACAATCAATCACGCCGTGGGGTAAGATTGCGGTGCTAGCACTGGGAGCCTTCGTGATTGGGGCGGATGGCTTCATGCTGGCAGCGGTGTTGCCACAGGTGGCACAGCAACTTGGGGTGTCGCTGGGGCAGACTGGTCTCTTGGTGACGGTGTTTGCGTGGGTGTATGCACTGGCGGCACCACTGTGTGGCATGGTGATGGGGCGGCGCAATCGGCGGTCGACCTTGGTGCTAGCACTGGCGATATTTGCAATTGGTAATGGAGTGGCAGCGCTCGCATCGTCATTTGTATGGATGATGGTGGCTCGAGTGATGGCAGCCTTGGGCTCAGCTATGATGATGCCAACGGCAATGGCCTTAGCGACTAGCCTTGCCCCGGCCAAGCATCGTGGCAAGGCAATCTCCGTCGTTACAACAGGTATGACGATGGCAACGGTACTCGCTGTGCCGCTGGGCTCGGTTATGGGAGAGCGCTATGGTTACCACGCGCTGTTTTGGGCAATGGCGGTGGCTGCGGTGCTGGTGTTGTGTGGCATTGTGCTGGGCATTCGGGCGCGTGAAGCGCAGCCAGCGCAGCAGGCGCCAACCGTTCGGGCATTGGTGGCGGGCCTGGCTAATCGTCAGGTTGCACTGACGTTATTGATAACAGTAGTGATATTTGTCGCTGGCACCAGCGTGATTTCGTATCTGAGTGCGGTGGTGCAGCAGGCGGGTCTGCACGAATACTTTAGCCTGATTTTGCTCATCTTTGGTATAGGCTCACTCTTGGGTGGTGTGCTAGGCGGCTGGCTGACCGATCGTTTTTCCCACATTTGGCTGGCCCGCTGGGCAATGCTTGCCTTTGCGTTGGCGCTTGCTTTGCTTGGTGTGGCGGCTGGGATGCCAGGTGCGCTTGGTCTCGTTGGTGGCAGTGTGCTGTTATGGACGGCTAGTGCTTGGATTGCCACGATTGCTCAGCAATACCGCGTCATTGCGCTTGCTCCAGAACGGGCTCAGCTGAATCTTTCACTCAATTCATCCAGTATTTACATTGGTCAAGGCTTTGGTGGTATGCTGGGCGGTGCGATTATTAGTGGCCAGCCAGCTCAGGTAATTCCACTGGTGGCGGCCGGTGTGGTAGTGTTTGCCTTGGCAATGACCAGCAGGTATGAGACAATACAAAGGAAATGACATCCCAACAAAACACCCCAACTGACGCACTCGCACCAGAGCATGTCTTTGCCGCTCTGTCCGATCCGCTGCGGCTGCGGATTGTCCGCCGCTTGGCTGCGGAGGGGCGGCTGGGCTGCAGCCAGATCGATCATAATCTCTCACTCTCGACTGTCTCGCACCACTGCAAAGTCCTGCGCGAAGCAGGTATCGTCACCAGCGAAGCGGTTGGCACCCAGCGTGTACTGGTGCTGCGGCCAGAGTTTGCCCGGCAGTTCGCTGGCGTGCTCGCGACGATTGCTGAGTTAGATAAAGCGAAGTAACCACCAAAATATCCCCTTACGCAGGGGATATTTACAGTTATCGTTTGCTCTGGGCGACTACGCCGCAGCCTTGGCCTTTGTCTTGGCGCTGGTGAGCAGGCCTTTTTTCTTGAGGGTACGGATCGCCTTGGTCGAGAGAACCATAGTAATCTTTTGCCCATCTACAACGAAGGTCTTTTTCTGAAGGTTTGGTTTGAAGACTCGCTTGGTGCGTCGCAACGAGAAGCTCACATTGTTGCCGAATTGCTTGCCCTTGCCAGTCAGTTCACATCGTGCTGCCATATTCTTATTCCACTTATTCACTTATAACTTATATTATTACAATCTGTATTAGTATACGCTGCCACGGAGGCAATGTCAAGGTGGGTAGGCAATGTGGTACAATAAAGAAATGCATATTGATATCGCTCACCTCATTATCGTCCTTGTCGTTATTCTTATCTCGATGACGCTGCACGAGGCGATGCATGGCTTTGTGGCGTACTGGCTGGGCGATGATACGGCTAAGGAGCAGGGGCGCTTGACGCTCAACCCGGTGCATCATATTGATCCATTCTTGACCATCCTCCTGCCGCTGAGCTTGGCATTGCTGGGCCTACCAGTGTTTGGTGGGGCCAAGCCAGTGCCGTATAATCCCGAGCGAGTGCGTGGCGATGAATGGGGCGCAGCGCTGGTGGGGCTCGCTGGGCCGCTGACGAACTTCGTCATTGCCTTCATTTGCTTTGGCCTATATGCGACGATCGCGGGGCCGGCGGTGCAGCCGCTGCTTGCGACGGCGGTAAGCGTGAACCTTGGTTTCTTTGTCTTTAATATGCTGCCGATTCCGCCGCTGGATGGCTCACGTGTGCTGTATGCTTTGGCGCCAGAGTTTGTACGCCGCGGCATGGAGGTAGTGGAGCAGTACGGCCTAATGCTGGTCTTTGTGTTGGTATTGGTCGGCAGCTCGGCCATTGGCAATGTGATGATGGCAGTCATCAGGGGTATCTTGCAGCTTTTCTCGCTGGTGTTTGGCGTGTCGCTTGGCTAGGAGTAGGAGCCTTTTGATTTAAAAACGTGGGGCTCGGAAATAAGCGAGCTTGATGAGAGCTGAGTGGCAATAGCTTATCTGTACCCAATTTCAGTAGAACAGAACAGCTGTCATTCGTTTTGATATCGCTATCGCCAATACAAGAGGCTAATATTCAGTGGTATTGACTTGTTTAGCACCAAGGAAGAGAGTGTGAGGATCTCACAACACCGCAAATGTGACGCTGCTCGCCATTCTGTGGTATACTAAGAGTGTCCCAGACAAATATCGGGCGTGTATGATTTTCCTAACATCATATGATAGGGATTCCAACATTCACCATACCCGTGGGTATGGATGAGGAAACCCACCTTGCATCATGCAGGGGAATATCAAGCGCCTGGGGTGAGTCTGGGATTTTTGATGGTTGAAGGCTAAGAGTATCACTATCACACACGGGTCCTCTTCATCACTCCCTCCGATAGAACGCTATAAGGGTCGATACTCCCCGAGTATCGACCTCTTGAAGCCAGGGCTGCTAATCGGTTATTACAACCGATTAGCACACTCCATCGGATGAAGTGATGAAGAGGGCCCTGCACTGAAGATGAAGGCTTTGGCATCCACTCGTCATAAATCCCTTATGCTATAATAGGGAGGCAGTCTATTAGATGATCGCTTGCTACTTGGCAAGAGGAAAGTCCGGGCAGCACAGGATACGACAGTCGCTAACGGCGACCGGGGGTAACCCTAGGGAAAGTGCCACAGAAACGATACCGCTCCGCAACACCAATACTCGTGCGCAGTAGCGCTCTAAGTAGCGGGGTAAGGGTGAAAGGAGTGAGGTAAGAGCTCACAGCGCTGCATGGTGACATGCCGCGGAGGTAAACCCTGTTGGCTGCAAGGAGATAGCCACGGATGAGTGATCCGCTTGTGGCTATCGCTAACCGCTCGATTTGCAGAGCAATTTGCAAACTAGATAGATGATCATCCACGACAGAACCCGGCTTATCGATAGGCTGCTTTATGGTATGATGTGTTAGCTCCAACTTTGGAGCTTTGTTATTTTCTACAACCTCCTCGCCGAACAAGAAAATATTCTAGAAGGCCAGCGAATGTGGGGACGATAGGCTTTGTGATTCATCTGGCCGGAACATTTTCGGTGCGGGTATACTCCACCAAGTGGCCG